>JBPOIX010000418.1:0-2286 GCA_052034175.1 Actinomycetota bacterium
TGGAGGATGAACAGCACGTCCATCGCCCGCTCCAGGCGCGGGTCGATCTGGTAGTCGCCGATCTTCCACATCATCGTCAGGAAGTTCGCCGGGAAGCTGAGATCGTTGTTCGGGTACACGAACGGCAGGCCGACCGAGAAGCGGTACGCCATCGCCGCGAGGGTGGGCGTCTTGGCGATCAGGCGGAGGATCTGCTTGTCCCGGCTGGACTTGTCGTGGATGTCCTTGGCGTCGTTGTAGAACGTGCCGAGGGCAGACAGCGAGCTCACCAACATGCCCATCGGGTGAGCGTCGTAGTGGAAGCCGTCGACGAAGCGCTTGCGCATGTTCTCGTGGATGAACGTGTGGCTGGTGACATCGCTGGTCCACTTCGCCAGCTGCTCCGAGGTGGGCAGCTCACCGTTCAGCAGGAGGTACGCCACCTCGAGGTAGGTGCTGCGCTCGGCGAGTTGCTCGATCGGGTAACCGCGGTAGCGCAGGATGCCTGCCTCGCCGTCGAGGTAGGTGATGGCGCTCTTGCACGCTGCGGTCTGCATGTACGCCGGGTCGTAGATGTACAGCGACGGGTCGAGCTCACGCACCGCCGACGCAGGGAACACCCCACCCTCGATCGGGACGGTCACCGTCTTGCCGGTGCGATCGTCGGTGATGGTGATGGTGTCGGGCATGTTGTTCCCTTCGCGGCCACGGACGTGAAACGGGGGCTTCCTCCCCAGCGGTTGAGACTAGCGGTGCGGCCGTACCTCGGAGCCAACCCGCGCGCCGCTTTCTTGAGAGCGACTCCGGTCGGTCAGAGCGGGGTGTTGTCGTGTGGGCGCGCCTGCAGCGTCTCCCGCTTGTCGCGCAGCGTCAGCAGCGCCTCACCGATGATCTGGCGGGTCTCTGCGGGGTCGATGACGGCATCGACGTAGCCGCGCTCCGCGGCCACGTACGGGTTCAGCAAGCGTTCGGTGTAGTCCGCCTCGAACGCCGCCTTCTCCTCAGGAGTGGCCCGACGCTGCAGGATGGCGGCTGCCTGGCCGGCCCCCATCACGGCCAACTCGGCCCACGGCCAGGCGAGGCAGAGGTCGTTCCCCATGCGCTTGGAGTCCATCACGATGTAGGCGCCGCCGTAGCTCTTGCGCAGGATCACGCAGATGCGCGGCACGCTGGCCCGGCCGTAGGCGAACACCAATTGGGCGCCGTGGCGGATCATGCCGCGCCACTCGAGGTCCTTGCCCGGGTAGAAGCCCGGGGTGTCCACGAGGGTGATGATCGGCAGGTTGAAGGCGTCGCACATGGCGACGAACCGCGCCGCCTTCTGCGAGGCCGGAATGTCCAGCGTGCCGGCCAACGCCAGCGGCTGGTTGGCCACCACGCCGACGGGCATGCCGCCGATGGTGGTGAAGGCGGTGACGACGTTGTTCGCCCACCGCGGCCTCAGCTCCAGGAGCTCGCCGTCGTCGGCGATGGCGCGGATGACGGCGCGGACGTCGTAGCTGCCGGTCGAGGTGGACGGCATCAGCGCGCCGGCCTCGGGGGTCTGGCGTTCGATCGGGTCGTCCGTGGACCAGGCCGGAGCCTCGTCGTCGTTGTGCTGCGGGAGGTAGGCCAGCAGTTGGGCGGCCGCGGTGATGGCGTCCTCGAGCCCGCTGGCCACGAGTGTGGCGGCCCCGCTGTAGCGGGCATGGCTGGCCGCTCCGCCGAGTTCGTCGTTGTCGATGACCACCCCGGTGAACTCGGCCACCATCGTCGGCCCGCTGACGAAGGCGTAGGCGGCTTCGGTCATCACCACATGGTCGGCGATCCCCAGCAGGAGGGCCGGCCCGGAGACCGCAGGCCCGTCCACGATGAGGATCGTGGGGACCACACCGGAGCACTCGGTGAGGGCGCGCGCCGCGCGGCCCCAACCGTGGAGCGCGGCGAAACCCTCCACGATGTCCGCGCCGCTGGACCGCATGATGCACACGAGCGGGAGGTGGCAGGCGGCCGCGGTGCGGGCGCCGTGCTCCAGCATGCTGGAGGACTCGCTGGTGAGCGCGCCGCGCCGGTCGGAGGCGTCGACCTCCACCCAGACGACCTCGCGGCCCTCGAACTCCCGGACGGACGCGCGAACGGAACCGGGGACCTTGCTGCGGAGGGCGACGTCAACCATTGGCGAAGAGACTAGACAGATCGGCCGAGCGGGAAGGCGTCTGCCCCCACGTGCACACCCGGTTGGTTGGCACCCTGTTCGGCCACCACCTCGCGCAGGACTGCATGCAGTGCCCGCGTCGGCGTGCCGGGGTTCGGGCGCCGGCGCTGCAC
>JBPOIX010000211.1:0-10612 GCA_052034175.1 Actinomycetota bacterium
ACAACGCCGTGATCGCCCTTCCCGAGGGCCTTGCCGGGCGGGTCGTGGGCGTCGGGGAGATCATCACCACCGCGGACCTGGCCGACGCCGCAGGCCCACCGGCCACCAGGGTGGGCCTGGCGCTCCCCGCGGCGAACGCGCCCGCGCTGCACACTGGCGACCCGGTGGCGGTGTTCGGCAACGGCGCACCGCTGTGCGACGGTGTGGCCGGAACCGTCACCGCCGACGGGCTGGAGGTGTTCCTGCCGCCAGAGTGCGCCGCAGCCGCGGCGGCCCATCTCCAGGCCGGCACCGTGGTGGTCGGCCGCTACCGATGACCGGCGGCCCGACCGGCGGCAAGGGAGGCGGCAAGGTCGGCCCAGATGTCGTCGATGTGCTCGATCCCCACGCTCATCCGCAGCAGGCCGGGCGGCACATGGGCGTCGCCGGCGTACTTCTGCCGCCGTTCCATCGTGCTCTCCACCCCGCCCAGGCTGGTGGCGGGCACGATCAGCTCCACCGCACGGCACGCCGCATCGGCGGCGTCCGCACCTCCCCGCAGCACGAACGACACCATCGCCCCGAAGCCCGGGTAGCGCACGTCGGCCACGGCAGGGTGGGCGCGCAGGCGAGCCACCAGCTCCGCCGCGTTGGCCTGCATCCGCTCCATCCGCAGGGGCAGGGTGCGCAGGCCGCGCAACGCGAGGAAGGCCTCCAGCGCGCCGGGGGTGGAGCCGTTCACCAGCCGCGCATGGTGCAGCCGGTCGTACACATCGTCGGCCGCCGCCACGGCCAGGCCGAGCAGCAGGTCGCTGTGCCCGCCGATGAACTTCGTGCCACTGTGGATCACGACGTCCGCACCCTCGGCCAGCGGCTGCGCGCAGACCGGGGTGGCGAACGTGCTGTCCACCACCACCTTGGCGCCGGCGCGGCGGGCGGCCGCGGTGATGGCCGGCACGTCGGCAACGCTCAGGGTCGGGTTGGTGGGAGTCTCCACCCACACCACATCCGCGCCCGCGCAGGCGGCCACCGCGGCCGAGGTGTCGGCGATGTCGACGAACCGCACCTCCAGGCGGGCCTGCTCCACGAGGTCGGCCACCAGGGCGCGTACCCCGAGGTAGCTGGCGGTGGGCAGCACGAGCACCTTCGGCGCCAGCGCGAACAGGGCGGCGGAGGCGGCCGCCATCCCGCTGCTGAAGGCGACGGCGCGCCCCCCTTCCAACGCCCCGACGGCGGCCTCCAGGCCGTGCCAGCCGGGGGTGCCGTGGGTGCGGGCATACACGCCTTCCTCCCCACGGAAGTTGCTGGCCAGCACGATCGGGTGGTTCAGCGGGTCGCCCTGGCCGGAGGGACGGCCGGCGGACACGGCAACGGTGGCGGCATGCATGGCCCCGTTTCTATCGGGCCGTAGGTCACTGGCGCGTCCGACGACCGACAGATACCCTCTGGGGTATGAGCGAGCACTCCCACTTCTATGGTTCCGACGTCGCCAACGCCTTGGCTCCGATCGCGCGCGAACTGCGCCACGAGATCCCCGACACGCTGAAGGCGTTCGCCGACCTGCACAAGGCGGCGATGGCCGCAGGCGCGCTGGACGAGGCGACCAAGGAACTGCTCGCCCTGGCGATTGCCGTCACCCATCGCTGCGACGGGTGCATCGCCTCCCATGCCCGCGGCGCTGCACGCAAGGGCGCCACCCGCGCCCAAGTGGCCGAGACCATCGGCGTGGCGATCCTGATGAACGGCGGCCCGGCCACCGTGTACGGCCCGCGCGCGCTGGCCGCATTCGACGACTTCGCCACCCCCGCCGAGCCCGCGCCTCCCGCCCAGGCCTGAGGCCCGGCGTCAGGCGCCTTCGGTGGCGGGGCGGGCGGCGGCCTCGGGGTGCTCGACCCGGCCGCCGGCGTGGCGGGCGAAGCGGGCTGCCCCGGCATCGGCGTGCACGGGGTCGGGCCGGTCCCATGGCCAGCCGCCGAAGCCGGTGCGCCGATAGTCGGCGAAGGCCTGCTCGATCTCGGCGCGGGTGTTCATCACGAACGGGCCGTACTGCGCCACGGGTTCGGCGATCGGCCGCGCCTGCAGCATCAGGATCTCGGCGCCGTCGGGCCCGGCCAGCAGCGGCGCAGCCATGTCCGCCCGCACCACCAGGCCGGTGTCCTTCCCTGCAGCCTGGCCACCCACGGTGGCCGACCCCTCGAAGACGTACAGCACGCGGCTGGTGCCCTGTCCTCCACGGGCCGGCGGCAGCTCGAGCGATGCACCCGGCCCCAGCACGACGTGCCAGATGGCCACGTCCGCGTCCGGGCGGGAGGCCCACGACGACGGAGGCGGTGCGGGCGGCACCAGCTCGGCGAACTCACCGGCAATGACCGTGACGGTGGCCCTGTGGCCCTCGTCGTCCACGTGCTCGTGCACGGGGAAGCGCTCGGCCCAGAGCATGGTGAAGTGCGGCTCGACCATCTTGTCCGCGGCGGGCAGGTTCATCCAGATCTGGAACAGCTCGCACGTGTTGCCCTCGGTGGTGGAGAGCAGGGGGAACATCTCGCTGTGCACCACGCCTCGCCCAGCAGTCATCCACTGCACGTCGCCGCGGCCGAAGCGGGCTGCGGCGCCCATCGAATCGCTGTGGTCGATGTAGCCCTGGCGGGCGAAGGTGACGGTCTCGAACCCGCGGTGCGGGTGTTCGGGGAAGCCGGGCACGGTGCTGCCGTGATACATCCGCCAGCCGTCCTTCGGTTCGAAGTCGCTGCCGATGTTGCGCCCGGCCAGCGACGCTGCGGGCGCGAACGAACCGTTCCCTGCGGGGTAGTGGTCCAGGTGGTGCACACAGAACAGGAAGGGGTCCGCGGTGGGCCATTGGAACCCGAGCGGCACCGTCTGGATGACGAGGGCGGAGGCCTCCGAGTGAGCGTTCGTGGGCGACATCGGGTCAGCGTACGCCCGTGGCCAACAGGCTGAGCACCAGCACGCCAAGGGCCACCCGGTAGATCACGAACGGGGTGAACGTGCGGGTGCGGACGAGGCGGATGGTCCCCCACACCGCCAGCCAGCCGGACAGCCCGGAGGTGAGGATGCCGACCACCATCGGCGCCACGAACCCGTCGGGAATACCATCGCCGGCCAGCTTGGCGAGCTTGAAGACCACCGCGCCGGCCGTGACCGGGATGGCCATCAGGAAGCTCGCGCGAGCCGCGGCATCGCGCTGGAAGCCCAGTAGGCGGGCCGCGGTCATCGTGATGCCGCTCCTCGACGTGCCAGGGTTGAGCGACAGCACCTGGGCCGCACCGACCTTCAGCGCGTCGCCCGGGCCGTAGTGCTCCAGGCTCCGTTGGCCTGCCCGCCGGTCGGCCCAGCCGAGGATCACGCCGAACACGATCAGGGAGCAGGCGATGATCGCCGGCGTGCCCAACCGTTCGTCGATGAAGTCCTCCAACAGCGCGCCCACGGCCGCTGCGGGCAAGGCCGAGAGCACGAGCAGCCACGCCAACCGGCCGTCGGCGTCCACCGGCTTCTCGCGCCGCACCACCAGCCGCAAACCCTCGCGCACATAGGTGACGAGGTCGCGACGGAAGTAGCCCACCACCGCGGCCAGCGTGCCGATGTGCAGGGCCACGTCGAACGCCTTCTTGATGCCGGGGTCGCCGGCGAAGTCCTCCCAGCCGAACAGCCAGGGCACCAACAGCAGGTGCCCGCTGGAGGAGATGGGGAGGAACTCGGCGAGGCCTTGAACGAACCCGAGGACGATGGCGTGGAGGATGGGCACAGTGACTCGGGTCTACTCGATCGTGATGGACGGCAGGATGCGCGGGCTCCAGGGGCGAGCCTGGTCCCAGTGGTGGCCCACGACCCGGCCGTGGCGGAGCTTGGCCAGGAAGTCGTGCGGCCCGTCGAAGTCCGGCATTTCGACGTAGGCCGCACCGAGGGCCAGCGGCACATGGGCGTCGCTGCCGGCACCATGGGCCAGCCCGAACTCGTCGGCGAACTCGGCGGCGCGCCGGTTCAGGCTCTGCAGCGACGTCTTGGCATTCACGGCCTCCACGGCGTCGAGCAGGCCTGCGCGCGCCAACTCGTACAGGGCGGGCTCGGCCATGTTGCGCCGCATCGGGTCGAACGGGTGGGGCACGTACACCACGCCACCCTGAGCGCGGATGGCCTGCGCCGCCTCGGCGGGGGCCGTGCCGAACGGGATGCGCTCGGTGAGGAACAGCCCGATGATCTCCCCTGCGTGGGTGCGCAACTCCTCCCCCACGATCACCCGGCACGGCAGGTGGGCGGCCAGCTCGGTAGCGCCCTTGATCGCGTTGTGGTCGGTGATGCACAACACGTCCAGCCCGGCCTCCACCACTGCGGCGTGCACCTCGTCCGGGGTGGTGGTGCTGTCGCCACTCCACATTGTGTGGCTGTGCAGGTCGACGCGCACCCAACCCGCGGGCACTGGCTGGGCCAGGTGCGGGTGACGTTCGACGGCGGCGGGGTGCGGGGTGGGCACGGCTCGCCACGGTACCGCCCGCGGGCGGCCGTAGGGTTGCGCCCGTGACGACGCGACCCCGATGGTTCACCGGCCGCAAGCGGCTGATGATGGTCACGGGCGCGTCGGGCTTCCTCGGGCGCCACCTGCTGCCGGCCAGCGAGCAAGGCGGATGGGAGTTGTTGGCGCCGGGCAGCGCGGCCTTCGACGTGCGCAGCCGCGGCCTGGTCCTGGAGGAGATCCGCGCCTGGAAGCCGACCGTGGTGGTGCACCTGGCCTACCGCCGCGACGACCGGCGGGTGATCGTCGACGGCTCCCGCCATGTGGCCGAGGCCGCCACGGCGGCGGGGGCGCGGCTGGTCCACCTGTCCACCGATGTGGTGTTCGCCGGGCGCGAGTGGCCGTACTCCGAGGCCGACCTGCCCGACGCCACGATGGACTACGGCCGGTGGAAGGCGGAGGCCGAGGCGGCCGTGGTGGCTGCGTGCCCCACTGCGGTGCTGGTGCGGACCTCGCTGCTCTACGGCACGGAGCACATCGCACCCGGGCAGCGCGAGGTGGCGGACGCGGTGGCCGGCCGGCGCTCGATGCGCTTCTTCACCGACGAGTACCGCTGCCCTGCGCACGCCGCCGACGTCGCCGCGGCGGTGGTCCGCCTGGCATCGATGCCGGAGGTGCGCGGCCCGTTGCACGTGGCCGGCCCACAGGTGGTCAGCCGCGCCGACCTGGCGTGCGCGTTCGCCGGGTGGATGGGCCTCGACCCTTCCCGGGTACCTCGCGGCACGCTGGCCGACGCCGGCCTCGATCGCCCCGGCCGGATCGCGCTCGACGTGTCCCACGCCGCCGCCCTCGGCCTGCACTGCCGCCCCCTGGAAACCGCCCTCGGCCGCTGACTCCCCACCCCGGCCCCACCCGAGTGAGGCGGCACCCAACCGAGTGGAGACGGCCCCACCCGAGTGAGGCGGCACCCATCCGAGTGAGCGGGCCCCTATCCGAGTGAGCGGGCCCATATCCGAGTGCACGGGCCCATATCCGAGTGCACGGGCGCAACCGAGTGGTCACTCGCATCCCGGATGCGAGTGGCCACTCGGGTGACGAGGTGCCAGCCCGTCAGGCGCCGCTGAGGGTGATGTCGCGGATCACGAGGCTGACGCCGGCTGAGCGCATCGGCAGCCAGTCCACGTCGCCGCCGACCTCCACCACGTCGAGCAGCATCCGCTGCAGCGTGGACGCGATGGTGAACTCGCGCAGCGGCGCCCCCACCTGCCCGTTGCTGATCGAGAGGCCGGACGCGCCCACGGAGAAGTCGCCGCTGATCGGGTTGACGCCGCTGTGTAGGCCCTGGACGGACTGCACGAGCACACCGTCCTCGACGTCGGCCACCAGCTCTGCCTGGCTGCGGGTGCCGGGCGCCAGTTGCAGCGCCAGGCAACCGACGCCGGGCGTGCCCTTGAACCCGCCGCGAACGGCGTTGCCCGTGCTGCGGGTACCCATGCGGCGGGCGCTGTAGCTGTTGTGCACGAAGCCCTGCAGCACACCACCGGCGATCAGCTCGTTGCGGCGGGCGGCGAGGCCCTCCCCGTCGAGGTCGGTGGCGGTGTAGGCCAGCGGGTTCGTGGGGTCGTCGACCAGCGTGAACAGCGGGCTGGCCACCTGGTCGCCGATGCGGTCCTTGAACAGGCTGCGCCCCTTCGCCACCGCCTCACCGTTGAGCGTCGATGACACCACGCCGAGCAGCATCGCGGTCACGAACGGGTCGAACACCACTGTCGTCCGCTTGCTCTGCGGCTTGATCGCCCCGATGAGGCGGGTGGCGCGCTCGGCGGCCTCGCGGGCCGCCTTCTCCAGGTCGAAGTCCGCGGGCGAACGGCCGACGCTGAACCCGAAGCCGGTGTGGCTCTCGTCGCCATCCGCAGCCAGGGTTCCGACGCTGACGTAGCAGCCGTTCTCCCTCCCGTTGCGACGAATGCCGGTGGTGGTGGCGACGGCCATCTCCGCGGCGACGTCCGAGTAGTTGCTGTCCTCGCAGCGAACCCGGCTGTCGGCGGCCAGCGACAGCCGCTCCAGTTCCTTCGCCAGCTCGATCTTGCGGTCGGTCGGGAACGAGGCCAGCGCCTCGTTCCACAGCTCCTGCGGCACCACCTCCACACCGTCCGGGTCGGCAAGGGCCGCCCATTCGTCCGGGGTGCCGAACGTGACGTTGTCCCGCGCCTCGGCCAGCACCTCGGCGATGGCCGACGGGTCGAGCGTGCCGGCGTAGGCGAAACCTGTCCGCCCGTCGCGGATGACACGAATGCCGATGCCCTCGCTCTGCGCGCTGACGAAGTGCTCCACCTCGCCCTCGTAGACACGGATGTCGGTCTCCCGGTCGCGGGAGACGAACGCCTCCACGTGCTCGCCCGCCGTGGCCTGGGCGATGACCCGGTCGGCGATTTCCTGCAGTTCGTCCACGGAGCTCATGCCGCCGTCCCCCCGATGGTGAGGCTCTTCACCCGCAGCGTCGGTTGGCCGTCGCCCACCGGCACACCTTGGCCGTCCTTGCCGCACGTGCCCGGGTTGCCCATCGCGAAGTCGTTGCCGAGCAGGTCGATGTCCTGCAACACCTGCGGGCCGTTGCCGATGAGGTTGCCCTCCCGCAATGGCTCGGTGATCTGCCCGTTCTCGATGAGGTAGGCCTCGGTCATGCCGAACACGAAGTCCCCGTTGGCGGTGTTCACGCTGCCCCCGCCGAGCTTGGCCACGTACACGCCGTAGTCGGTGGCCCGCACGATCTCGTCCGGCTCCTCGGTGCCGTTGAGCACGTAGGTGTTCGTCATCCGCACCATCGGCAGGTGCTGGTAGCTCTGGCGGCGACCGTTGCCGCTCTGCGCCCGCCCGTCCTTGCGGGCTCGGAGGTAGTCCCACATGTAGTCCGTCAGCACGCCGTTCTCGATCAGCACGTTGTACTGGCTGGGGTGCCCTTCGTCGTCGTAGCCGATCGCGCCCCACTCGCCGGCCATCGTGCCGTCGTCCACGAGCGTCACGAGCGGGCTGGCCACCAGCTCGCCCTTCTTTCCGCGGTAGACGCTGCCGCCCTTGGCGATGATGTCGGCCTCCAGGCCGTGCCCGCACGCCTCGTGGAACAGCACCCCGCCGCTGCCCTGCTTGATGACCACCGGCAGCGCACCGCTGGGCGCCGGCCGGGCGTTGAGCTTGGTGAGCGCGATGCGCGCCGCGTCCCGCGCCAGTTCCTCCACGTCGACGGCGCCGACGAGCTCGAAGCCCATCGTGTGACCGGCGCTCTGCGACCCGGTCTGCATGCCGCCGTCGCCGTCGGCCACCACCGTGACACGCAACAGGGTGCGCACCTGCTGATCGGTGACGAAGACCCCGTCGGTGTTGGCCACGAGCAGGTGCTTGCGGCTGTCCGCATACCCGGCGCTGACCTGCACGATGTTGCCGTACTGGGTGTTGGGCATGCTGCGCGCCGTGTCGTCGATGCGCTGCAGCACGGCCACCTTGTCCGCCTTGCGCACGTCGTCCGGGTACTGGGCCACCGGGCTGACCGTGCGCTGCGGGCCGCGGGTGAGCGCCACGGTGCGAGTGCCCCCGTTGCCCTGGCTGGCCGCGGCCGCAGCCGCGCCCGCGGCAGCGAGCAGGCCCGCCTCGCTGAGGTCGCTGGTGTGGGCGAAGCCGGTGGACTCCCCCTTGATGACGCGAATTCCTGCGCCCCGGTCGCGCCCGCTGGTGACTTGCTCCACCTTGCCGTCGTCCAGGCCGATGCCTGTCGACCGCTTGTCCTCCGCGTACACCTCGGCGAACTCGGCGCCTGTGCGCACCGCCGCCGCCAGCACGCGCTCGAGCACGTCCTGATCGATCATGGACCGTTCCGTCATGGGGCGGGAGCCTACCCAGCGACTGGTTCGCCGTTCCCCGCATGCCTCGCAGTAGCGTGACCGGCGTGAGCGCAGTGGCTGGCCTGAAAGGCACCGCTCGGCTCGTGGTCACGGAGGCGGACACCGCCGTGGCGATGGGCTCCGGAACGGTGATGGTGCTGGCGACCCCGCGCGTCGTGGCGCTCTGCGAGCAGGCCACCTGTGCCGCCCTCGCCGGGCACCTCGCGGAGGGGTGCACCACCGTCGGCATGCGCGTTCAACTCGATCATCTGCAGCCCACCCCGGTGGGTGGCACGGTGGAGGCCGAAGCGATCCTCGAGAAAATCGAGGGGCGACGGCTCACGTTCATGGTTTCGGCGTCCGATACCAAAGGGCTGGTGGCCGCAGGCAAGGTCACCCGCGTTCTGGTGGAGGTCGACCGATTCATGGACAAGACACAATGACGCCCCGCACTCGCACTCTCACCCTGCTCCCTGTCCTGGCCGCGGCCGTCGCCGGGTGCGGCTACGCCGAACGGGCCAGGGAGAACGCCGAGAGCGTCGGCCAGGCATCCGCCGTCAACTGTGTGACCGAACGCGAGACGTTCCAGTTGGCGATGGAGAGCTACCTGATCCTGGAAGCCAAGGCCGTCGCGGTGGAAACGGACATGGTGCCGCGATACCTGCGCACCCTGTCCCCGCTGTGGGACATCGACGCCGCGGGCAACATCGTGCCCCAGCCCGGCGGCGGCTGCGAATAGCTTCACGCCGGCGAGCCCGCCGGCAGGCTGCTGCGGCTACACCGAGACGAGGGCAGGGGCCGTCGGCACCGTCGGGTCGCGCCTGATGCGCAGCACACCGCCGGCAGCAACCAGGCAGGCCACGCCGGCGAGCACGAACGGCAACTCATAGCTGCCGGTGACATCGTGCAGCGCGCCCGCACCCCAGGCCGCCAGCGCGCCCCCGATCTGGTGCCCGGCGAAGACCCAGCCGTACACGAGCGGGCCGCGCTCGCGGCCGAAGTGCTGCACGCACAGGGCAATGGTGGGCGGCACGGTTGCCACCCAGTCCAGCCCGTAGAACATCATGAACCCGAACAGGCCGCCGCCACCGTGCGCCAGCGCCGGGTCGAGCACGAAGAGGCTGAGCCCGCGCAGCAGGTAGTACGCCATCAGCAGCTTGCGGGCGTCCCACCGGTCGGTCAGCCAGCCGCTGGCGATGGTGCCGATGATGTCGAAGCCACCGATCAGCGCCAGGTACTTCCCCGCCTCGGGGCCGCTCAGGCCGTGGTCGCCGGCGGCGGAGATGAAGTGGGTCTGCACGAGGCCGGTGGTGCTCAGGCCGCACACCGCGAAGCTGCCGAACAGCAACCAGAACGTGCCGCTGCCCCATGCTGCCCGCAACGCGCCGACGGCGTTGGCCACCGGGCTGCCCGTCAGCGTGGACGGGGGAAGGTCCTCCGTGGCGCCGTAGGCGCGCAGGCCGACGTCTTCCGGCCGGTTGCGCAGGAACAGCACGACCACCGGGATCATGCACGCGGTGGCGATGCCGACGATCGCACCCACCCACCGCCAGCCGTGCTGCTCGGCCAGCCAGGACAGCACCGGAAGGAACACGAGCTGGCCGCTGGCGCCTGCCGCGGTGAGCACGCCAACCACGACGCCGCGCCGGGCCACGAACCAGCGGGTGGCAACCGTGCTGGCGAACACCGTCGCCATGCAGCCGGTGCCGGCGCCGACGACGAGACCCCACAGGAGGAACAGGTGCCATGGCTGGCTCATCTGCGTGGTGAGGGTGGCCCCGGTGGCGATGATGGCCAGCGCGATGACCGTGACCCGGCGCAGGCCGTACTTCTGCTGCAGGGCTGCGGCGAACGGCCCGATGAAGCCGTAGAGCAACACGTTGATGGAGACCGCGAACCCCACCGTGGCGCGGCTCCAGCCGAACTCCTCGCGCAGCGGGTCGATCAGCACACTCGCCGTGCTGCGCGTCCCCGCGGCGCCCACGAGCACCACGAACGCCGCGGCGAACACCACCCAGTGGTACGAGACGCGACGATGTCGCGTGGGGACTTGGCCGTCGTCAGGCATGGCCACCAGTTCTACCGCAGTGCCACCACGGACGTGTCGAGAGTCCTTGAGCACGCAACTGTGATGTCACAGATCGCGGCGTTCGCTTCTGTGACATCACAGTGGCGAGGTCATCGGCGCGCGCGGATGACCACGCGGCGGTTCATCCGCGGTTGCTGGTGCGGGGGGAGACGTCCAGCGGGTCGGTGAGGACGTTCACCAGGGAGGGCACGCCGCTGGCGA
>JBPOIX010000188.1:0-5287 GCA_052034175.1 Actinomycetota bacterium
CCCGACGGCAGGGTGAGCCAGGAGGAGCTCCGCCCTCCATCGGAGGCAGCACCACCGAGTCGATGAGGAACAGGGTGACAAGGGGACACTGTTGGTTCGGAGCCGAGGCGTGGCACGATGGTGCGCATGTCGCAACCGATGACCCTCACCGACGAACAGCGCGAGTTCCGTGCCGTCGTGCGCCAGTTCTGCGAGGCCAAGATCGCCCCGTTGGCCGGCGAGATCGACCGCACGGCCGAGTACTCCTGGGACACGTTCGAGGCCCTGAAGAGCATGGAGCTCACGGCGCTCAGCTACCCGGCCGAGTACGGCGGCAGCGGCGCCTCCCTCGTGGATCAGGCGATCGTGGCCGAGGAGCTCGCCCGGGCCTGTGTGAGCACCAGCCTGCAGTTCCTCATCAGCAAGCTCGGCATGCTGCCGGTGATCAACTTCGGCTCGCACGAGATGAAGTCGCACTACATCCCGCGCATCTGCAGCGGCGAGAGCCAGTGCAGCTACGGCCTCAGCGAGCCGGACGCCGGCAGCGACGTGGCGTCGATGACCACCAAGGCCGTGCGCGACGGCGACGACTGGGTGATCACCGGCACCAAGTGCTGGATCACCAACGCCGGCATCAGCGACCTCTACACGATCTTCGCCCGCACCAGCGACGACCGCCACAAGGGCATCACCGCCTTCCTCGTGGAAGCCGGCTGGGGCGTGCAGGTGGAGAAGCTGGAGCACAAGCTGGGCATCAAGGGCTCACCCACCGGCATCATCCGCCTCGACGAGGTGCGAGTGCCGGACAGCGCTCGCATCGGTGAGGTCGGGCAGGGTTTCGCGATCGCCATGCACACCCTCGACCGCAGCCGGCCGACCATCGGCGCGCAGGCCGTCGGCGTGGCGCAGGGTGCGCTGGACTACTCGGTGGCCTACCTGAAGGAACGGCGCACGTTCGGCCGTCCGCTGGCGGACAACCAGGGCTTGCAGTGGATGGCCGCCGACTGCGCGATGAAGATCGAAGCCGCCCGCGGGTTGGTGCACAGGGCGTGCGCGCTGGCCGACGAGGGCGACGTGCACGGTGAGTTGGGCATGGCGGGCGCGATGGCCAAGTGCTTCGCCAGCGACGTGGCGATGCAGGTCACCACCGACGCCGTGCAGTTCCTCGGCGGTTACGGCTACACCAACGAGTTCCCTGTGGAGCGCATGATGCGCGACGCCAAGATCACCCAGATCTACGAAGGCACCAACCAGATCCAGCGCATGGTGATCGCCAAGAAGCTCTTCAGCTGACCTGCTGGGCTGGGGCCGGGTAACCGCAGCCGGCTGTCGAAATCGTGCGCATTCGTTCGTCGTACTCTGTACAACACTCGAGAAGAGGACGACTCCGATGGACATGTGGACGAGCATCAAGAACGGCCGTGCAGCACTGGGCGACTATCTCGCCGCGCTGACCGCAGACGACTGGACCAAGCCGTCGCTGTGCGCGGGGTGGACGGTGAAGGACACCGCCGCACACATGCTGGTGATCCCGACCGTTCCGAAGGGCAAGGTGTTCCGGTCGTTCGTCGGTTCCGGGTTCAACCTGGACAAGATGAACGCCAAGCTCGTGCAACGCATCACCGCCGACATGTCGACTTCCGAGATTGCTGAGGCGACTCGCTCGTCGGCCGCTTCGCGGTCCATGCCCCCCGGCCTCAAGCTGCCCGGCGTGTTGACCGAGCTCGTCGTGCACTCTTCGGACATTTCCGAGGGCGTCGGCACGCCGTTCGCACTGCCCGTCGAGGCCTACATCGCCGTGCTCGATCACCTCAAGAACGTCCAGCCGGTCTTCGGTTCCAAACAGCGCATCGCCGGTCTGACGATGCGAGCGACCGATGCCGAATGGTCGACGGGCTCCGGGCCTGTCGTCGAAGGCCCTGTCCAGCAACTGCTCCTCGCGCTCGCGGGCCGGCGATCGGCGCTCGACCATCTGTCCGGCGACGGCCTCGCAACCATGCGGACGCGGTAGGCGGCTCGTCATCGCGGACGGCTGATCCGTTCGACAGACTCCGTTGAAGTCGTCTACTGTCACGCGTCACGTGGCGAGTTTGAGTAGACACCCGGCTTGCCGACGGACACCACCCCGAATCCGCGAGGAGCCCTCATGACCCGCCACATCACCGTCAGTCGCCGCACCCTCCTGCAAGGCACCGGCGCCACCGCGCTGTTGGCGCTCATCGCCTCGGCGTGTGGCGACGACGAGGACAGCGCCGGCGGTGCGACCGGCGGAGGCAGCTCCAAGGAGATCGACACCCTCACTGTCGCCTTCCCGTCCTCGCTCACCAACCTGTATCCGGGTAAGGAAGCCGGCAACGTGAACTACTACGTCGCCACGTTGGTACTCGAAGGCCTGGTGGCTCCGGACGGCACCGGCAAGTTGGTGCCCGCACTCGCCGAGAAGTGGGAGCAGACCTCGCCGACCACGTACGTGTACACCCTGCGCAAGGACGCCAAGTTCAGCGACGGCACCCCGGTCACCGCCGACGACATCGTCTACTCGGTCGGCCTCTCGAAGGACGAGAACGTCTCGCCCAACACGGCCTACTACTGGGCCAACGTGGAGGGCGCAGAGGCCACCGGCGACAACGAGGTCACCATCACGCTGAGCTCGCCCGACGTCGCCTTCGAGTGGGGCCCGTGTGCGGCCAACGCGATGTGGGTCACCACCCAGAAGTTCGTCGAGGCCAATGGTGGCGACATCGGCACGCCGTCGTCGCTGCTGCTCGGCACCGGCCCGTACAAGGTCACCAAGTTCGTGCCCGACAGTGGTGTGGAGCTCGAGCGCGTCGACACCTGGTGGGGCGGCAAGGTGCCGGTGAAGAACCTCAAGATCGAGTTCATCCCCGAGGAGTCCACCCGCATCCTCGCCCGGTCCTCCGGCGACATCGACATCGCGTTCAACATCTCCTTCGACCAGGTCGACCAGTGGGACGACACGGACAACACCGACGTGCTGTTCCAGCCGGACCGCAGCTACGTCGGCATCGACTTCAACACGGCGGTGGAGCCCTTCGACGACGTGCACGTCCGTCGTGCCATCGCTCACGCCTGCAACCGGCCGGCGTTCGTCCAGCAGTTGCTCGGCGGGCACGGCGAGGTGGCCACCGCGCTCACCACCCCGGAGCAGATCGAGTCCGTGCTCGGCGCCGACGGTGCCCGCACCAAGCTGAAGTCCGTGCTCGACCTGCCGTACGACCTGGAGCTGGCCAAGGCCGAGCTGGCGCAGTCGAAGGTGCCCGAGGGCTTCTCCGCCAAGGTCGGCGTCTCGTCCAGCGCGCCGCAGGTCAGCTCCGCATTTCAGGCGCTGGCGCAGGAGTTGGAGTCGATCGGCATCTCGCTGGAAGTCGAGGAGATGCCCGTGGAGCAGTGGTACGACACCATCGGCTCGCCCGACTGGGGCATCGCCTACATGTGGTACTTCAACGCGACGGGCGACCCGGCCGAGCTGATCAACTGGTTCCTGGCCGAGGGCAACCCGGCGTCGTACGCCAACGACGATGTGGCCGCGCTGCTTGCCGAGGCCCGCGAGGAGACCGACCCGGCCAAGCGCGTCGACATCATCGTCGAGGCGCAGGAGATCGCACTCGCCGACGTGCCGTACGTGCCGCTGTGGTGGGGCGAGGCTGCAGTGGCGCTGGCGGACAAGTACACGATCCAAGACTTCGGCTCGTACACCCTGCTGTCGCCCTGGACGCCGCGCATCCTCACCAAGGGCTGAGGTCCGCCACATGGCCTCGCGTTTCGCGCGGGGGACACTGGCCCGGTTCGTCGTCATTCGCCTCGCGGCAACCCTGGTGTTGCTGCTGGTGCTGTCGTTCGTGGTTTTCGGACTGCTGCATCTGGCACCTGGCGACCCTGCACGCAACTTGGCCGGCCCGCGCGAGCCCACGCCCGAACTGCTCGCCTCGATCCGTCAGCAGTATCACCTCGACCGCCCGTTCATCACTCAGTACTTCCTGTGGCTCGGGCAGGTGTTCCAGTGGGACTTCGGTGAGTCGATCCGCAGCGGCATCACCGTCACCTCAGAGCTCGCGAGCCGCGCCCGCCTGACCTTCGAGTTGGCGTTGATGGCGTTCGTGCTCACCATCGGAGTGGCCGTCCCCATGGGCGTGCGCGCCGCGTGGCGGGCAGGTTCGGCCTTCGACCGCGGCGTGAGCTTCCTGTCGATCGTGGGCGTCGGCGCACCCAGCTACGCGATCGGCTTGGTGCTGCTCTACCTGTTCGGTGTGTGGGTCGAGGTGTTCCCCGTGTACGGCATAGGCGACGGGTTCCTCGACGAACTGTGGCACCTCGTGCTGCCCGCGATCACACTCGCCATCGGCATGGGTGCGCTGGTGTTCAAGCTGACGCGCACCGCCGTGCTCGGCGAGCTGGAGCAGGACTACGTCACCTTCGCCCGCAGCCGCGGGCTGCCCGATCGCACAGTTCGCCGGTTGGTGTTGCGCAACGCGCTGATCCCGATCGTCACCTCGTCGGGCCTCGTGTTCGCGTTCCTGTTCGGCGGCACGATCCTCGTCGAGACCACGTTCGCCCTCCCCGGCATTGGCGGCTACCTGGCCAGCTCCGTGACCTTCAAGGACATCCCTGTGGTCCAGGCGGTCACCTTGCTGACGGCCTTGGTGATCGCCCTCACCGCGCTGGCCGTCGACGTGCTGACCTACATGATCGACCCGCGAGTGCGTGCTCGGGGGATGTCGTGACGACGCGCAAGATCCCGTGGACGCCCGTGCTGGTGGCCATACCGCTCTCCGTCGTGGCCGTGTTCGCCAGTGCGGCGCAGTGGCTGGTGCCCGACGCCGACCGGCAGGACATCCTCACCGGCGTCACCCCGCCCGGCACACCCGGCCACCTGTTCGGGACGGATCAGAACGGCCGCGACATCGCCAAGCTGGCGATCGCCGGAGCGCGTTCTGCACTGGCAGGCCCGCTCGTCATCGCCCTCGGCTCGATGCTCCTCGGCCTGTTGCTCGGCACCCTGGCGGGCTACCGCGGCGGGTGGGTCGACCTGTTCCTCTCCAAGTACGCCGACCTGTTGCTGGCCTTGCCCACCACGCTGATCGCGTTGGTCGTGGCCGGCGTGGTGGACGGCGGCTACTGGGTGACGGTGGCGGTGCTCACCCTGCTCTTCTCGCCCACGGACATCCGCATGATCCGCGGCGCCGTGATCTCTCAAGCGAGTCGCCCCTACGTGGAGTCCGCCAGGGCATTGGGCCTCGGGCACCGGCGGATCATGTTCCGCCACATCGTCCCCAACGTGCTCCCCGTC
>JBPOIX010000319.1:0-5141 GCA_052034175.1 Actinomycetota bacterium
GGCCGTCGTCGTCGGCGCGCCGGCGAGCGTCGTGGTCGGCGCCCCGTTGGGCGCGGCATGTGTGGTCGCCCTGGGCTCGCGGGCGCTGCCCGCGGGCGCCGCGGCGGCGGCCGCCGCGCAGGTCGACGCCGTTCGAGCAGGGTGGACGGCGCACAAGATCGACTCCACGGTGCGCGGCAACGGGGCGGTGGAGCTGGCGGCCCGGCAGCGGGTGCTGCTGCGGCCCGTGGTGGTGCTGCCCGCATGGCCGGCCATGGGCCGGACCTGCCGCGACGGAGTGGTGCACGTGCAGGGCACGCCCGTGGCGGCCGTGGGGGAGGGGCTGCCACGGGCACGGCGAGTCACCCTGCGCGAGTTGGGCGCCGGGCTGGAGGGGACTGCCATGGTCTGGCTCGACCTGGAAACGGACGCCGACCTCGTGGCCGCAGCCGAGGTGGTGGCGCCGCTGCACGTGTTGGTGGCCGGCCCGGCCGGCGCCCTCGGGGCAGTGGCCAGGGCACGGTTCGGCCCCGGGAGGGTCGCAGGAGGAGACCCGCTGCCGGCCGGCCCCCCGCTGGCCGGCCCCGTTGCGCCCGGCCTGGTGCCGGAGGGGCCGGTGCTGGTGGTGTGCGGGAGCGCGACGGAAGCCTCCGCCCTGCAGCTCGCGGCGCTGGCCGCGGCGTGCCCGGACATCGAGATCGCCGCGGCCCCGCCTGCGTCGGGCCCGCTCGACCCATCCGCTGCGGAGCGCCTTGCGGCCCGGGTGCGCAGTCGCCTCCATGAGTTCGCCACGGTGGTCGTCATCGGCGGCGACACCGCCGCCGCGGTGCTCGGCAACGGCCCTCGCCTCGTGGGCGGATATGCGGCACCCGGCATGCCGGTCAGCCGGGCGGCGGATGGCTCCGGCCCGGTCGTGGTCACCAAGGCCGGTGGCTTCGGCCCTCCCGATGCCCTTGTCGCCCTGCTCCGCCGTGCGTGACGGCGGGACGCGCGGGCGGGCCGGGTACCGTGGCGCAGCATGGGAGCTCCGCTGGCGATCACGATGGGCGATGCCTCGGGCGTCGGGCCGGAGATCGTGCTCCGTGCTCACGCGGCTGGCGAGCTGGGCGACGACATGGTCGTCTATGGCGACGCCGAGATCCTGCGGCACGGCGCGCGGCTGCTCGGTCTGGAGGTCGACTGGGCGAACCTGCCACTCGTGGACCTCGGGCTGCTGACGGCCGCCGACCATCGCCCCGGAAACCTCGACGCCGCCGCGGGTGCAGCGGCGCGTGCCTACGTGGAGCGCGCCACCCTCGACGCGCTGGCGGGAAGGGTGGCCGGCATCGTCACGATGCCGATGAACAAGGAAGCCACCCAGCTCACGGACCCGAGTTTCGTGGGGCACACGGAGTTCATCGCCGAGCTGTGCGGTGTGCAGAAGGTGACGATGATGCTCACCGCCGCCACTCCGCACGGCTCGCTGGCGGTCACCCATGTCAGCACCCACTGCTCGCTGGCGGAGGCCATCGGCCGGGTCACACCACAGCGCGTCGGCGATGTCGTGGAGCTCACCCATGAGGTGCTGGCGCGCTTCCTGCCGAATCCGCGCATCGCCGTCTGCGGGCTCAACCCTCACGCCGGCGAGCACGGCCTGTTCGGCCGGGAGGACATCGAGCAGATCGCCCCGGCCATCGAGGCCGCTCGAGCGAAAGGCCTCGGCGTCAGTGGCCCCCACCCGGCGGACACGGTGTTCTTCCAGGCGGTGCACCGCGGCCGCTACGACGCCATCGTGTGCATGTACCACGACCAGGGGCACGGCCCGATGAAGCTGCTGGCCTTCGACACCGGGGTGAACGTCACCCTCGGGTTGCCGATCGTGCGCACCTCGGTGGACCACGGCACGGCCTTCGACATCGCCTGGACCGGGCACGCCTTCACCGACTCCCTGCGGCACGCCATGGCTTACGCACGGAAGCTCACCGCCCCCAGCTCATGACAGCCTGACTGACAACTGTTATCGTGCCGCCATGACGTTGGGGACCGTCCGCCACCACATCCACCTGCGGCGTTCGGCCGACGACGTGTGGGCGCTGGTCGGCGACCCGGCGGCGCTGCACACCTGGTTTCCGGGCATCACGTCGTGCCAGGTCGAGGGCAAGAACCGGGTCATCGTGCTCGCCTCCGGAATGCCGCTGCCCGAGGAGATCGTCACCCACGATCACATGCTGCGCCGCTTCCAGTACCGCATCACCGCGCCGATCTTCCAGTTCCATCGCGGCACGATCGACGTGCTCGACATGGGGGACGGCACCTGCGTCGTCGTCTACACCACCGAGGCCGACCCGCGGACGATGGCGCTCACCATCGGCGGCGGCACGGCCGGTGCGCTGGACGAACTGCAACGCCAGATGGAGGCGCCGAGCGCCGAGGGAGGGGCCGTCTGATGGGCCGCAAGATCCTGTTCATCACCACCGACCAGCAGCGCTACGACACCATCGGCTGCAACGGCGGCACCCTGGCGCGCACACCCGTCCTGGACGGGCTGGCGGCCCAGGGCGTGCGCTACGAGCGGGCCCACCCGCAGAGCGTGGTGTGCATGCCGTCGCGCAGCACGATCATCACCGGCCAACACCCGAGCACCCATGGCGTGTGGATGAACGGGGTGCCGTTGCCGGTGGACGCGCCGTCGGTGGCCGAGGTGCTGCACGACGCCGGCTACCGGACCGCCCTGATCGGCAAGCCGCACTTCGAACCGTTCCTCGACCCCTTCGCCCGCTTCGCCGAGAACCGCTTCGCCCGCGACGGGATGCCGGCGCCGCATCGTGGTTTCGAGCACTTCGAGGCCGCCACCCACAGCGGGCAGGGGTTCTTGCACTATGCCCGCTGGCTGGCCGCCACCCACCCGGAGGCCGTCGGCATGTTCTACCCGGTGCTGGACATGGCGCTGGAGGTGAACTCGATGGGCGGTGGCGAGACGAACGCCCCCCAGGTGTGGGACAACGCCATCCAGAAGGAGTGGTACCACACGGACTGGGTGGCCGACCGCACGATCTCCTGGCTGGACTCGCTGCCCGCCGAGGACGACTGGTTCTGCTGGGTGAGCTTCCCCGACCCGCACCACCCGTGGGACCCGCCGAAAAGCGAGCTCGGCCGCATCGACTGGCGCGACGTGCCCCTGCCCGCCGGCTACCCGCAGACGGCCGCCGAGCGGGAGGCCATCCTCGACGGCAAACCGCGGCATTGGAAGGCCTGGTACGACGGCACGCTGGTCAGCAACTACGAAGCCCCGTTCAGCTGGGTGCCGGCCACGCTCACCGCAGATCAGGTGCGCGAGGTGAACGCGCGCAACGCCATCGAGTGCGAACTGATCGACGAGGCACTCGGCCGGGTGATGAAGGCGATCGCTGCTCGCGGCTGGGCCGACGACGTGGACGTGATCTTCACCACCGATCACGGCGAGTTCCAGGGGGACTTCGGGCTGCTGTTCAAGGGGCCGTACCACGTCGATTCGCTGATGCGTCTCCCGCTCATCTGGCGGCCTGCGCCGTCCACGGCCGCCACCCCGGCGGCGGTCTCGCGGCCGGTGGGCCTGGTCGATCTGGCGCCGACGTTCTGCGCCATCGCCGGCCTCGCTGCCCCGGCGTGGATGGAGGGCAGGGCACTTCCGGTGGACGACTCCGACGCCGATGCCCGCGGCTTCGAGCGTGTGCTCACGGAGTGGGACAGCGCCCTGTTCGGGGTGGACGTGCACGTCCGAACCATCACCCGCGACGGGTGGGTGTGCACCGCCTACGGGCCGGGCTACAGCCACGACGGCACCGAGGGGGAGCTGTACTCGCTGGCCGACGACCCGTTGCAGCAGGTGAACCGGTGGGCGGACCCTGCGGTGGCGGCCCTGAAGTCCGACCTGTTGGCCGACCTGTGGGATCACCAGCCGCGCCAGCAGCATCCCTTGCGCCGGGTCGAAGCGCCGGTCTGAGCGCCGGTCGGGCGCCCGTCAGGCCCTCTGACCCGGCTCAGCCCTCGTTGGCGACGCGCCGTGGCGGGTCGGCTGCCTGAACGGCGCGCAGCGGAGCCACCGGCGCCGCGGCCCGACGCCACCGGCGGCGATCCGAGGGCACGGCGATCAGCCACACCAGCACCACGCTGAGGATCTCGGGGATGTGTGAGGTCTCGTTGATGAACGGCACTTCGCCGTTGATCATGTCGACGATGGCGGTGATGGCCAGCGCCCCTGCCAGCACGGCGGCGACCGGCAGCATCGTGCGTGCCCGCGCCGGCCGCACCGCCACCACGATCAGGCCGACGCCGTAGGCGATGCTGAACGCGCCCAGATGGCGGGCGGCGTGCACCGAGGAATCGCTGTCGTCGCCCAGGACCAGGGCCCGGAGCGCGAACACGATGACCTCCGCACCGACGATGGCCAGCAGCACCCGGGCGATGCTGATCGAGCCGGCGCGATCGGCGATGGCGTTGAGCTTGGTGACCTTGCGAGACAGGTCGGGCATGGAGGGCGCCGTCTGCAGACGCGGTGCGCCCGCCGCGGACCGCCCGCTGATGAACCCCTCGAACGCACGGCACGATGCGCAGGAGGCCAGGTGTGCGGTCAGCAGGCGCGGCTCGACGCCGGGGTCTTCCCCGTCGGCGATGGCCGAGATGGCCTGTTGCCAGCGATCACATGCCACAGTCTTCCTGTCGTCCGTCGGCGGCTCGAAGTTCCGAGGAATTCGAACTTCGGGCGCTCACCGCGGCATGATAGAGCCGTGGACGTGCTGGACCCGCTTCGCGCCTATGCCGAGGCTGCGCTCGAAGGCGACGATGTCGCCGTGGCGGCGCTGGTCCGCGCCACCCAGCCCGCCGTCTGGCGCCTGTGCGCGGCGCTCGGCTCGGACGACAATGTGGACGACCTCGTGCAGGACACCTTCCTGCGAGCCCTGAAGTCGCTGCCCACCTATCGCTTCGAGACGCCCGTGCAGGTGTGGCTGCTCTCGATCGCCCGGCGGGTCTGCGCCGACGACATCCGTCGCCGCCAGCGCCGCCGCCGGCTGTTGCACCGGATGTCGCAGCTCACGGTCGTGGAGCCCGGCGTCAACGACGACGAGGCGCTCGGCGAGCTGCTCGATGCCCTGGAGCCGGAGCGCCGCGATGCGTTCGTGCTCACCCAGGTGCTCGGCCTCTCC
>JBPOIX010000109.1:0-3148 GCA_052034175.1 Actinomycetota bacterium
GGCGAGGCGACGGGGTCGAACGTGCCGAGGAACCGTGTGGGCTCGCCGCGCAACCCCGCACCCACGGAGAGCGCCCAGTACGAGTTGGTGGGCGTGAGGTGGAGGATGACGTCGCGGATGGTCCAGCCCTCGCAGCGGCTCGGGTGTGCCCACTGCTCGTCGGTGAACGTGGCCAGCGTGACCGCAAGACGGCGCAGCTGGCGGATGGCCGGCGCAGCGATCAGGGACGGATCGCCGTCGAGCGTGAGGATCGGCTCGCTGCCGTAGTGGGGGGCGAGTTGCATGGCGGCAGCTTCGCGCAGGACACCCGTCTGATGAGACGGCGGGCCGGACGAACGAGGCGTCAGGTGGACGACTTCTCGCGCCGGCCGAGACGGCGTGCGAAGTCGTCGAGAGCGGCCGTGATCTCGGTGGCGACCCACGCACGGTTGCGGCGGGCATCCGTGATCTCGGTGAGGACGCCAGCCGCCACCAGGTTGTAAGCGCGCGGTACACCGTGGAGCCTTCGGGCCGCGTCCCGTCGGTCCGATGGGTCGCAGGGTTGTCGGCGGCGGAGATCACCGGCTGCTGCACCAGGCTCGCCATGATCGTGGCGGCAACGCTGCCATGGCGGATCCCACCCTGCTGCCGCCACTCGGCCACGATTGCACTCAGGTCGTCGCCCAGTCGGCGTGCCTCCGCGGCGGCCCGCGCCGTGGCCGCGATCACGTGCTGCAGGTAGGTGTCCACCAGCTCAGGTGGCAGGGAAGCCTTCGAGCGGTGGCTGGCGGGGCACGTGCCGGCGCAGCTCGGCGTCGAGCGCCGCGGGTGACGTGGTGGTGGCGATGGCGGGGTACTCGGCGTGGAAGTGCTGCCACTCGACGTGGTCGACCGCGAAGCTCGGGTCGGTCGCGTACGTCCCGGTGAGCTCCTTGGCCAGGGCGCCGCGCAGCCAGGCCGCACCCTCGTCGCTGAGGGAGGTGTGGCGAGTCAGCAGGACGGCGTCGAAGAGGTCTTTGCCCTGCGGGTAGCCGTCGGTGGCCAGCCACATCAGCTTCCACACCAGCGCCATCTCCATCGACACGGTACGTACCGCCACCCCGTCGACGTCGAGGTGCTCCAGTGGCAGCGGCACATCCTCGTCGACGGTGAGGTCCACCTGCACCGCGCCCGAGCGCCCGCCCACCACCCACGGGATCACCAGCCGGCGGCCCTCGATCTTCTCGTAGGCCCAGATCGACGCCGTGCTGATCTCGCCCGCCAACAGCCCCGCCTGGCGGCAGGCGTCGCTGCGCGACAGCTCGTTGGCGGCGGTGGTGAGGAGATGGTCCACACTCAGGTCGCTGCCGACGGCCACGAAGTCCAGGTCGTGGGGAAGGCGGGCCTCGGCCCCGAGCCACAGGTGCAGCAGCCAACTGCCGCGCAGCACGAGGTGCTCGCCGAGCGGGCCCGCCATCAGGGTGCGCAGCACGAGCGCGCTGCGCGAGAGGTGGAGGTCGTTCCACGCCAGCTGCTCGTCCACGCCCGCGTCGCCCGGCAGGCCGCCGAAGCGATAGCCATGCACGTAGTGACGCATCGCCGGGTCGAACACGTGCTGCATCTCCACCGGCCGCCCGGCGATCGTGCTCGGCAGCGTGGGCGGCGTCCGGGTCGGCTGGGTCATCGGCGCTCCTCGGGCGGTGTCGGGTGGCCTTCGGCGGGCCCGGCGGGCCCGGCGGTGGGTCCGAGCCAGTCGCCGTCGAGCGCGAGGTTGGTGTCGTGCAAGACGCGCTCTGCGGTGGCTTTGAGGACGGTGAAGCCGTCGGCCCGCAGCGCAGCGAGCAGCGCGGTGAACGCGTCCGCGGCGGCGGCCGTGTCCGCTGGTTGCCACCACCGCTGGTTGACGAACCGTTCTGCCACCGGCCCCTCTCGCCGCCGCGCCCGCTGCGACACCCGCGCCTGGTGACGCGTGGCGATCGCCTCGAGTGCCGCCCGCCGCTCGTCGTTGACGGCCACCAGGACATGGTGTTCGAGGTAGCGCCCGGGGTGGGCGGCGGCGGCTTCGGCGTTGCCCGCCGGGTCGGCGGCCTCGATGTCGGCTTCCACCTTCAACCGCCGATTGATGATGCCGCGCGCGGCCAGGTGTGCGGCCAACTGCTCACCGGTTCGCAACGCATCCCCCAGCGGCGCCGGCTGGTGCCACGTGGCCATCAGCTGGGCATGCTCACCGGAGTCGTCCAGCTCCACGTGCGTCACCGTGGCCGCTGGGTGCACCTCGGCGAGCACCTCCGCCAGCCGCTGCGGCCCGCACCCGTCCACCGTGAGGTGCACCTCGAGCGTCAACGCAGCCACGTGCCGATGGTAGCGAGGGGTGAGATCAGTCGTGTTCCAGATACACCGGCTCGGGTCGTGGTCGCCCGTTCGGATCTGTCGCGCACCCTGTACACCACCGCACAACGTCGCATCCCGCTCGGCGGCCCCATCCTCAACGACTACGCCTTCTCCCCCGATCCCGTGTGGCTGCTTGTGTAGGCGGCGACGCCAGCGAGGTCCATCGACGTGTCGCCGCGGGAGTAGTTGCACGCGGCGCACGCGTTGGTGAGGTTGCCGGCGTTGGTCGCCCCGCCTTGGCTCCATGGCATGATGTGCTCGGCGACGCCCTTGGCGGCGATGGTCACCTGCGGCCAACAGGGAACCTCTACCCGGTTGCGTTGCTCGCGTGTCGGGAACGGCCCGAACAGATCGCCGTGACGACGGAAGGCCGCGTGGAGCTTCGCCCGCTGGGAATGGCTGATCGTCGTCGTGCCGCAGCCCGTACACAGGCCGGCGGTTGACCGGCCCCACGCCTCGTTGCTGTCGGACGGCCGGATGCGCCGGTCGCGCACGACGGGTTCGTCGCTGCGTGGCGGCAAGAGCCCGAAGTGCTTCCGCGCCTGCTGCAACAGGCTCATGCCGGGGCGGTGCTCCTCCCGTTCACCGATGACGGTCCGGTACGCCTCGTCGACCTTCACCTGATCGACGTGGTGCCACGCATCCGCGGACGCCTGGAGGTCACCGTGTTCGAGCCGCTGCACGACGGTCTGCATCCATGCGCCGTGCTCGACGTACGTGTCCCAGGCCTCGGTGTAGCGAGCTACACGCCCCTCGGCGGTGTAGATCGGGTGTGGCGATGTGTTCTCGAGAAGCAGAA
>JBPOIX010000041.1:0-20974 GCA_052034175.1 Actinomycetota bacterium
GGCGACCTGATGGGTGCCATCCGGGCTATCGAAGCGGCGCGCGACAGGATCACCCGGGCCGACACCGAGGCCCGGGCGGAGCGCGCCGCCCGCCTGATCGCCGCCAACGGGGCCACGTACATCCGCACCCACGCCGACCTCACCGACGGCAATGGCCTCGCCTCGGTGGAGGCGCTCCTCGCAGTGCGTGAACGGCTGCAGCACCTGGTGCGGATCGACGTGGTGGCCCTCAACGGCTCCCCGGTCGTCGGCCCCGCGGGGGCCAACCAGCGGGCCCTCCTGCGGGACGCAATCGCGCTCGGGGTGGACGGGGTGGGCGGCTGCCCCCATCTGGAGAACGACGCCGAGGCCGCGATCGATCACTTCCTCGAGGCCGCCGCTTCCGCCGGGCTGCCGGTGGACCTGCACACCGACGAACACCTCGACCCCAACCGCTCCACCCTCGCCTACCTGGCCGCGGCGGTCGACCGCGGGTTCACCCAGAGGGTCACGGCCAGCCATTGCGTCAGCCTGTGCCTCCGGCCAGAGGCTGAACAGCATCAGGTGGCCGAAGCGCTGGCCACTGCGGGGGTGACGGTGGTGGCCCTGCCGGCCAGCAACCTGTATCTGCAGGGCCGGGAACACCAGCAAGCCATGCCCCGGGCGCTCGCCCCGATCGCTGCGCTCCGTGCTGCGGGGGTGAACGTCGCTGCCGGTTGGGACAACCTGCAGGACCCGTTCAACCCGGTGGGCCGCGGCGACTGCCTGGAGACTGCTGCCCTGATGGTGATGGCCGGCCACCTCCTCCCGCACGAGGCCTTTCACTCGGTGTCCGGCGCCGTGCGCTCGATGGCCGGGCTGCCCGCGGCGGGCACCGCGGTGGGGCACGCGGCCGACCTTGTACTCCTCCCGGCCGCCACCGTGCGCGAGGCGATCGCCACTGGGCCTGGCGGGCGTCGGGTCATCATGGCCGGCCGCCTCCTCCCCGGCTGAGCCGAGCACGAAACACACTGTTCACAGCCCCACGCGCCGCCCGTCACACTGGCTGTCGTACGATCGCATCGTCATGACGACCGATCGCGATGCCCCCGCAACCGGACGCCTGCTCGGCCGCAAGGTCGTGGTCACCGGCGCCGCCCGTGGCATCGGCGCGGCCATCGCCGCCCGCTTCGCCGCCGAGGGTGCACACCTGGCCCTGCTCGATCGGGCGGGCGACCTCTGCGCCGCCACCGCCGCCACACTCGGGGCCACGGCAATCGAGGTGGACCTCGTGGACCCTGCTGCCACCGTGGCCGCCACCGCCGCGGCCATCGAGGTCCTGGGAGGCATCGATGTGCTGGTGAACAACGCCGGCATCCTGCACATGGCGCCCCTGCTGGAGATCAGCGTGGAGGACTGGGATCGCACGTTCGCGGTGAACGTCCGGTCGATGCTGCTCACCACCCAGGTCGCAGCGAAGGCGATGATTGTCGCCGGGCACGGCGGGGCGGTCGTGAACATGGCGTCCATGGGCGGCAAGGTCGGCTCGCCGAACCAGGCCCACTACGCAGCATCGAAGGCGGCGGTCATCAGCCTCACCCGGGTGGCCGCGATGGAGCTCGGTGCACACGGCATCCGGGTGAACTGCGTCTGTCCGGGCTATGTCCTCACCGAGATGGGCGCCGCGACCCGGACCCCGGAGATGGTGGCCAAGTGGTCGTCCATGTCCCCGCTCGGGCGGTGCGCGGAGCCGGCAGAAGTGGCCGATATGGCCCTCTTCCTGGCCTGCGACGAATCCAAGTACTGCACCGGCGAGGCGATGAACGTCAGTGGCGGGATGGTGATGCACTGATGAACAGGGCAACGATGGACCATGCCGTCGGCTCCACTAGGGTTGCCTCGATGTCCAACTCGGCGCCTGCCCCTGCGCTGAGCTTCGACGGGGTCTCGATGGTGTACCCCGACGGAACTCACGCGCTCAGCGAAACCTCATTCACCGTCAGCCCAGGCGAGTTCGTCACCGTGGTCGGCCCGTCCGGCTGCGGCAAGAGCACCCTGCTGAAGGTCGCCTCCGGCCTGAACAAGCCGTCCACCGGCTCGGTCACGGTGGACCGCCGCTCCCTCGGGTACGTGTTCCAGGACGCCACCCTGCTGCAGTGGCGCAACGTGCAGCGCAATGTCGAGCTGTTGGCCGAACTGGAGGGCGTCGGCAAGGCCGAGCGTGCCGCCCGCGCCGCCGCCGCCATCGAGCTAGTGGGCCTCAGCGGCTTCGAGAAGAAGTACCCCAAGCAGCTCTCGGGTGGCATGAAGATGCGTGCCTCCCTGGCGCGCAGCCTGGTGCTCGACCCGAAGGTGTTCCTGTTCGACGAGCCGTTCGGCGCAGTGGACGAGATCACCCGCGAGCGCCTCAACGACGAGGTCATCAAGCTCTTCGCCCAGCAGGGGTTCGCCGGCCTGTTCATCACCCACAGCATCAGCGAGGCCGTCTTCCTCAGCACTCGGGTGCTGGTGATGAGCGCCCGCCCGGGTCGCATCGTCGCCGACTACGCCATCCCCTTCGAGTACCCGCGGGTGCCCGACCTGCGCTTCGACCCTGCCTTCGCCCGCCTGTGCGGCGAGATCTCCCACGAGCTGCGCGGAGCCCACGCATGAACGCCGCTGACGACTCATCCCAGATCGCCGAAGACGCCGCGCTCATTCTCGGCACCGTCCCAGTGGTGGACGACCTTGCGGCCCCTCCAGGCCGCCAGAAGACTGGCGCCCTGAGCACCTACGTCGGCCCGGTCGTCGTCTTCCTGCTGTTTGTCGGCATCTGGGAGTACATGCACCGCGATGGGATGCGCCGCTTTCTCAACAAGCGCCCGAGCTTGCTGCCGTCGCTGGCCACCGTTATCGATCGCGCGTTCCTGGACAAGTTCTTCCGCGACCAGTTGCTGACGGCGCTCGGGTGGACGAGCTACGCAGCCTTCGTCGGCCTGGCAATCACCATCGTCCTCGGCATGGCCCTGGCGGTGTTCATGGCACAGGCAGTGTGGGCGGAGCGTTCCATCTACCCGTACCTGGTGGCCCTTCAGGCCACACCGGTGCTCGCCATCGTGCCGATCATCTACTCGGTCTTCGGAGGCGGGATGTCCTCGCGCATCTACGTGTGCGTCATGATCTCCCTCTTCCCGATCGTCACGAACACCTTGTTCGGCCTCACATCCGTCGATGCCTCCCAACACGACCTATTCACCTTGCGCAACGCAGGCCGCTTCACCCGGCTCTTCAAGCTGCAGTTCCCTGCAGCGATGCCGGCGATCTTCACCGGGTTCCGGATCTCTGCCGGTCTCTCGGTCATCGGCGCCATCGTCGGCGAGCAGTTCTTCCGCCAAGGCCAGAAGCCAGGCATCGGCATCGTGATGGAGCAGTTCCGCACGGACCTCCTGTACCCGCCGATGTACGGCGGGTTGCTGGTTGCCGCTGCCCTCGGCATCAGTGTCTTTTTCGTCTTCAGCTGGATCGGCCGGCTCGTCGTCGGCCATTGGCACGAAGCCACTCGACGAGGCAGCTGACAGTCCCCAACCACCCGAGGTCGTCCCGGCGTCCTCCCGAACCCACAGCGTGAACAACCTGAACAAGGAGTACCACATGCAGTACCGACTCAGCAGGAAACTGCTGGCCGCATCCCTGGCCTCGACCCTCGTGCTTGCCGCCTGCGGCGATGACGAGGAAGCGGCCCCCACCAGCACAGAGGCCCCGGACGACACGACGGCAGGCGGCGACGGCGCCTCGCTTGCCGGCCTGTGCCCGGACACGGTCGTCATCCAGACGGACTGGATGCCCGAAGCCGAGCACGGCTTCCTGTACAATCTCGTCGGCGATGGCTACGAGATGGACGCCGGCAAGGCGTACGTCACCGGCCCGCTGGTTGCCGGTGGCGTGGACACGGGCGTCAAGATCCAGATCCGCTCTGGCGGCCTGCCCCAGCAGTTCAGCCCCGTCACCGAGATCATGTACAACAACGAGGACGTGCTGCTGGGCTTCGTCTACACCGACGAGGCCATCCAGTTCTCCGGCGGCGAGTTCCCCACGAAGGCCATCATGTCCGGGTTCGAGAAGAACCCGCAGATGATCATGTGGGACCCCGCCACCTACCCGGATGTCGAGGGCATCGCCGATCTCGGTGAAGCCGGCGTGACGGTCCGCTACTTCGGCGGCGCGGCCTATATGGACTTCCTCACCGCCACTGGCGTGCTCAGCGAAGACCAGGTGGACGGCTCCTACACCGGCGACCCCGCACTCTTCATCGCTGACGAGGGCGGCGCTGCTCAGCAGGGCTTCGGCTCGGCCGAGCCGTACCTCTACAAGGAGGAGATCACCGACTGGGGCAAGGATGTCGCGTACGAGTACATCAACGACATCGGCTGGGAGAACTACGCCCAGAGCATCGCGACCAAGCCGGGCAACATCGAGACCTACGCGGACTGCTTCACCAAGCTGGTCCCGATGATCCAGCAGTCTGCGGTGGACTACCTCACCGATCCGGCTCACGGCAACGAGGTCATCCTCGCCGCGGTCGAGTCCTTCGGTGGCGATTTCGGCTGGACGTACAGCGCCGGCGCAGCCGAATACGGCGTGGCCACCATCAAGGCTGATGGCCTCCAGGCCAACGGCACCGACGGCGTCATGGGCAGCTTCGACATGGATCGCGTCGCCGGTCTCATCGAGATCGCCGTCCCGATCTACGAGGCTCAGGGCACGTCGCCCAAGGAAGGCGTAACCCCGGAGGACATCGTCACCAACCAGTTCATCGATCCGAGCATCAAGCTCTGATCGCAGCACTTCGCTGAACGAACCGCTGAAGGGCGCCGGCTGCGGCCGGCGCCCTTCGCCGTTCTCCGGGTGCCCTCACACCAGGAACTGCACGAGGATCAGCTTGACGATCATCGCCAGCGGCAACACCAGTGCGTAGCCGGCGTCCACCCGCTCGTCGCCCCCGGTCGCCGCAGCGGCGAAGGCCTGCACAGCCGGTTGGGTCTCGATGCCGGCGATCTGGCCGGCGGCCATCACCGGGTCGCTGCGCAACACCCGCGTGAGCACCAAGGACGCAACGGCCACCAAGGCCGTCACGCCAACCGCGGCGGCCGCCAGCTTGGCCCCCGTGGCGGTGCCGGCGGCGTCGGCGAAGGATGCCCCCGAGCGGATGCCGACGGAGGCGAGGAAGATCAGCAGGCCGAGCTGGCGCAGGGTGAGGTTGGCGGCATGTGGGACCTGCCAGGTGATGCCGCGGGTGCGCGACTCGATCCCGAGGACCAGGCCGGCGATCAGCGGGCCGCCACCGACGCCGAGCTCCACGGAGCCGCCACCGGGAAGGGGCACCGCCACCAGGCCCAGCGCCAACCCGGCCGCCATTCCGAGGGCGAAGCCCATCGGGTCGACCTCGGCGAGGCTGCGGTCGGAGTCCCCCAGCAGGGTGGCCACCTGGGGCAGCTTGGCGGCAGGGGCCACCACCCGCAAGCGATCCCCCAAACGGAGGACGAAGTCGCCGTCGGCCACCGTGTCGGTGTCGCCTCGCCGCACCCGGGCCACGGCGGCGCCGAAGCGACCCTCGAGGTCCAACTCGCGGATCGTCACGCCCGCCAGAGCCCGGTTCGAGAGGGAGATGCGGCGGAAGTCGAACGTGGTCCGGTCCAGCGGGAGATGGCGCTCGCTGCGCTCCCCCGCCCAGTCGACGAAGCGGCGCACGTCGGTGGGTGTACCGATCACCACGCACAGGTCGCCGGGCTGCAGCACCACATCCGTGGTGGCGAGCTCCACCCGGCCACCGTGCTCGTAGCGGGAGAAGCCCAGCTGGGTGCCGTCCCAGCTGCGTAACTCGCCGAGCGCAGCAAGGCCCTCGCGGGTCACCAGCACCGTGGCGCTGGTGGTGGTCGCCCTGGCGGCTGCCGCTGGCGCTGCGCCTGCGGTGCGCCGTTGAGCCCTCCGCAGCGAGATCTGCGCCGCACCGAGCATGGCCAACACGCCGAACGGATAGGCGAGCGAGTAGCCGACCACGGGGTCGGTCACCGTGCCGTCGGCCAGCGGTGCCGCCAGCGACTCGATGGCCGCCGAGAGCGCCGGCGTGTTGGTGAGCGTGCCGGCGAACAGGCCGGCGCGTGCGCCTGCGTCCACATCCAGCAGAGCGGCAACCCCGGTGACGATGCCTGCCACCCCACCCAACAGAACGGTGACACCCGCCAACACGCGCACACCACCCTGGCGAAGCTGCTCCACGAACGACGGCCCGGATGCCAGGCCGACGGTGTAGACGAAGAGCGCCAGGCCCACCTGGGACACGATGGCAGGAAGGTTGGCGAGACGGTCGTCGAACGCCGAGACCGCGAGACCGACGAACAGCGCGGCAGCCGGGCCGAGCGACACCCCCTTCACCGTGACACTGCCGAGCGCGGCGCTCACCCCGATCACTGCGAACAGCACCAGCAGGGGGTTCTCGATCAGCAGGTTCACGCTTCGGTTCTAGCGCGCCGGCGGCCCCGCGGCGACGTGACGGTAGGCGCACAGGTCGAACGGGTTGCCGTCCGGGTCCGCGAAGTTGGCGATCGAGCCGTACGGCTCACGCCGCGCCGGCCGCAGCAGATGCGCTCCAAGACCGGCGAGGCGCGCCACCTCCGCGTCGAACTCGTGAGGCTCGCAGACCAGGTCGAGGTGCACGGTCCCGGCCTCAACCGTGCCGCGCTGCAACCCGATGCGCCGCCGCCCGCCGAGCTCGCCGGGCTCGCCGGGCTCGCCGAGCACGATCCACCGGTCGCCATCCTCGCGCTCGGTTTCGGCCAGCCCCAGCGCCGCGGCCCAGAACGACGCCGCGGTGTCCGGCACCGGCGAGTTCAGGGTGACAAGGTCGAAGCGAGCCGCCATCGGGCCTATGCCACCCCGGCTTGTGCCAGCACCACCTGCAGCAGCACGTTGGCACCCGCCTCGATGTCGGCGGGGTTGGTGTACTCGGCGATGTTGTGCGACAGCCCGTTCACACTCGGCACGAACACCATCGCCGTCGGGCACACGCGGGCCAGCATCTGCGCGTCGTGCCCGGCGCCGCTGGGCATCCGCCGCGTCGACAGACCGAGCCGCTGCGCCGTCGCGTCCACGAGGTCCACCATCGAGGCGTCGAACTCGACCGGCTCGAAGCGGGCTAGCGTGCGCTGCTCGACGTCCACGTGCTCGTCGGCTGCTGCCTCAGTCAGCAGGGCCTGGAAGCGGCGCTCCGCCTCCTGCAGCAACGCCTCGTCGGTGTTGCGCAGGTCCACTGTCAGTGTCATCGACGCCGGCACCACGTTCACCAGGTTCGGGTGCACGTCGAGGCGGCCAACGGTGGCTACCTGGGTGCCACCCATCTCCCGCGCGATCGCCCGCACGCCGCGAATCACCTCCGCAGCCACGACGCCGGGGTCGCGGCGCAGGCGCATCGGGGTGGTGCCGGCGTGGGCGGACTGCCCGCGGAGCGTCACTTCCGTCCAGGAGATGCCTTGCACCCCGGTGACCACGCCGATGGTGATGCCCTCGTCCTCCAAGACCGGCCCCTGCTCGATGTGCAGTTCGAAGTAGGCGTGGGGCGCGCTGGCAGCCGGACAAGGCGTGCTTCCGGCATAGCCGATGCGGGAGAGCTCATCACCGAGGCGGGCGCCGTCGTCGGCGGCCCGCACGTCGAGTGCGTCCTCCAGCGCCATGCCGCCGATGTACACCAGGCTGCCGAGCATGTCCGGCTGGAAGCGGGCGCCTTCCTCATCGGTGAAGAACGCCACGGCAAGCGGGTGCACGGTGCGAACCCCGGCCTGGAGGACGGTCTCCACCACTTCCAAACCGCCGAGCACACCGAGGTTGCCGTCGAACCAGCCACCGGTGCGGACGGTGTCGATGTGGCTGCCCATCATCACCGGTGCTGCGGCGGGGTCGGTGCCCGGCCACACGGCGACGACGTTGCCGACGGCGTCGACGCTGACCGCGCCACCGAGGTCGCGCATCCAGCCCGCCACCAGGTCGCGCCCGTCGCGGTCGGCGTCGGTGAGGGCCAGGCGTGCACACCCACGCTCACCGTTCGGCCCGTGCACGGCACCGATCTGGCCGAGCGCCTCCAGCCGGCCCCACAGGCGGGCGCCGTTGACGCGGAGCGCTCCGGCCTCCGTGGCAGCGACGGTCATGCCGGCTTCCCGAAGTTGAACGTGGCGATCTCGCGCAGTGCCTCGCAGAAGCCGCGCACCGAGCCCTCGAACAGGGTGCGGCCGAGCTCGGCGCTGGCGGCGGTGGGGTCGCCGATGTAGCCGTCCGGGAAGAAGTCGTTGCTCAACCAGCCGAAGCTGACCCGGCCGCCAAAGCGGACGTACTCGTTCCCGGCGATGGCCTCGGGTACCCGACGCTCCGCCTTCCGCATGTCCACCAGGTGGGGCGCGAGGTGGAGCATGATCGACGTTTCGTCGGTGCCCCCGTGAACGCCCATGCCCAACTCCGCGGCCGGGGAGACGCCCCCCTGGTCGGGCGGCACGCCAGGGTGGGTGAGAAAGGTCATCAACCCGTGAGCAAGGCGTAGTTCGCGGTTGGCCACATTGAGCAGCGCGCTGTTGCCGCCGTGGCCGTTGAGGAACACCAGCCGCTTCGCCGGTGTGGTGGCGATACAGCGGCCGAGGTCGTCGAGCACAGCCAGCAGGGTTTGCGCACTCAGCCACACCGTGCCGGGGCTCCAGGCGTGCTCGTTGCTCTTCGTGTACTCCAATGTGGGCAGCAGCCACACGTCGAGATCCTCCCCCACCTGGGCCACCGCTGCCTCGGCCACCGCAGTGGCGATCACGCTGTCGGTGCTGAGCGGCAGGTGCGGGCCGTGCTGTTCGATGGCGCCCATCGGCTGCACGAGGATGCTCCGCTCGGTGAGCCGCTCGCTCACCTGGGGGCCGCTGAGGTCGGCGAAGTAACGAACGCGAGTCACATCTGCACGTTACCGGTGGGTGCCACAGCGGCCCGGCAGAATGACGGTGATGACCGCGACGACCAAGCCCGCTGCTTCACGAGACTTCGATGCCATCGTCATCGGTGCCGGCCACAACGGCCTTGTCTGCGCCGCCTACCTTGCCCGCGGCGGCATGCGCACGCTGCTGGTGGAGGCACGCCACGACGTCGGTGGCACCGCCTCCAGCGACCTGTTCGGTGGGACCACCGTCAACATCTGCAACTGCGACCACATCACCTTTCGCACCACCCCGATCAGCGAGGACCTGCGGCTCGCCGACCACGGCCTGCGCTACTTGGAACTGGACCCGGCGCAGGTGAACATGTCCTGGGACGGTGGCCCGGCGTGGGCCAGCTACCACTCGCTCGAAGCCACGCTGGACTCCATCGGCCGGCACTACCCCGCCGAGGTGGACAACTACCGCCGCTACGCCAAGGCCGCCATGCCGGCCGTCAAGCTGGTGTTCGATGCCGCCAACGACCCACCGGCATTGGGCGGGCTGAGCCGGAAGGTGGTTGCTCGTCGCGGCCGCGGCGTCAGCACCCTGATGCGCTGGAGCCGCCGCAGCGCTGCGGACGTGATGCGTTCGTTCTTCACCAGCGAAGCGCTGCGTGCGCCCGGCCTGCTGGTCGGCCCGATGGTGTGGGGCATCTCGCCAGAGACGCCGGGCAGCGGCCTCGGTGCGCTCACGTACGCGATGCGCCATGTCGGCAAGGTCGGGCGTCCGGAGGGCGGCAGCGGGCAGGTGCCGCGTTCGTTACGCGCAGCGTTCGAGGCGGCTGGCGGCACCGTGCGGCTCGGCACCAAGGTGGCAGCGATCACCTGCGAGGGCCCTGCCGTCCGCGGTGTCACGCTCGACGACGGCACCGATGTCACCGCTGGCGTGGTGGTGTCCGCCTGCAACCCGCACGACACCTTCCTCCATTGGCTCACCAACCCTCCACCCCAGGCCCACGACCTGGTCCATCGCTGGCGCTCCGTGCCGCACGCCGATGGCTACGAGTCCAAGATCGACGCCGTGCTCTCGGCCGTGCCGCACCTGGCTGCGGCGGCCGCGGCGGGGCTCGACGCCGACCTGTCCTGTACGTATGCCATTGCCCCCAGCGTGGCGGAGATGCACGAGGCCTCGCAGCTGATGGGGCGCGGCGAAGTGGCGCGGCGACCCGGCCTGATCGCCAACGTGCCCACCGTGGCGGACGCCACGATTGCACCCGAGGGCCGCCACATCCTCAGCCTGGAAACCCTCTTCACACCGTACGCCCACCCAGGGGGCTGGGCATCGTCCTCAGAGCCTGCGCGGTGGCTGGAGCTGTTCGGGTCCTTCGCCCAGCCGGGCTTCGCCGACACGGTGGTCGACTGGCGTGCCATGACTCCCGACCGCTACGAGCGCGACTTCCACCTCCCGCACGGCCACGCCACCAGCTTCGCCGGCGGCCCGCTCGCCGCATTGCGCAACAAGAACCCGGAGCTGACCCGCTACGAGACCCCGGTGAAGGGGTTGTTCCTCACTGGGGCTGCCACGTTCCCCGGCGCCGGCGTGTGGGGCGCCAGCGGCCGCAACGCAGCGCTCAAAGTCCTTCAACAACACGCCTGACGCGCCGGCCCCGGCGCACCCGAGTGAGCGCTCATCCACCCGAGTGAGAGCCCACATACCCGAGTGAGCGGAGGCAACCGAGTGTGCCCCCACCCACCCGAGTGAGAGCCCACATGCCCGAGTGAGCGGAGGCAACCGAGTGTGCACTCCCATCCGGGATGCGAGTTCTCACTCGGTTGACCTCAGGCACTCGGATACCCGGCGCCTCACTCGGATACCCGGCGGCTCACTCGGATATCCGGCACCTCACTCGGACACGGGCCGGCTCACTCGGACACAGGACGGCTCACTCGGACACGGGGCGGCTCACTCGAATGGCTGGCGCCTTGCTCGGGGAGCGGGCGCCTCGTCCGGCCGGGTGGGGCGCGGGGGCTCGCAGCCGGCAGGCGCGGAGGTCACGCGTCCTTGACGGTCCAGTCGCGCTTGGCGACGGGGTCCTTGTCGCTCCAGGGGAAGTTGATCCACAGGTCGGTCTTCTTCCACACATAGTCGCACTTGACCACGGAGTGGCTCTTCTCGTACAGGCACGCCGTGCGCACCTCGGCCACCTTGCCCTCGCAGAAGTCGAGCACGCTGCGCAGGGTGTGGCCGGTGTCGGCCACGTCGTCGGCGATGAGGATCTTGAAGTGGCTGGCGTCCACGAAGTCCGGTGCCGGCGGCAGGGTCCGCGGCACCTCGAGGCGCTCGTCCACGCCCGTGTAGAACTCGACGTTCATCGTGTACACGTTCTTCACGCTGAGGGCGTAGCCCAGCGCGCCGCCGATGAGCAGACCGCCGCGAGCGATGGACAGGATCATGTCCGGCTCGTAGTCGTCCGCCACCGTCTGGGCCAGCTCCCGCGAGGCCGCCCCGAACACTTCCCACGTCATGATTTCACGCTCGTCAGACATCCACGCCAACCTAACCGATCTGACGAGCGGGCACGAAAGGCCGCCACCGGCGCGGGCCCACACCAGGTGCTAGAGGCAGATGTCCGCCGGGCGAACGGGTACCCGCGGGAGCTCCCGGCCCACCGCATCGCGAAGAGCAGCCACCACCGCCGGCGTGGTCGAGATGGTAGGCGGCTCGCCCACGCCCTTGGCGCCCAGCGGCGAGTGCGGCTCGGGCTCCTCCACCAGCGACACCACCACGGGCGGCATGTCGAGGAACGTGGGCAGCAGGTAGTCGGTGAACGTCGCGTTCTTCACGACCCCCTCGTGTTGCAGCAACTCCTCCATCACGGCCAACCCCATGCCCTGGGCAATGCCGCCTTCCACCTGGCCCAGCACGCTCAGCGGGTTCAGCTCCCGGCCGACGTCCTGCGACGTGGCGATCTGCACGACCTTCACCAGCCCCAGCTCGGTGTCCACGTCCACCACCGCGCGGTGAGCGGCGAAGGCGAACGCGGTGTGGCAGTTGCCTTGGCCGAACTCGTCGAGGTCCTCGGTGACCGGATGGTGGTATTCGAAGGTGGCCTCGAGCTCCAGCCCTGCGGCAGCCTCTGCCACGGGCAGGCGGAACACGCCAGAGGTATCGACGATGTCCGTGCCGTCGAGCGACAGATGCTCGGCACCCATTCCTGCGGCCTCGACACCGTGGTGTGCAGCCACATGGGCGAACAGTTGGTCGCGCACCCGCTGGCACGCCCCGAGCACCGCGCCCCCGCTCATCCATGTCTGCCGGGAGGCAGAGGTCGAACCGGCGGACCCGACCTCGGTGTCGATGCGTTCGAGCACTACGTCGTCGACCCCCAGCGTGGAGCGGGCGATCTGCTGGGCCAACGTGACGAAGCCCTGCCCGACCTCGACGGTGGCGAACTTCACGTACGCCACTCCGCCTGCCAATCGCACGCGTGCCGTCGAGTAGTCGTCGAAGCCCTCGCTGTACATCAGGTTCTTGATGCTGATCGCGTACCCGATGCCTCGCCGCACATGCCCAACATCCGCAGTGAGCCCGGCACCACCCGGCAGGTGCAAGGGGTCGCCGTCGTGCCCGCCGACGGGCTCCGTGGGCAACGGCAACGCCGCAACCTCACGGATGAGGCGCTCCACCGGGGCCACGTTCTCCACGACCTGGCCGGTGATCAGCCGATCGCCCGTGTGCATCGCGTTCCGCAGGCGAAGCTCCAGAGGGTCCATCCCGCAGGCCGCAGCCAGCTTGTCCATCTGGCTTTCGTGGGCGAAGCAGGCCTGCACCACCCCGAAGCCGCGCATCGCGCCGCTCGGCAGGTTGTTCGTGCGCACCGCCCAGCCGTCCACCGTGGCGTGCTCGCAGGCGTACGGGCCCTGGGTGTGAGTGATGCCGTTGATCAGTACCGCCGAGGAGGTGCTGGCGTAGGCGCCACCGTCGAACACGAAGCGGGCCTCGATGCGCCGGATGCGTCCGTCCAGATCCGCGTGGTGACGCATCCAGACGGTGCAGGGGTGGCGGTGCACATGGCCGAGGAAGCTCTCGTGGCGGCTGTAGGTGATCCGCACCGGCCGGCCGGTCCGCAGCGCCAGCAGACAGGTGTGCACCTGCAAGCTGATGTCCTCCCGGGCGCCGAACGCGCCGCCCACACCACCGAGCACCAGGCGCACCTTGTCGTCGGCCACTCCGAGGCAGGCGGCGATCTGGTGACGATCCTCGTGCAGCCACTGGGTGGCCACCACCAGCTCCACGCCTCCACCGTCGCCGTCAGGCACCGCGAGAGCCGCTTCCAGCCCGAGAAACGCTTGGTCCTGCCGACCGATCTCGTAGTGCCCCTCGACCGTGACGGGGCCTTCGATGGTCTGGTCGCCGCGCACGATGCGCTGGTGGCGGATGACGTTGCCGTCCGGGTGGATCGGAGCGAAGGAACCATCCACCGCTCGTTCGGGATCCGTGAGCGGCTCCAGCACCTCGTACTCGACGACGATCGCGTCGAGCGCTCGCTTCGCGGTGGCCGGATGATCGGCCGCAACCGCGGCCACTGGCTCCCCGACGAAACGGACGTAGTCGGCGGCGAACACCGGTTGGTCCTGGCTGATGAGGCCGTAGGTGGCCTTGCCCGGCACGTCCGCGGCGGTGAGCACGACGTGAACGCCCGGCATGGCCAGCGCGGCCGACGTGTCGATGCGGACGATCCGCGCGTACGGATGGGGCGAGCGCAGCGTGGCGCCCACGAGCATGCCGTCAGCCGAGTAATCGCCGGAGAACTGGAAGCTGCCCTGCACCTTGGGCACCCCGTCGGGGCGCAGCGCCGACTGGCCGAGCCCACCTCGAACGGGAGAGCGTGTGACGACGTCGGTCATGCCTGAGCCTCCCGCCGGGCGACTGCGACCCGCTGCACGGCGTCCAGAATGCGGCCGTAGCCGGTGCAGCGGCAGATGTTGCCGGAGAGCTCCTCGCGCACCTCCATCTCCGTGGGTGCAGGGTTGCGCTCCAGCAGCGAGTGGGTGGCCATGATCAAACCCGGAGTGCAGTAGCCGCACTGGACCGCGCCGGCGTCCACGAACGCCTGCTGCACGTCGCTGGGGCTCCCTATCGGGGCGACGCCTTCGATGGTGACGATCCGCTGCCCCACCGCGCTGGCCGCCAGCACCAGGCAACCGCACACCAGTTGGTCGTCGACCAGCACCGAGCACGAGCCGCACTCCCCCTGCTCGCAGGCGCCCTTGCTACCGATCAGGCCGAGGCGGTCGCGCAGAACGAACAGCAGGCTCTCGCCCGGCGCCGCGTCGCGCACGTCGCACGATGCGCCGTTCACGTGGAGGGTGTACATCTCACTCATTCGGGAAGGCCCTTCGCAGCAGGCGGCCGGCCAACACGCCGACGGCGTGGCGGCGGTAGGCGGCGGTGGAGCGGTGATCGTCGATCGGGCGGGCGGCGGCGCGGGCAAGGTCGGCGAACTCGGCCACCACGGCGGCCGATACAGCGCCCGCCTGCCAGTCCACACCCGCGGCAGCTGCGGCCTCCGCCTCCGGGCAGCGCAGGATCGTCGGCCCGACCGAACCGAGCGCCAGGCGAATGGACCGGCCGTCGCGGTCCGCCACCAGCGCCGCGCTGGCGGTGCTGATGACCATTGCGTTGCGCACCCCGACCTTGGCGTAACCCTGGAAGCCGCGGACCAGCGGCACGGTGACGGCCGTGATCAGCTCGCCGGGCTGGCGCACGGTGCGCTTCGGCCCGGTCATGAACTCGGCGAAGGGCACGTCACGTTCCGCTCCGGCGCTGGCGAGGTGCACGACTGCCCCGAGGGCAGCAAGTGGTGGCAGGCCGTCGCCGGCGGGTGAGCACGTGGCAATGTTGCCGCCGATCGTTCCTGCATGGCGGATCTGCGGCGACCCGACGGTGCGCGCCGCCTGCGCCAGCGCGGGCACCCACTCCGTGAACGGCTCCGCCTCGAGCTCGGCCCAGGTGACGCCGGCACCAATCCGCAGCACCCCGGCCGCAGGGTCATGCGTCCATGAGCGCAGCTCGGCGACCCGGTTGACGGTGATGACATCGGCGACCACTCGCCGGCCTTCGTTGACCTCGACCATCAGGTCGGTGCCGCCGGCCAGCACCGTGGCCGCCGGGTTCGCGGACGCGGCGGTGAGGGCTTCGGCGAGGGTGGTGGGGATGAGCACGCTCATGCAGTTCCGACTTTACATTTCGTCAATCGCTGGGCCGCGGTTCCGCGCGCGATCTTCACTCGACGACGAGTCCCTCGATGCCCTCCTCGGGCGGCGGAAGCTGCGGGTTCATCTCCTCCAGCACGCCCAGCAGGATCTTGGCGACGGCCAGGTTGCGCACCCAGTTGCGGTCTGCCGGCACGACGTACCAGGGCGCGTCTTTGGTGGATGTCCGCTCCAGCGCCTCGTCGAAGGCCGCCATGTACTTCGGCCACAGCGTGCGGTCCTCGAGATCACCCATGCGGAACTTCCAACGCTTCTCCGGGTCGTCGACGCGTTCCTGCAGGCGCTCGCGCTGTTCCTCCTTGCCCACGTGGAGGAAGCACTTGACGATGCGCGTGCCCTCGTCGGCCAGCAGCTGCTCGAACTCACGGATGTGCTCGTAGCGCTTCGCCCACACCTTCTTCGGTGCGAAGCCCTTCACGCGCACCACCAACACGTCCTCGTAGTGGCTGCGGTTGAACACGCCGATGTGGCCCTTCGCCGGGGCGGCGGCGTGCACACGCCACAGATAGTCGTGCTGTGTTTCCGGGCCACCGGGCACTTTGAAACTGGTGACGTGCACCCCGGCGGGGTTGAGCCCGGAGAGGATGGCGCGAATGGTGCCGTCCTTGCCTGCCGCGTCCATCGCCTGCAGCACCAACAGCACGCTGCGCTTCTCCTCCGCGTAGAGGCGAGCCTGCAGCACATCGATCTGCGCCTTGACCTTCTCCAGCTCCTCCTTGGCCCACTCCTTCTCCCACCCGAGGGTGGCGTCGGTTGCGTGGTCCTTCAGCGACGGCTTGGCGCCGGGGGCGAGACGGAGACGGGAGACGGGGTCCTTGGCCATGCCCGCACGCTACTCAGCACCCGGCTGCTGGTAGGGGCAGTGGCGGCATCCGCTCCCGCAGCACCAGCCACGCTCGGCAAGGAACGCGGCCGTGAAGACGGCGAGCCCGGAGACCGGGTCGCGGTACGAAGGCTCCCGGCCGGCCACCGCCACGGCATGGCGCTCCATCCCGTCCGCAAAGCCGCGGACACGCGGGGAGTACCGATTCGGCAGTGGTTTCGCGAGATGATCGGGTCGTAACGCTGTCATTTCGGTTGACGGTACCTCCGCGTTGCTTTCTGTAGTCCGGATATGGCTAAGGTGCCTCCACCGGAGTGTGATGGGGGTCACATCCACCGTTGCGGTTACCGGTACAACGTTCAACGAAACGAAGGGGGAAAGCACGTGCGAACCACTCGCTCCAACGGCCGAACTGGCCGGTTCGCCGCAGCGGCGCTGATCAGCCTTGGCCTGATCGCCGCCGCCTGCTCGGACAAGGATGAGGACACCACGTCCGACGGTGGCGACACCGAACAGACCGACGGTGGCGACACCGACGGTACGGACCCGGTCGAGACCACGCCGATCGTCACCGATCCGCCGATCACCGACCCGCCCGTCGAGGCCGCCTACGGCGGCAGCATCGTCGTCGCCGGTGAGGCCGAGGTCTCCAACCCGTGGACGCCGTCCGCCATGCAGTGCGACTCGTTCTGCCAGATGCGCGCTCGTACGTTCTACGACCCGCTGGTCGTGGTGGACAACGACCTCAACTGGCGCCCGTACCTGGCAGAGAGCATCGAGGCCAACGAGGACAGCACCGTGTTCACGGTGAAGATCCGCGAGGGCATCAAGTTCCACGACGGCACCGACGTCAACGCCGATGCGGTGATGTTCAACGTCAACGCCAACGGCTCGGGCCTGCTGGTCAGCGCCGCGGTGAAGGACCTCGCTCGCGACCCAGCGTGCTGGACCGCGGAGGGTGGCCTGGCCAACCTCGCCTGCAAGCTCGTGATGGAGAAGGTGGACGACTACACGTTCACCATCGCCACCGGCTTCAACGGCGACGCCTCGCAGCCCCTGTCGTGGCCGCTGTTCCCCTACTACTTCGGTGGCCAGTTCGGCCTCATCGCGTCGCAGACGTGGCTCGAGGGCGTGGCTGCGGGCACGGAGAAGGCCGACGAGCCGGTCGGCTCTGGCCCGTTCAAGTTCGACAGCTACGTCCCCGGTGAGGGTGGCAAGCTCGTGGTCGTCCGCAACGAGGACTACTGGCACAGCGACGCCGCCGGCAACCAGCTGCCCTTCCTGGACTCCATCGAGTTCCGCGTCATCGCGGACTCTCAGGTCCGCGCCGAGGCCCTCGAGTCCGGCGACGTGGACATCATCGCCAGCTCCGATGCCGCCGTGGTCAGCGAGTACGACGCCGACTTCAGCGGCTACGACGGCGACATGGTGATGACCCGCCAGGCCGAGTACAGCGAGACCAACTACATCCTGCTGCACCTGTCCAAGGAAGGCCCGCTGCAGGACAAGAGCGTCCGCTGCGCCCTGGCCCAGGCCGTCGACAAGCCGGACCTGATCGACACCATCGCCAACGGCTACCCGGCCGTCGCCAACGGCCCGTTCTCGCCCGGCCAGGAAGGCCACCTCGCCGACAACGGCTCCCTGCCCTACGACGCGGAGGCAGCTGCCGCCGCCATCGCCGAGTACGAGGCCGCCAACGGCGAGATCACGATCAACTACTCGACCACCACCTCTGCCACCAGCTTGGCCACCGCCGAGTACCTGCAGGCCGTGTGGGGCGAGGTCGGCGTCGATGTCACCATCGACCAGATCGAGCAGTCGAAGCTGATCAACAACGCCCTCTTCGGCGACCCGGCCTTCGATGCCTTCGGTTGGCGGAACCACGCCGGCCTGTTCGTGGACTCGCAGTACTACTGGTGGCACGGCTCGGCCGCACTGCCCGACGGCTCGCTGGCCCTGAACTTCGGCCGTCTCAACGACCCGGTCATCAACGAGCTGCTCGAGAAGAGCCGCACCGAGACCGACCCGGCCGTGCGTCAGGGCTACGCCGAGGACATCAACCGCCAGTTCGCCAGCGAGTGCTGGATCATCCCGACGTCGTTCACGACGTGGGCCGTGATCAACAACCCGCGGGTCCAGGGCATCGGCACCCTGCCGCAGCCCAGTGGAGAAGGCTTCGTCCGTGACGGCGCCGGCTTCTCGGGCCAGGTGTGGCTGACCTCGGTGTTCGTCGCTAGCTGAACACCCTCGCACTGATCGGGGTGGCGGGAGCTCTGCGGAGCTCCCGCCGCCCCGTGTTGTCCCTCTCCCGTCTCGCTCTCAGGAGGCCGGCTTGCGCTACGCGCTGACCCGCATCGCCCGTTTCGTTCTCGTCTTCATCATCGTCACCTTCCTCGTCATGCTGGTTACCCGCATCGGCAGCAAGGACCCAGTTCGCGACCTCGCCGGCGGAACCGTCGGCGACGAAACGATGGCGAAGATCCGTGCGGACTACCCGTACGTCAAGGCCTGTTCCGGCACGTTCGAGTACCTGCCCTGCGTTGCCAAGCAGTACGGCTACTGGGCCTGGGACATGGTCACCGGAAACATGGGCCAGTCGTACCTCAAGAGCCAAACCGTCGTCGAGATGTTCCAGGAGCGTGCTCCGGCGACCTTCTTCGTCGGCCTCTGGGCCATCGTCATCGGCTTGGTGATCGCCGTCCCGGTCGGCGTCTATTCGGCCTACAAACGCGACGGCATCATCGACCGGGTGCTGACCTTCGGGTCCTTCGTCTCGATCAGCATGCCGCAGCTCGTGCTCGCCGTATTCCTGCTGTATGGCGTGGCCAGCAAGCTCGACTTCTTCCCCAACCTGTGGGACTACGTGGCTCCCTGGAGCGACCCCGTCGAGCACTTCAAGAACTTCTTCCTTCCGTCGCTCACCCTCGGCCTCGGCCTTGGCGCCGTCTGGAGCCGCCTGCTCCGGGCTGACATGATCATGACCCTGCAGAGCGACTTCATCAACCTGGCGCGGGCCAAGGGCGTGTCGCCCTCGCGAGTGCTGTGGGTGCACGCGTTGCGTTCCAGCGTGCTCTCGCTGATCACCAGCGTGGCGCTGCAGATCTCCAGCCTGGTCAGCGGCGCAGTGGTGGCAGAGCAGTTCTTCAGCGTCGGTGGCCTCGGCTTCCGCCTCGTGGAGGCGGTGCAGGCCAACGACATCCTCGTCATCCAGGCCATCACGGCCGTCATCGTGGCCGTCGTGGTCTTCGCCAACGTGATCGTCGACCTCTTGTACTCCGTGGTCGACCCGCGGATCCGTCAAATGCGAGCGATGGCCTGATCCACATGGCACGTACACCGAAACGACCCAACCGCTTCCTCACCATCGGCAGCGTCCTCGGCCTCATCTGGTTGATCGGCATCACGGTCCTGGCCTTCATCGCTGACCTGATCCCCTCGATCCGCGCCCCAGAGAAGCTCGGCCCCCGGGCCGCCAAGAACTACAAGATCGGCCCCGGCTGGGACTACTGGTTCGGCAGCGACAAGCTCGGACGGGACATGTTCTCGCGCTGCATCTACGGCGCCCAGATCTCACTGCGAGTCGCAGTGGCGAGCATCATCGTCGGCCTCGTGGTCGGGGGTTTCCTCGGTTTGATCGCCGGTTACATGAAGGGCAAGGTGGACAGCACGATCAACGTCCTGCTCGATGTCCTCCTCTCGTTCCCGGCCCTGATCCTCGCCATCCTCGTCGTCGGCAGATTGGACGTGCTGTCGGACAGTTGGCCGTGGCTGACGAGAACATGGTCCGTCACGATCGTGCTCTCCCTGCTCTCGATCGCCCCGATCGCGCGCATCGTGCGAGCCCAGACGCTGAGCCTGAGCGAGCGGGACTTCGTGCTTGCGGCCCGCAGCCTCGGCGCCTCGAAGTGGCGCATCGTCGGCAAGGAGATCCTTCCCAACCTCGTGCCGGCAATGGTGTCGGTGGCGTTCACCGGCGTAGCGGTGCTGATGGTGGCCGAAGGCGGTCTGGCCTTCCTCGGCTACTCCGTGGAGTCGCCGACGTCCTCGTGGGGCAAGCTGATCGCCGAGAACCGCGAGAAGTTCAACGACGGCGCGTGGTGGGGCACCACCTTCCCGGCCCTGATGCTGTTCCTCACCGTGTTCGCCTTCAACATCATCGGCGACCGTTTCGCCCGCCGCTTCGACATCCGGGAGGCCGCGCTGTGAGCGCCAACCTGCAGACCTCTGGCCGCATCGAAAGTGGCACCCTCATCACCGTCGAAGACCTGCGAACCCACTTCACCACGCCGCGCGGCGTGGTGCGGGCGGTGGATGGAGTGTCCTTCACCCTGGAGCGCGGCAAGGCGCTCGGCGTGGTTGGCGAGTCCGGCTCCGGCAAGACGGTGCTGTCGCGCACGATCATGGGCCTCCAGCCGCGGCGCGGCACCAAGCTCAGCGGCTCTGTGCGCTTCGAAGGCAAGGAGATCCTCGGCCTCTCCCCCAAGGACATGCGTGGCGTGTGGGGCAAGGAGATGGCGATGATCTTCCAGGACCCCATGACCTCGCTCAACCCGCTGATGAAGATCGGCCGGCAGATCGAGGAGCCCCTGCGCAACCACCTCGGCATGGGCAAGGAAGACGCCAAGGCCACCGCCAAGCGGCTGTTGCAGGACGTGCGCATTCCCGAGGCCGAGCGGCGCCTCGTGCAGTACCCGCACGAACTCTCCGGCGGCATGCGCCAGCGCGTGATGATCGCCATCGCCATGGCCTGCGGCCCCACCATGCTGTTCGCCGACGAGCCCACCACGGCGCTCGACGTGACGGTGCAGGCACAGATCCTCGACCTCATCAACGAGCAGCGCCGCGACCGCAACATGTCGGTCATCCTCGTCACCCACGACCTCGGTGTCGTGGCCGGCCACACCGACGAGATCGCCGTGATGTACGGCGGCAAGCTGGTGGAGAAGGCCCCGACCCGGCGCCTCTTCGCGGCGATGAAGATGCCCTACACGGAAGCGTTGATG
>JBPOIX010000022.1:0-21772 GCA_052034175.1 Actinomycetota bacterium
CATCCGAGTGAGAGCCGTCAACCAAGTGAACGGCCCGACATCCGAGTGAACGGCCCGACATCCGAGTAAGAGCCGTCAACCGAGTGGGTACTCGCATCCCGTATGCGAGTGCTCACTCGCATGGCGCCGTTCACTCGGATGTCGGGGCGGTCACTCGGATGGGAGGGCGGTCACTCGGGTGTCGGGGCGCTCACTCGGATGGATGGGGCGGCGGTCACTCGGGTGTCGGGGCGGCGGTCACTCGGGTCCGGAAGGGGCCGGCACCGCGGGTTCGATGCCGGCGGGGCCAGCGGCCCTTCCGCCGTGCGAAACTGCCATGGTGCCCAAGCTCGTCTACGCCCTGCGTCGCCTTCCTCACCTCAGCCGCGAGGAGTTCCAGCGCTACTGGCGTGAGGTGCACGCCCCGCTGGTGGCCGAGCGGGCCTCCGTGCTTGGCATCACCCGCTACGTGCAGTGCCACACGCTGGTGGATGCGGACGTGGCGCACGACAGCTTCCGGGCGCGCAACGGCGGTTCGCCGGAACCCTTCGACGGGTTCGCCGAACTGTGGTTCCGCCCGGCCGCGGGCGACCGCCCCGATGCTGCGGCCACGGCGGCGGCGGAGCTGCTGGCCGACGAGCGCAACTTCATCGACCTGCCGAACTCGCCGGCCACATTGACCGAGGAGCACTCGATCGTCGGCCGCGAAGTGCGCATGCTCGTGCCGACGAACGATCACGACGGAACCCTGGCCTGGTTCCAGGCGGTGTTCGCCTGGCCGGTGCTGAGGGATTGGCCGGGCGGCTCGCTGCTCACCATCGACGGCGACACCCGCCTGGAGATCCTCTCCGGCAACGACGATTTCCCCCCGGTGAAGTCGCTGGCCGGCACCACGCTGGTGATCGAAACCGACGACGTGGCCGCGGTGCATTCGCGGGCACTGGCCGCGGGAGCAGAGGTCAAGCAGCCGCCGCAACTGAAGCCGTGGGGTCATGTGAACATGATCCTGCAGGACCCCAACGGCCTGCGTGTGGCGGTGTTCGAGGTGCCGCGCGGTTAGACGGCAGTCTTCGGCGCGGCCAGTTGCACCAGCACGGCCATCGCCGTCCCGTCGGCGCAGGCCACCGTCACCTCGACGATGTCGCCCGGCTGGTGCCACGCCAGGAGGCCGGCGAGCTCCTCCAGGTCCGTCACCGGTTCGCCTTCGAGGGCGATGATCGTGTCGCCGACATCGAGGCCGGCCGCGGCCGCCGGGCCGTCCGGCTCCAGCGCGCCCACCACGAGGTCGCCACTCGGGTCGTCGTTGAGCACCACGCCCATCCACACGGTGGGCGGCAGGGCGGAACCGAGCGCCCGGCGCAACCCGTCCAGATCGGCCAGGCTGACCATCCGGCTGGAGTCGCCGTCGTGGGTGCACAGCGCCACCAGCGCCCCGTCGGAGTTGACCACGGGCGTGCCCTCGGCCACCACGTCGGCATGGCCGCACCCGGTGCCGATGAGGCCGGTGGGGGCCACCGTGACAGTGGTGGAGTGCTGCCCGAGCACGGTGACGGTGTCCCCGACCCGCACGTCCGCTGCCACGAGGAAGGGCTCGGCCACACTGCCGGCGTCCACCGCAAGGACTGCCAACCCGCTGAGCGTGTCGAGGAACAGCACGTCGGCCCGCTGCAGCCCGCCGTCCGGGGTGAGCAGCTCCACCGAGTTGGCGCGCACGGCGTTGGCGGTGGTGACCACGAGGTGGCCGTCGTGCAGGGCGACCGCCACGGCGGCCGGCTCCGTCTCGGTGGACGGGGCGACGCCGAACGTGGGGAGTGGGCGCGACCCGGTGAAGGAACTGGCCACAGAGGTGATGACCGCGCCGCTCGAGGCGTGAGTGACCTCGACGCTGACGTCGGTGTCCGTCGGCGCCGCCGAGCTGCCGGGGGCCCCGACAGCGGCATCCGTGCGTCCACCCATCTGGTCGGTGACGGAACCGAAGTCGCCACCAGTGCCCGCGGCGACGTCGGTGCTGCCGCGCACGGCGACGCCCTGGTCGCGCCCGGCGCCCGTGGGCAACATCGTGAGCATCAACGCCGTCGCCAGCGCGATGCCGAGCGTGCCCGTGGTGATGGCCAGGCCGCGGCCGAGGGCCAACGGCGGCTCCGTGCGACCCCACTGTTCGCTGCCGATCTCGCTCGGGTGGCGCCATGCGCGCTCGTGGGCCGGAAGGGGTGCGGGGGGATACGCCCCGTCGTCGTCCCAGTCGTCGTGCTCCACGAGCGGGCAAGGTTAGTGAGGGTCGGGGCCGATGTGGCATCGCGCGGCCGGTGGGGCTTGCAGTCGCGACGGCTACCATGCCCAGTTGTGCAACCTCCCGCCGCCGGTCAGTCCTGGCTGGGCATCGACGCGCATGAACTGCCGGTCGGGGCAGCGTACGAATGGTGCGTGCTCCCGTCATGCGGCGCCGTGGTGCTGTTCAGCGGCACCGTGCGCGACCACGCGGAGGAAGACGGCCAGCGTCGCGACGGGGTGGAGCACCTCACCTACGAGGCCTACGAGGAGCACGTGCTGCCCCGGTTCGCGGCCATCGAAGCCGAAGTGCGTCTCCGCTGGCCCTCCACCGGGCGGGTGGCCATCCTCCACCGGCTGGGGCAGATGGGCGTCGGCGAGAGCTCCGTGGTGGTCGCCGTCAGTGCGCCGCACCGCCCGGAGGCGTTCGAAGCCGCCCGCTACGCCATCGACGCGTTGAAGGCTGCCGCGCCGATCTGGAAGCACGAGGTGTGGGCAGATGGTCAAGGGTGGGGCACCGGCGCCCACGTGCCTGTCGCCCCCGAAGCCGTCCCCTCGATGGGCGGCCGCGCATGATGTGGGTCCTGTTCGCTCTGGCGGCGGTGGCCGCGGTCGTGCTCGTCGTCGCCCTCTCCGGGCGTCGTCGGCACCACGAGCCCGGTGTGGTGAACTTCCGTCGCCACATCGACGCGCTGTCGCCGGAGGCCCGGCGCGAAGTACACGATCGCGTCCGCGCCCAGCGCGACGGCAAGGACGGGCAGTAACCCATGGCTCGCGACCTCGCTATCGACCTCGGCACGGCCAACACCCTGGTGTACATGAAGGGCAAGGGCATCGTGCTCAACGAGCCCTCCGTGATTGCGCTCAACCGGCAGACCGGCGAAGTGCTGGCCACCGGCCGCGAGGCCTGGCAGATGATCGGCCGCACCCCCGGCTACATCGTGGCGGTCCGCCCCCTGCGCGGCGGGGCCATCACCGACTTCGAGATCACCGAGCGGATGATCCGCCTGCTGCTGCAGCGGGTCGGCGTGTCCCGCTTCACCCGGCCCAAGGTGGTCATCTGCGTGCCCTCGGCCATCACCGAGGTGGAGCGCCGCGCCGTCACCGACGCGGCCCGCCGGGCCGGCGCCGCGGACGCGCAGCTCATCGAGCAGCCGATGGCCGCGGCCCTCGGTGCCGACCTGCCGATCGACGAACCCGTCGGCAACCAGGTCATCGACATCGGTGGCGGCACCAGCGAGACCGCCGTCATCTCCCTCGGCGGCATCGTGGCGCTGGAGGCAGTGCGGGTCGGCTCGTTCGACATCGACGCCTCGATCCAGGCCTATGTGCGGCGCGAGCACGGCATCGCCATCGGCGAGCGCACGGCGGAAGAAGTGAAGATGGCCATCGGCTCCGCCTCCCCCACGGAGGACGAAAGCCAGGCCGAAGTGCGCGGCCGCGACCTGATGACCGGCCTGCCGAAGACGGTGCTGCTGTCGCCGGAGGAGATCCGTTTCGCGATCGAAGATGTCGTGTCCTCGATCATCGCCTCGGTGGTGCGCTGCCTGGCGAAGGCCCCGCCGGAGCTGGCGCAGGACTTCCTCGTCCGCGGCATGTACCTGGTGGGCGGCGGCGGCCTGCTGCGCGGCCTGGCACAGCGGATCGAGAAGGAAACCCAGGTGCCGGTGAAGATGAGCAACATGCCCCTGGAGGCCGTGGTGCTCGGCGCCGGCCACTGCATCGAGCACTACGACGCGCTGAAGAACATGTTCATGGGCGCCCGCCGCTAGGCGGCCAGGCGGTCGAGCACGCGCCCCGTCCCTGCGGTTCACGTGAACCGCCTGCGCGCTGCGACGACGCGAATCCGCGTAGATTCGCGCCTATGGGCATGTACGCACACCTCGTCCCGGTCAACGCGGCATCGGCGGCGGACCTCGCCGCCAGGTCGGACGAGGAGCTGCGCACGCTGCTACGGGGTCCCGATTCCACCAACATCAACAAGTCATGGGAGGCCGCCTTCCCGCTCGTCGGTTCCATCGCCGGGACCGGAATGTTCCTCGTGGAGGAGCCCGTCCCCGTCGGCAGCGACCTCGGCTTCGGCCCGGCCATGTTCATCGACCCGGAGCAGGTCGCGGACATCGCTGCACGGCTCGCCTCGGCCGACGAGGTGACCGTCGAAGAGCACTGGGCGACGCTCGAGAGTCCGTTCATGGGCAATGGCCTGTACGAGGACGAGAACGGGAAAGAGTTCGCCATGGACGGGTACGCCAAGACGGTCCGCGTTTTCGTGTCGGCGGCTGCAGCATCGCAGGGCGTGCTGTTCGCCATCATGTGAACGGCGGTCACCCGCCTGCGGTTCACGTGAACCGCTCCGCTCCGCGACGCCGGTAAGACTGACGGGATGACCGCACTCGACGACACCAGCTCCGCCGACCTCACCGCCGCCGATGTCGCATGGGACATCGACTCGATCATCCCGGCCGGCAGTTCGACCGAGGAGCTCTACGAGGAGGCGGAGCGGCTGGCCACGGGGCTGGAGGCGCTGCGCGGCCGGGTGGGCACGCTGGCTGCCGGGGAGCTGGCCGAGGCGATGACGACGCTCGGGCAGATCGAGGACCGCCTGTCCCGGGCGTCCAACCACGCCCAACTGGCGTTCAGCACGGACACCGCCGACCCCGCCCGTGGTGCGGCCATCGCTCTCAACCAGCAGCGCTCGACGGAGATCCGCGCCAAGCTGATCTTCTTCGAGTTGGAGTGGGCCGCCGCCGACGACGCCCACGTGGAGGCGCTGCTGGCCGACCCGCGGTTGTCGTTCTGCGACCACTACCTCGCCACCCAGCGGCTGATGCGCCACCACCTGCTCACCGAGCCGGAGGAGACCGTGCTCGCCGAGCAGCAGCAGACCGGTGCGGGCGCGTGGGCACGTCTGTTCGACGAGCTGTCGTCGGCGATCGAGCCGCAGCTGCCGGAGGCGATGGGTGGCACGGTGCCACTGATGCTCGCGCTCTCCCACCTGACGCAGGGCAACCGTGAGGCGCGCCAGGCCGCGGCGAATGCCGTGACCACCGCCCTGCAGCCCGGCCTGCGCACGCGGGCGTTCGTGTTCAACACACTGCTGCAGGACAAGTCGCTGAGCGACCGGCGGCGCAACTTCCCGAGCTGGATCTCGTCGCGCAACCTGGCCAACGAGGCGTCGGACGAATCGGTGCAGGCGCTCGTCGACGCCGTGGTCAGCCGGTACGACATCCCGCAGCGGTGGTACCGGTTGAAGGCCGGCGTGCTCGGCCTGGAGCAGATCGCCGACTTCGACCGGATGGCGTCCGTCGCCGGCGACCAGCGACCGTACGGCTGGAAGGAGGCCACCCGCCTGGTGCGCGACGCCTACGAGTCGTTCTCGCCGGAGCTGGCCGCCGGGGTGGACCGCTTCCTCACCGAGGGCTGGATCGACGCCCCGTTGCGCCAGGGCAAGCGGGGCGGCGCGTTCGCCGCGCCCGTGACCCCCACCCACCACCCGTACGTGCTGCTGAACTGGACGTCGAAGGCTCGCGACGTGGCGACGCTGGCACACGAGTTGGGCCATGGGTTGCACTTCCTGCTCGCCCGCGAGCAGAGCATCTTCCACATGACCACACCGCTCACCGTCGCCGAGACGGCGTCGGTGTTCGGAGAAACCGTCACCAGCAGCCGGCTGCTGGCCGAGCTGGACGACCCCAACGAACGGTTCTCCTTCCTCGCCGCCTTGCTGGAGGACTCCATCGCCACCGTGTTCCGCCAGGTGGCGATGAACCGCTTCGAGCACGCCGCGCACACGACGCGCCGCGAGGAGGGTGAGCTGTCCGTCGACCGCTTCGGCGACCTGTGGGCCGAAACCCAGTCGGCGATGCTCGGCGAGGCCGTGGAGATCACCGACGGCTACCGCAGCTGGTGGAGCTACATCCCCCACTTCATCCACACCCCCGGCTACGTGTACGCCTACGCCTACGGGCAGCTCCTGGCGCTCTCGGTGTACGCCCGCTACCAGGCCGAGGGCGACGCCTTCGTGCCCGCCTACCTCGACCTGCTGCGCGCCGGTGGCTCGCGCTCGCCCGAGGAGCTTGGCCGGATCGTCGGCTGCGACCTGACGGACCCTGCGTTCTGGGAGGACGGCCTGGCCATCATCGAAGGGCAACTCGTGGCCGCCGAGGCCGCAGCCCGTGCCGCGGGCCGCCTCTGACGGCAGAACGCGCCCTCGCTTCTGGCAGGCTGGGTGTCATGAGTGACACCGCTGGGGGAACGGCGCCGGTCCGCGACTGGGGCACCGACTACGACATCTTCGATCCCGCGTACATCGCCGACCCATTCCCGATCTGGGACGAGTTGCGCGACAAGTGCCCCATCGCCCACACCGAACGGTGGGGCCGGTCGTGGATGCCGACCCGCTACGAGGACGTCACGGAGATGGCCCGGGACATCGAACGCTTCCCGTCGGGCAACGGCATCGCCGTCGTGCCGCCCCCGGCCGGGGTGGGGCCGGCGTCGGGCGCCCCGCCGCTGCTGCAGTACGGGGTGCCGCCGATCAGCGCCGACCCGCCGCTGCACACCTGGACCCGTCGCCTGGTGCTGCCGACCATGAGTCCGAACCGGGTGGCCGAGTACGAGGTGTTCACCCGCGAGGTGTGCGCCCGCCTGCTCGACGACATCGTGCCTCGCGGCGAAGCCGACGCCGCAGCCGAGTACGCCCAGCAGATTCCTGTGCGCGTCATCGGCCACATCCTCGGGGTGCCCGAGAGCATGGCCGAGACCTTCGTCGGGTGGGTGCGCGACGTGCTGGAGTTCGCCAACGACGCCGAGCGGCGCATGCGCGGCACCCGCGAACTGCTGGAGTACCTCACCGGGGCGCTGGACGAGCGCATCGCCAACCCGACGGACGACTTCATCAGCGAACTGCTGCAGACCGAACACGACGGCGAACCGTTGCCCCGCGGCGTGGTGATGGGCATGTGCGCGCTGATGCTGATCGCCGGCATCGACACCACCTGGTCGGCGCTCGGCTCGTCGCTGTGGCACCTGGCCACCAACCCGGACGACCGGCGCCGCCTGCGCGACGAGCCCGACCTGTGGCCGACCGCGATCGAGGAGCTGCTGCGCGCCTACAGCCCGGTCACCATGGGCCGCCGGCTCGGCGAGGATCAGGACTACAAGGGCTGCCCGATGAAGGCGGGCGACCGCATCCTGATGAACTTCCCGGCCGCCAACCGCGACCCGGAAGCGTTCCCCGACGCCGACAAGGTGATCCGCGACCGCGAACACAACCGCCATGTGGCGTTCGGTGCGGGCATCCACCGCTGTGCCGGCTCCAACCTGGCCCGGATGGAGCTGAGGGTGGCGCTGCAGATGTGGCTGGAGCGGATCCCCGACTTCGAGGTCATCGACCCGGCCCAGGTCACCTGGGCGGGTGGGCAGGTGCGCGGCCCGCGCAGCGTGCCCGTACGCTTCGGCGGATGAGGTCTCTGCGGGACACCGCACACGCACTGGATGCCGGCCTGGCCGCCATCCGCACCCAGTACCACGTGCCGGCCGGCTTCCCGCCGGAGGTGCTGGCCGCCGCCGCCGAGGCCGCACGCCGCGCCCCCACTGACCACGCCGACCTCACCGCGCTGCCGTTCGTGACGCTCGACCCGGCCAGCAGCACCGACCTGGACCAGGCGTTCGCCCTGGAGGCCGCCGGCGGCGACCTGCTGCTGCACTATGCGATCGCCGACGTGGCGTGGTTCGTGGACGACGGCGGCGCACTGGACCACGAGGCCTGGGATCGTGGCACCACGTTCTACCTGCCCGACGGCAAGGCCGGCCTGTACCCGCCGGCGCTGGCCGAAGGGGCTGCCAGCCTGCTGCCGGACGGCCCTCGTCCCGCCGTCGTGTTCCATGTGCGGCTGGACGGCGAGGGCCAGGCGCGGCTGGACGGTGCCACCCGGGCGGTCATCCGCAGCCGCGCCAAGCTCGCCTACGACTCCGTCACCACTGAGGAGCTGCCGGCGGGCTTCGCCGAGTTCGCCCGCCGCGTGGCCGCGGCGGAAGTGGCGCGTGGAGCAGCCAAGATCGACCCGCCCGAGCAGCTGGTGGAGCGCGAGAACGGTGGCTACCACCTCAGCTTCCGCCCTCGGCTGTGGAGCGAGACGGCGAACGCGGCCATGTCGCTGGCCTGCAACCTGGCCGTGGCCGACGCCCTCTTCGCCGCCGGCACCGGCCTGTTCCGCGTGATGGCCGCGCCGGAGGAACGGGCCGTGAAGCGCCTGCGCCACACCGCCCGGGCGTTCGGGCTGCAGTGGCCCGCCGACCAGTCGTTGGACGCCTTCGGTCGCACACTCGACGGCACCGACCCCGCGTCCGCGGCGTTCATGATGGCCGTGCGCCGCGCCGGTGGTGGCGCCGAGTATGTGCCGTTCCGTGCCGGCGAGCGGCCGTGGCACGCGGCGATGGCGGCCACATACGCCCACGCCACCGCGCCGTTGCGCCGCCTGGCCGACCGATACACGGTGCAGGCCGCGCTGGCCGTGGCGAACGGGCGCCCCCTGCCGGAGCCGGTGGCCGCAGCGCTGGAGCGACTGCCCGAGGTGATGGAGCGCGCCGACACCCGCGGCTCGCGCATCGAGCGCGCCGTGGTGGACCTGGCCGAGGCCGTGCTGCTGCAGGGCCACGAGGGCACCACCTACCGCGCCGTGGTGGTGGACGACGACGACGAGGCCACCCGCATCCAGCTGTGCGACGTGGCCGTGGTGGCCAAGACCAAGGCCCGTGGTGTGCAGCCCGGCGACGAGGTGCGGGTCAAGCTCATCGAGGCCGACCCCGCGCAACGCCTGGTCCGCTTCGAGCGCGTGGCCTGAGAGGGTTCTGCGGCTGGCTGCTGGGTGGGAGCGGCCGGGCTCAGTAGGCAGTCTGGTCGAACCGGGACTTCCTACCCCCGACGAGATCGTACGTGCCACCATCAACGAGCTCGGAACCGTCGGGAAGCAGCACTCGAGCGGCTTCGGGGGCGAGCTCGGCGCCAGGGGTGAACGCGAGAAGGTGAGTGCTGCCATCATCAAGACGCGCGTACGTACACCCGTGCTCAGTGAGCGTCACTGACACGTTGGCCATTCTCTCATCCAAGCCCGGTTCCTCGGGGAGCACGAACGGGACAGAGGGCGGCTTTGCTCCACTGGATCAACTGTCAAAGCGTCCCCGCAGGAAGAACTGCAGCGACCGCCACGGCGCCCGGTGCGATGTCCGTCACTCCGGACTGCCGGCAGCGCTCGACGGCCGCCTCCCATGCCGACCGAACCTCAGGAGTGGACAGCTCAGATTCGTCCATGCCGCCGCCGCCTAAGTCGTACGTTTCGCCGTCGACCAACTCGGAGCCATCGGGAAGCACCACTCGATTCGGGCCGCTGGCGACTGTCGACCCCGGATTGAAAGCAAGCAGAAGCGCCCCGCCGTTGCGTGACGGCATATACGCGCACCCCGTGTCGGTCACGGTCACGAGAGTGCTCGAGATGGCCTGATCGAGGTGCAGTCCGTACGGCAGGATGAACGGGCCTGATGCGGGTAGGTCGCCGTCGGAGTTGCACGCGGCGATCAGGGCGACGAGTGTGGCCAGGATGATGGATCGACGGGCTTGGTTCATGCAGTAGCCATTCGTAGAGGTACCCGACGGTATCGATGATTCGTCGTCGAGTGGCCGGCCAGGCCTGGTAGGAGGCTAGGCGGCGACGATGCGGTGGACGTGGCCGGTGGACAGGCCGACCACGTACAGCTCGCCATCCGGGCCGGTGCGCACCGAGGTAGCGGTGCCCGGCCGGCCGATGTCGACCAGCCGCACGTCCTGCGGCGGCGTGCCGTCGGGCGTGGATGCGGGGAGTGCCCAGACGCGCCCGCTGCACCAGTCGCCGAACACGTACCAGCCCACCAGGGACGGGATGGCGGTGCCGTGGTACACCTCGCCACCGGTGACCGCGCAGTTCTCGTCGGCGTGGGGGTACTCGTAGAGGGGCAGGACGGCGTCGTCGGCCACCTGGTCGTCGTTGAGTCGGTGGCTGCCCTCGAAGGCACTCCAGCCGAAGCTCACCCCGCGCCCTCCCGGCGCGCCGTCGCCGGGGCTGCGCGCCACCGAGACTTCCTCCCAGCTGGCCTGGCCGACATCGCCGACCCACAGATCGCCCGTCGCCGAGTCGAAGGAGAAGCGCCACGGGTTGCGCAACCCGTACGCCCATATATAGGGCCGGGCACCGTCCGTTCCGACGAACGGGTTGTCGGCCGGGATGCCGTACGGCTCGCCATCGACCGTGGGTCTGGGGTCGATGCGCAGGATCTTGCCGAGGGGGTCGCCCAGATCGAGCGCCCGCCTGCCGGGGTCCGCCGGGTCGGCCCCGTCGCCCATGCCGATGTAGAGAAAGCCGTCCGGCCCGAACGCGAGGTTGCCGCCGTTGTGGTTCGGCGACGGCTGGTCGAGCACGAGCACCGTGCGCGGGTTGTCGCCGTCCCACGTGCCGTCCGCAACGATGGCGAACTCGGCGATCACGGTGTCGCCGTCGAGGCGGGTGTAGTCGACATAGGCGAACGGCTCCGTCGGGTGGAACGCCAACCCGAGCATGCCCTGCTCGTACGCCTCGGTGTTCACCTCGGCGCGCAGGTCGAGTACCGCAGGCCCCGGCCCGGTGGGGGTCAGCGGGACGACGGTGCCTTCCCGCGTGGCCACGTACGCCATGGGCGGCTCGCCCCGCCAGGCGATCTCCACCGGCTGGTCGATGCCTTCGGCCACGACCACCATCCCCAGCGACTGCGAAGTGAGCACCGCAGTGGTGGAGGGCCCCACGGCACCGGGCTCCCGAGGGCTGCCACAGGCGCCCAGCACGGTGGCGACGGCGAGGGTGGCGACGGCGAGGGTGGACGGCAGCGGCCGCCTCATGCGGGGGCCAGGCGGGCCACTGTGCCCTCGGCGTGGGAGAGCACGTAGACCTCACCGTCCGGCCCTGCCACCACGGCGCTGACGGCCACCGCGCGGGTGAGCTCCACTGCTGCCGCCGCGCTGCCGGGCTCGCTGGAGGCGGGCAGCGCCCAGACGAAACCGCTGCAGAAGTCCGAGAACAGGTACCAGCCGCGCAACGAGGGCACGGTGCTGCCGCGGTAGACGGCGCCACCGCTGATGGAACAGCCGGCGTCGCCATGGGGGTATTCGTGCACGGGCAGCAGGGAATCGTCGGCCGTCTGGTCGTCGTTGAAGCGGTGCGTGCCTTCCCAGGCGCTCCAGCCGAAGTTCACCCCGCGGCCGGCATTGCCGCCGTCGGTGGCACGGGCCACGTTCACTTCCTCCCACTCCGCCTGGCCGACGTCGGCCACCCACAGGTCGCCGGTGTCGGGGTCGAAGGAGAAGCGCCACGGGTTGCGCACCCCGATGGCCCAGATCTCGGGACGTGCGCCCGCCGTGTCCACGTACGGGTTGTCCGCGGGCACGGTGTAGCCGGCGCCGCCGGAGGGTGTGGGGTCGATGCGCAGGATCTTGCCGAGCAGGTCGCCGAGGTCGAGCGCCCGGCGGTTGGGGTCGTTCGCGGCCCCGCCGTCGCCCATCCCGATGTAGAGGAAGCCGTCGGGCCCGAAGGCCACGTCGCCGCCGTTGTGGTTGCCGTACGGTTGCGGAATGGTGATGACCACCCGCTCGTCGGTGAAGGTGCCGTCGTCCGCCACCTGGTACTCCGCCACCACGGTGTGTCCGTCGGCGTCGGTGTAGTTCACGAACGCCAGCGGCTCGGTGGGGTGGAACGCCAGGCCGAGCAGGCCCTGCTCGCCCTCGTTGGTGATCCGCCCGAGCTCCAGCACGGGGAGGCCCACGGTGCCGTCCGTGGCCACGGGGTACACCGCCCCGGCCTGCGACGCGACGTACATCGTCGTGTCGTCGCCCGCGCGCCAGGCCAGGTCCACCGGCCGTTCGAAGCCGGACGCCACGACCTGCGGCGCGACCATCCCGGCCGTCACCGGCACGGTGGACGTGACCTCGACCGTGCTCGTCGACGCGCCCGTGCCGCCCGTGCCGCCCGTGCCGTCGGTGCCGTCCGTGGAGGGCGGCTCCGGTGTGGTGTCGCCGCCGTCCGTGGACGATGCCGTCGGGGTGCCGTCGCTGCCGTCGTCGGTGCAGGCGGCGGGCACGAGGAGGGCCGTCAGCGTGAGTGCCAGCGCCGCGCGCCCCCTCATTGCTGCACCAGCCGTTCCAGGCCCTCTTGCACCACGCTGACGGCGAGCGCGCCGTCGCGGGTGTAGATGGCCCCGCCGGCCAAACCTCGGCTGGCGCCGGTGGAGATCGAGTGTTGGTCGTAGAGCAACCAGTCGTCCGCGCGGAACGGCCGGTGGAACCACATCGCGTGATCCAGGCTGGCCATCTGCATGCCCGGTGTCTCCCAGCTCATGCCGAGCGGGAGGACCGTGGTGTCCAGCAGCGTCATGTCGCTGGCGTAGGTGACGATGCAGGCGTGCAGGGTGGGGTCGTCGGGCAGCACGCCGTCCGCCCGCAGCCACACCTGCTGGCCCTCGGCAGGGTTGCCCTGGCGGCTGAACGGGTCGCCGTCCACATGGCGCAGGTCGATCGGGCGTGGGCGGTCGTACCAGTCGCCCATCTTCTCCTTGTACGGCGCCATGCGTGTCTTGAAGTCCGGCAGGGTCTCCGGCGCGGGCACACCCGCGGGCATCGCCACCTGGTGGTCGAGGCCTGGTTCGTGCACATGGAAGCTGGCCTGCAGGTTGAAGATGGCCCTCCCGTGCTGGATGGCCACGACACGCCGGGTGCTGAAGCTCTTGCCGTCGCGAATGCGGTCCACCTCATACAGGATCGGCACCGTCGGGTCGCCCGGGCGCAGGAAGTAGGCGTGCAGCGAGTGCACATGGCGGCCCGTTTCCACGGTGCGCGTGGCGGCCACGAGCGCCTGGCCCGCCACCTGCCCGCCGAAGACCCGCTGCCGGTTCTCGTCCGGCGAGAGGCCACGGAAGATGTTCACCTCGATCGACTCCAGGTCGAGAAGGGCTACCAGTTCATCGAGCGCGCTCATGCGGCGCCATTGTCGCAGGCCGTCAGCCCGATTCGTACAACGGCAATCGCCACAGCACCCATTCGTCGTCCTCCCACACCTTCACCCAGCCCATCGCTGCGGCCTCACTGTCGGTGACGAGGGACTGGCTGAACGTGCTGTCCTTGCGCATCATCGAGTAGTCCGCCCTCTGCTGCACCACGTCCAGCTCGCTCGACTGCACGGCCCTGCGGCCGGTGAAGTAGGTGAGCGCGCGGGCCTTGAAGAAGGCCACCACGTCGTCCTCGTGGGTGTAGGTGCGCACCGCGGCGAACGCGGCCTGGGCGTAGGGGGCGTCCGGGCCATCCAGCACCGCGCCCATGTCCCGCAGGTCGGCGGCATACGCCACCTGCGACGGCACCTTGGTGAGGTGGTGCGCGGTGGCCAGAGTGAGCACCGCCACCGCCACCCACGGGCCGGCGCGGCGCGGAAGTGGCAGCGCGGCCAGGGCCTGGGCGCCGAAGTAGACGGCGAAGGGTGTCGCCGTCATCAGGTAGCGGGGGGAGACGGCGTGGATGCTGCCGGCCATGGTGAGCGTGCCGACTGCCACCACCAGCAGTGGCAGGTCGGCGGAGGCGGCCCGCCACAACCGCACCCCGACCCCGGCGACGACCACGAGGAAGACCACGAGCAGCGCGGTGCCGCGCAGGTCGGGGAAGCCGAGTTGCTCGGCGAAGGCGGTGCGGTACGGCCCGCCCAACTTCTTCCACACCTGGTGCAAGCCGGCGTCCTCGTACTCCGGCGCGATCGCGCTGGGGAGGAGGAACTGGAACAGCGCTGCCCCCGCGAGCCAGGCCACGAACGGGGTCGCGAGCAGGCGCCACGGCAGGGTGCGCCACTGCCGCGCCAGGGTGGCGATCGGCCGTTCGGCCGGCCACACGTCGGCAGCCAGGGCCACGGCGATCGCGCCGAGCACGGCCAGGCCCTCGCGGCGGATGTTGAAGGCCCACACCGCGGCCAGCGCCAGCGTGACGAGCTGCCGGCGGGACGCCAGGTGCAGGGGGCGGGGTGCGCCGTCGGCGTCGTGGCGCAGCCGGTCGAGGTACCACAGGCAGCCGGCCACGGAGGCCATGAACGGCAGCTCGCTGAGCAGGTGGCCGGTGTGCTCCAGGTACGCCATCGTGGTGCCGACCGCGGCCACCACCCCGACCGCCGGCCAGGCGTCCATCCGCCGCCGGACGAGCCGATGGAAGAACAGCAGGAACAGACACAGCGAGGCCACGCCGACCAGCCGCAGGAGATCCCAGTCCTGCCCGAAGAACCGCAGGAACGGTGCCATCACGATGGGGAAGCCCCAGGGGTAGACGTAGGGGCTGAAGCCCGGCTTGGCGGCGTTGTCCACGTTGAAGTGGTTGTCGGCGATGACCTCGCCGACATGGCCTTCGTACAGGCTCTCGGCCTGGCGCAGGTACAGCGTCCAGTCGTCGCCCCACCCCATTCCGGGCCGGTGCATGCCGATGGCGGCCGCGGCCACCACCGCCAGTAACACCGCCAGCGCGATGGTGGGGAGGCGCGGGCCGAGGCGTTGGCGGAGGGCGAGCAGCCGTTCGTCGTGCGACACGCCTGCGATTATGGTCGCTGCATGGCCCTTCTCCCGCTCGATCCCGACGAGTTGCTCTCCACCACCCGCGCGGTGCGCAAGCGGCTGGACTTCTCCCGCCCCGTGCCGGACGACCTGATCCGCGAATGCGTCGACCTGGCGATGCAGTCGCCGAGCGGCAGCAACAACATGACGATGCAGTTCGTGGTGGTGCGCGACCAGGCCATCCGGCAGGCCATCGGCGAGGTGTACCGCCAGTGCTACGGCATCTACACCCAGCTGGACGGGGTGTACGTGCGTTCCATCGACAAGGGGTCGACGGACGGCAACGCGCAGCAGGCGCGGGTGGCGGATTCAGCGGACTTCCTCGGCCAGCACATGGGTGACGCGCCGGCGCTGGTGATCGCCTGCACCGCCGGCGCCCGCGTGGACGGGGTGCCGGCGATGATGGCCGCCTCGATGATGGGCAATGTCCTGCCCGCGATGTGGAGCTTCATGCTCGCCGCTCGGGCGCGGGGGCTGGGCACGTGCTGGACCACCGTGCACCTGATGATGGAGCAGCAGGTCGCCGAGATCGTCGGCATCCCGTTCGACACCGTGCAGCAGGTGTGCCTGTCGCCGCTGGCGTACACCGTGGGGACGGACTTCAAGGCCGCCGGCCGCCCGCCCGCGGACAGCATCATCCACTGGGACCGTTGGTGAGCGCCACCGGCCTCGCGCCCGATCTGCGGGTGCACGCGCTGGCCGCCCGCGGCTTCATGCCGGAGGACGAAGGCGACGCGCTCTACGCCGCCGCGGTGGCCGCCGCGGCCGCCGTTCCCGGCCTGCCGTTCCTCGAGGTCGGCTCATACTGCGGCCGGTCCACCGTGTGGTTGGGCGGCGCGGCCAGGGCCTGCGACACCGTGGTCTACGCGGTGGACCACCACCGCGGCAGCGAGGAGAACCAGGCCGGCTGGGAGCACCACGACGCCACCGTGGTGGACCCGCGGATCGGCAAGATGGACACCCTGCCGTTCTTCCGGGCCACCATCCACGACGCCGGGTTGGAGGACGCGGTGGTGGCGGTGGTGGGCCAGTCGCCGGCGGTGGCCCGTGCCTGGCACACGCCGTTGGCCTTCCTGTTCATCGACGGCGGGCACGGTGAGGAGCCCGCCCGGTTGGACTACGAGTTGTGGACGCCTCGCGTGGCGCTGGGCGGCACCCTGGCCATCCACGACGTGTTCCCCGACCCGGCCGACGGCGGCCGCCCGCCCTACGAGCAGATCTTCCGCCCCGCGGTCGAGAGCGGCCGCTTCCGCCTGGTGAGCGCCACCGGCTCCCTGCGCATCCTCCACCGGGTCGACTGACCCACCCGACCCGCTTTACGTAAACCCTGTCGGCCCGTGACCAGGGCCGACGCGTCCGAGTTCTTGACACAAACCGGGTCTGCCGGCCTTCGTGGAACACATGTTCCAGACGTGTTCGGTCGACGGCGCGGCCGTGCCACAATGTGGGTATGGCATTCGAGCGGGTCGCGGTGTTGGGTTTGGGCAAGGTGGGGCTGCTGGCTGCAACCCTGCTCCACGAAGCGGACTTCGAGGTGGTGGGCATCGACGCCCGCCCGCCACGGGCCACCACCGCCTTCACATTCCGTGCCGCCGACGTGTCCTCCGGTGCAGTGTTGCGCCAGGAACTGGCCGGCGTGGACGCCGTGCTCTCGTGCCTGCCCTACCGCCTCAACCTGCAGGTGGCCGAGGTGGCGCACGCGCTGGGCATCCACTACTTCGACCTCACGGAGGACGTGCCGACCACCAACGCCATCCGCCAGATGGCCGCCACGTCGGCCGGTCTGATGGCTCCGCAATGCGGGCTGGCGCCAGGGTTTGTCGGCATCGTCGGCGCGTCGCTGGTGGCCGGCTTCGACCACTGCCGTTCGCTCCGCCTGCGCGTCGGTGCCCTCCCGCAGAACCCCACCGGCCTGCTCGGCTACGCGTTCAACTGGTCGCCGGAGGGTGTGGTGAACGAGTACCTCAACGACGCCGAGGTCATCGAGGACGGGGTCCGCAAGGTCGTGTCGTCGATGGAGTGGAAGGAGACCTTGTACGTCGAGGGCCGCCAGCTGGAGGCCTTCACCACGTCCGGCGGGTTGGGCACGATGTGCGAGACCTACCTCGGTGTGGTGGACAACATCGACTACAAGACGATCCGCTACCCCGGCCACATGGACCTGATGAACTTCTTCTTCCACGAACTGCTGATGCGCGACCGGCGCGATGTGGCGGGGGAGATCCTCACCCGGGCCAAGCCCCCCGTGGATGCGGACGTCGTGTACGTGCACGTGGCCGCTGAGGGTGAGGTCGGTGGCCAGCTGCGCCGCAGCGAATACGTCCGGGCGTTCACCCCGATCGACGTGGCCGGCCGGCGCGCCACCGCGATTGCCTGGACCACCGCCGGCTCGGTGGCCGCGGTGATCGAGCTGGTGCGGTCGGGTGCGTTGCCCCAGCAAGGGTTCCTCAAGCAGGAGCACATCCCGCTCGGCGCCTTTCTCGCCACCCCGACGGGCAGCCTGTTCGAGCGCTGAGGGGCTGCTGCTACCGTCGACGAGATGTCGATGCAGCCCCCTCCGCCGCCGTTCGGGTCAGTCCCGCCGCCCCCGCCCCCGCCGGTGCCGCCGGTGCCACCGGTGCCGCAGCCCGGTTTCGGCGCGCCCGCCCTGCCGGTGGCACCCACGGCCGCGCCCAGCCCGGCGACGTCGAAGAAGGGGCTCTGGATCGGGCTGGGCGCGCTGGCCGTCGTGGCTGCCGGAGTAGCTGCCGCCGTGGTGCTGATGGGCGGCGACGACGAGCCCGGCGCGCCGGCGAACATGGCAGCCGCAGCGGCGGGGTTGCAGGCGGAGATCGAGGCGTCGGGGGTCAACGCCGACAACGTCTTCATGGACACGGACGACTGCCTGGTGCCGCTGAGCGTGCTCCGGCCGACCGCCCCGGACACCCCGGGGGTCGAGTCCCTCCTCGGTGAGGCCGACCCGTTCAGCGCGGTCATCCGTGCCTCGACCGGAGCGATCACCTCGGTCGAGTGCTCGGTCGGCAACGAGGATCAGACGACCCTGGTGGGCATCGCTGTGGCCACGGTCCCGAGCGGGTCTGTCGAGGATGCGATCAGCGGCTACCTCGAGACCTTCGAGTTCGAGTTCGAGGCGCAGCAGCCCTACCGCGGCGGCTTCCTGTTGTCCTACTGCGCCAAGCCCGGCCCCGACGCCGGCGAGTTCGCGCTCGGGTTCTGCGAGACGGACTGGGTTGGCGACGGGGTGATGGTCGGGATCTTCGCCGATTCGGTGACGGCCAGCCCCGCCCAGTTGAAGACCTGGGTGAAGGCCGCGTTGGACGATCTCGTCGACACGATTGCCGACGCCGACGTCACCTCCACGACGGCCGGCTGACGAGCTGGCGGCCGACGAGATGACGGCCGGCTGCGCCCGGCCCGCCGGGGTCAGCCGAACTCGACCCCCTGGGCCAGGGGCAGGGAGTTGGAGTAGTTCACCGTGTTCGTGGCTCGGCGCATGTAGCCCTTCCAGGCGTCGCTGCCGCTCTCGCGGCCGCCGCCGGTGGTCTTCTCGCCGCCGAACGCCCCGCCGATCTCGGCTCCGCTGGGGCCGATGTTGACGTTGGCGATGCCACAATCGCTGCCGGCGGCGCTGCAGAAGCGCTCCGCCTCGCGCAAGTCGGTGGTGAAGATGCTGCTGGCCAGGCCCTGCGGCACCTCGTTCTGCAGTGCCACGGCCTGGTCGAAGTCGTCGTAGCCGAGCACGTACAGGACGGGGGCGAACGTCTCCTCCTGCACGATGGCGGTCTGGCCGGGCATGGCCACGATCGCCGGGCGGACATAGGCCGCCTCGGGCGCCAGGTCGGCGAGCTCTCGAGTGCCGCCCACCAGCACCGTGCCGCCCTCGGCCTGGGCCGCGCCGAGCGCGGCCATCATCCGGTGGTGGGCGGTCATCGTGACCAGCGGGCCGACCAGGGTGCCCTTGGCCATCGGGCTGCCCACCGGCAGGCTGGCGTAGGCGGTGGACAGGCGGGCGGTCACCTCGTCCATACGGCTGCGGTGCACGATCAGCCGGCGCAGGGTGGTGCACCGCTGCCCGGCCGTTCCCGCCGCGGCGAACGTGGCGCCACGCACCACGAGCTCGATGTCCGCGCTGGGGGCCACGATGGCCGCGTTGTTGCCACCGAGCTCGAGGATGCTGCGGCCGAAGCGCTCTGCCACCACGGGGCCGACCTTGCGGCCCATGGCCGTGGAGCCGGTGGCGCTGACCAGGGGAACACCCTGATGTGCCACCAGTGCCGCGCCGACGCTGCCATCGCCGAGCACGACCTGGTTGAGGTGTGCCGGCACATCCATGCCGTCGCAGGCCTTGGCGAACAGGCCGTGGGTGGCGAGCGCCGTCAACGGAGTGAGCTCGCTCGGCTTCCAGATCACCGGGTTGCCGCACACCAGCGCCAGCGCGGCGTTCCACGCCCACACGGCGACCGGGAAGTTGAAGGCGGTGATGACCACTGTGGGCCCGAGGGGGTGCCACTGCTCCATCAGGCGGTGGCCGGGGCGCTCGCTGGAGATGGTGAGGCCGTGCAGCTGGCGGGAGAGGCCGACGGCGAAGTCGCAGATGTCGATCATCTCCTGCACCTCGCCGAGCGCCTCGCTCTCGATCTTGCCGGCCTCGAGGGTGACGAGGCGGGCGAGGTCGGCCTTGTGCAGGCGCAGCTGCTCGCCGAGGCGACGGACCAACTCTCCACGCAACGGCGCCGGCACCGTGCGCCACTGGAGGAACGCCTCGGTGGCGCGGGTGACTGCGGTGTCGGCGTCCACCGCTGCCGCGACTGTGCCGATGGCGGTGCCGGTGATGGGGGTGCGGGCGACGTAGGGGCCGTCGCCGAGGCGGGCGGCGCCGCAGGCCTGCAGCGAGTGGTCGGCGATGGTGTGGAGTGCGTCGGCGGTGGGGAAGCTCACGACGTCCATGCTACGACGCCGCCCCGACCGTTGGAACAGATGTTCCAGTCGGCCGCCGCTGGCGCAGATGGTATTGAAAGCGATACCATCGCCGATGTGGACATCGAGTCCGTGCTGCAGTCGATGCATTCCCGCGCCGACCTCTCCTGGCGGGTGCTCGGTGCGCGTGCCGGCACGTCCCACGCCACGCTGGTGGCGTACGCGCACGGGCGCGTGTCGCCGACGGCGGACACCGTGGAGCGCGTGGTGCACGCCGCCGGGTTCGAGGTAGAGCCGGCACTGGTACGCCGCCTGGCGGATGGGGCCACGCGCGGTGAGGAACTGGAGCACGTGCTGGCGCTGGCCGAGCAGTTCCCTGCCCGCCACTCGCCGATCCTGCTGGCCCCTGTGTTCGGTCGATGAGCCTGCTGGCCGATCGCATCGTGGCCATCCACCTGGCGTTGGCCGCAGGTCGCGTGCCGCATGCGTTCGGCGGGGCGTTGGCGCTGGCCTGGTGCACACAGCGCGCCCGCGGCACCATCGACATCGACGTCAACCTGTTCGTCGGGGCGGACCGTGTGGATGCCGTGCTGCGCGCCCTGCCCCCGGAGGTCCTGTGCACCGAGGCGGACCGTGCACTGCTCGTACGCGACGGCCAGGCCAGGTTGTGGTGGGCGGACACGCCGGTGGACCTGTTCTTCTCCACCACCCCGTTCCACGACGACGTGGCGGCCCGAGCGCGGCGCGAGCACTTCGCCGGGCACCACATCCCCTTCTTGGCGTGCACCGATCTGGCCGTGTTCAAGGCGTTCTTCAACCGCACGAAGGACTGGGCCGACCTCGAGGAGATGGCCGCGGCCGGCACGCTGGACCGCTCCAGTGTGGTGGGCGTGCTGGCCGAATACCTGGGCGTCACCGACGAACGGGTGGCGCGCGTGCTGGCGCTCCCGAGCGCTGTTACTTGAGATGAACTACAGTGTCGCCCCATGGGAGCGATGCCGTTGAACGAACTGGGTCTGCGTGTGTTGGCCAACGTGGAACGTGACCGTGGTGACTACGCGGAGGACCTGTTGCAGGTGCCGGCGGAGAGCTACCTCGACGCGGCGTTGTTCGAACGCGAGGTCGATGCGTGTTTCCGCCGCAGCCCGATCCTGGTGGCGCTGTCGGTGGACATCCCCAAGGCGGGCGACTTCACGACGATGGAGATCGCCGACCGCCCGGTCGTGGTGATCCGCGGCGACGACGGTGTGGCCCGCACGTTCCTCAACGCCTGCCGTCACCGCGGTGCCCCCGTGGCCGACGGCTGCTTCGGCCACGGCCGGCGGATGACCTGCCCGTACCACTTCTGGGTGTACGACACGGAGGGCAAGCTCGTCGGCCTCCCGGGTAAGGAGGGTTTCGAGGGGCTCGATGTCACGGGCCTGGTCGAGTACCCGACCGCGGAGATCCACGGCGCCGTCTTCGCCACGCTCACGGTGGGTGCAGCCATGGACATCGAGGCCTGGCTGGGCGATATGGCCGACTGCCTGGCGATGCTGCGCCTGCACGAACTGCACCGTTACGACGTGGAGACCAAGCTGCCGAGCGGCAATTGGAAGGCCACCGCGGATGGCTACCTCGACGGCTACCACCTCGGCTACCTGCACCGGAACACCATCGGCGGCAAGAGCATCACCAACCGCAACACGTACGACCTCTTCGGCCCGCACGTGCGCATCGGCTTCGCCAACAAGCCGATCCTCGAGCTGCGCGACACACCGGTGGAGGAGTGGGACAAGTACTCGGCCTTCAGCCTGGTGCACTACCTCTTCCCGAACATCTCGATCTCCGGCCACCCCGACCGCAGCCTGATGGTGAGCCGCATGGTCCCGGGCCCGAAGGTGGGCGAGTGCAGTGTGGTGCAGTACCAGTACTTCCGTGAGCCCCTCGACACGCCGGAGAAGCTGGCCGACGCCGAGACGAAGCGGAAGAC
>JBPOIX010000255.1:0-10158 GCA_052034175.1 Actinomycetota bacterium
CATCAGCACACCCGGCAGCGTCGGCCGGCCGGGGAAGTGCCCACTGAAGAACCACTCGTCGCCCGTCAGGTGCCACAGGCCGCTGCCGCTGAGGCCGGGCTCCAGCGCGGTGACCTCGTCGACGAACAGGAACGGCGGCCGGTGCGCCAGGATCTCCGCCGGTGCAGGGAAGCCGCTCACGAGGCCACCGCTTCCAGCAGACGCTTGGGCGTGTCGGCCGGGCTGATCTTGTACCAGGCCTGCTCGATGGCGCCGTCGCCGTCGATGAGGAAGGCCGAGCGGACGACCCCCATGTAGGTCTTGCCGTAGTTCTTCTTCTCCTGCCACACCCCGTACGCCTCGGCGACGGCGTGCTCGGTGTCCGCCAGCAGCGGGTAGGCGAGGCCGAACTTGTCGTCGAACTTCTTCTGCGCCGCCGGCTTGTCCGGGCTGATGCCGATGATCGCGGTCTTCCCCACCTGCCCTGCGATGTCCCGCAGGTTGCACGCCTGTTGGGTGCAGCCCGGCGTGTTGGCCTTCGGATAGAAGAACACCAGCACCTTGCGGCCGCGGTAGGAAGCGAGGTCCGTCGGCTCCCCGTGCTGGTTCGTCAGGCGGATGTCGGGGGCTTTCTGTCCGGGCACGAGCATGCGGCGAGTCTACCGACCCTGCCCGGAGGCCCAGAGTCGTCAAGTTTTCCGGGGAAACTTCCTCAAGACACTTGCAAGGTGGGGGACGCGTCGTGGTATGGTGACGCTACGTGGTTGTTCTTGAGGGGCATCGAATGATGCCTTGAAGGAACTCCACGGCTCCCGGCCACAGCTCACGGAAAGGCGATCGACATGATCAAGGTCATCGGCGGCGTCAAGTGATTTCAGGCGGCTGAAACAGCCGCTACCACCGCTTCGGGCGAGCATGGGCGTGATAGTGCGACGGAATCGTCCGCATGTTCTCGTCCAGCCAGTACTCGAAACCGAAGCGCTCAACGACAACTTCGCTCAATCGAGCGTGCAATACGACCCGGATCTCCTCAGGGGGATTCGGGTCGTGTCGTTTCCACACCACCATCGGCACGCTGCAGGCTTCGCACTCCGCCACCCAGCACAGGTCGTCCTCGAAGTACCACTCGGTCATCCGCGCTGCTTCGCAGAGCTCACAGTGCGGGTCGGGCGTGGGGCCATGGTCCATGGCCGGAAGTCTGGCGGAACCAACGGCCCCGGGCGCGGACACCACCGCCACCCAACGAGCCGCCCGCGCGCCTCTGCCCGCCATCAGATGGCGGCGCGCACCTCGGCCACGAACTCGGCGACGGCCTCGGGGCCGCCCTCCAACAAGCGACGCACCACCGAGGCGCCCATCACCACACCGTCGGCGACAGCACAGGCTTCGGCCGCCTGAGCAGCGTTGGACACGCCCACACCGACCAGCACGGGGACATCGGTGATGGCCTTCAGCCGCCGGGCCAACGAGGTGGCGGTTCCGGCAAGCGCCGCGCGCTCCCCCGTCACACCCAACAGGCCAACGCTGTACAAGAACCCCCGGGCTCGGGCGGCAACCCGTGGCAGACGGTCGTCCGGGGCGGTGGGGGCCGCGAGCATCACCGTCTCCACTCCTGCGGCGTCGGCGGCCAGGCACCACGGCCCGGCCTCCTCCAGCGGCAGGTCGGGAACGATGGCGGCCACGATGCCGGCCTGCACCAGTTGCGCGGCGAAGCGTTCGTGCCCGGCGTGGTGCACCGTGTTGTAGTAGAGCATCACCGCCAGCGGCACCTCCACGTCCAGCTCGCGGGCTTCGTGGAGGATGCTGACCGGGGTGGCGCCGGCGTCGAGCGCTCGTTGCGACGCCTGCTGGATGACCGGGCCGTCCATCACCGGGTCGCTGAAGGGGATGCCGATCTCGATCGCATCCGCACCACCGGCGACCGCCGCGCGCAGGGCGTCCTGCCAGCCCGGCAGACCACCCGTGATGTAGGGCACCAGCAGCTTGCGACCGGCAGCGCGCTTGGCACGGAACTCGGTTTCCATCCGGCCGATGGAGGAGGGAGCGGGGTCGGTGGGTGCAGTCACAGCTTCAACACGTCCATCATCTGGGCGACGTCCTTGTCGCCGCGGCCGGAGAGGTTCATCAGCACGGTCTGCCCGCGCAGCTCGGGGGCGGCGCGAACGATCCAGGCCAGCGCGTGTGCGGGTTCGAGCGCCGGGATGATGCCCTCGGTCCGCGCCATCAGCTGGAAGGCCTCGATGACTTCGGCGTCGGTGACGTTCGGGTACTCCGCACGCCCGATGGAGGCCAGGTACGAGTGCTCCGGCCCCACACCCGGGTAGTCGAGGCCGGCAGAGATGCTGTGCGCTTCCTCCACCTGGCCGTATTCGTCCTGCATGAGGTAGCTGCGCATCCCGTGCACGACGCCGGGCTGGCCACGCGTGACGGCCGCGCCGCCCGCCGGCTCCACACCGATCAGGCGTGTGCGATCGTCCACGAAGCCGCTGAACAGGCCGATGGCGTTGGAGCCACCGCCCACACAGGCCACCGCCACGTCGGGCACGTCGCCCATCAGCTCCAGGCACTGTGCCCGCGCCTCCGAGCCGACCACACGGTGGAACTCGCGCACCATGTACGGGTACGGATGCGGGCCCATCACGGAGCCCAGGCAGTAGGCGCTGGTCTCGACGGTGGCCACCCAATCCCGCATGGCCTCGTTGACGGCGTCCTTCAGGGTGCGGCTGCCGCTGTGCACGGCCTCGACCTCGCTGCCGAGCAGCTGCATGCGGAACACGTTGAGCGCCTGCCGCTCCACGTCCACTGCCCCCATGTACACCTTGCACTCCATGCCGAACAGGGCCGCAGCCGTGGCGCTGGCCACACCATGCTGCCCTGCGCCCGTTTCGGCCACCATCCGCTTCTTGCCCATCCGCTTGGCAAGCAGCGCCTGGCCGAGCACATTGTTGATCTTGTGCGAGCCGGTGTGGTTGAGGTCCTCCCGCTTCAGGACAAGGCGCAGACCAAGGCGCTCCCCGAGTTGCTTGCACTCGGTGAGGATCGACGGGCGCCCCGCATAGGTACGCAGGATGTGGTCCAGCTCGCCGCGGAACACCGGGTCGGCCCACGCCTCGGCGAAGGCGGCCTCCAACTCCTGACATGCAGGCACCAGGGTCTCAGGTACGAAACGACCACCGAACTCGCCGAAACGGCCGGTGGCCGACGGCTCGGCCATCAGCGACATCAGTACTCCTCGTCATCCGCCCAGTCGTAGGGCATCACATCCGGGCCGAGATGCCGCGTCGGGGCGGCAGCCCTTGCTCGCTCGACGAACGCCTTGACCTTCAACGCGTCCTTGCGGCCGGGCGTCTTCTCCACGCCCGACGCCACATCCACACCCCACGGCCGCACGGCGCGAACCGCCTCGCCGACGTTCTCCGGGCTGAGCCCGCCGGCGAGAATCAGCCGCGGCCCTTCGGCAACCTCGTCCATCAGCGACCAGTCGAACACCTTGCCCGAGCCAGGGTTCGGCCCTTCGACCATGATCAGGTCGGTTCCGAAGTCCGCGGCCCGCCGGGCGTCCGGCGAGCCGGCGACGACGACCTTGATCACCCAGCGGATCTGTTCGCAGACCTCGGCCACCATGCCCGGCGTCTCGTGGCCATGCAACTGCGCGGCCTTGAGGCCGGCGCGGTTGACGGTGTCGATCACCCGCGCCGGGTGTTCGTCGCGGAAGACGCCCACGGTGAGGATCTCCGGCGGCAGGCGGCGGGTGATGTCGTAGACCTGCGAGGCCGCCACCTGGCGGGGCGACGGGGCGAAGATGAACCCGACCGCGTCGGCACCCATCGCCACAGCGAGCAGGGCGTCGTCCTCATTGGTGATCCCGCAGATCTTCACGAACATGCGAGCCCACCGTACCCCGCCCGGCGTGCTGCGGGCCGCATCGATTCGGGAGATTTCCCGGGTTACGCCTGGGCGAGGGCGCGGACGGCTGCAGCCGGGTCGCCGGAGGTCACCAGGGTCTCCCCCACGAGCACTGCGTGATAGCCGGCCTGCCGCAGCGATGCGGCGTCAGCGGCCCCGCGGACCCCGCTCTCCGCGACGCGCACCACCCCGTGCGGCATCTGCCCCGCCATGCGCAGGGCGCGCTCGTGGTCGACCTGGAAGGTGACCAGGTCTCGTTGGTTCACCCCAACCAGCGTGGCACCCGCGGCGAGCGCGACGTCCAGCTCCGGCTCGTCGTGGATCTCCACGAGGACGTCGAGCCCGATCTCCTTGGCCAGCGCGTGGAAGCTGACCAGCTCGGCGCGGTCGAGTGCGGCGGCGATGAGCAGGACGCAGTCCGCGCCCATCAAGCGGGCATCGAGCACGTCGCGCTCGCTGACCGTGAAGTCCTTGCGCAGCACCGGCAGCCCGCACGCGGCGCGCGCGACCTGGAGGTCGGTGATCGACCCGCCGAAGAACTCCTCGTCCGTCAACACCGACAGGCACGACGCACCGCCACGTTCGTAGTCCTGCGCCAGCACGGCGGGGTTCAGCCCGGCATAGAGGTCGCCCTTCGACGGTGATCGGCGCTTGACCTCGCTGATCACCGCCAGGTGGTCGACGGCGGCGAGAGCGGCTCGAAAGCCGCGGGTGGGCTCCATGCCGAGGGCGACCTCGCGCATCGCTTCGGCGGAGCGTGAATCGGCGGCGGCGACTTCTCGATGGCGCGCCACGATGCGATCGAGATAGGTGGCCACCTGTGGGTCAGAGCCCCTTGCCGGCCACCGGGGCCAGGAAGTGCATCTCCGGCCGCCCGGCCATGAACGGCGCGAGTGTCGGCCCGAAGGTCTTGAACCAGTCCGCCGAGGAGTGGGCGATGAGCGCCGCCTGGTCGGTGTACAGCTCGTACACGAACAGCGCATCGGCATCCGCGTCCTCCGCGTGGAGGATGTATAGAAGGGTGCCGTCCTCGCCCTGGACGTTGTCCACCGCTGTTTGGAACGCGGCCGCAGCCTCGTCGCGCACACCAGGCTTCAACGGAAGCCGCACCCACATCGCCACCTTGCTCATCGCTGCTCCTTCGTGTCGCGGTCGCCCCCGCAGCGTGCGGGGATGCCGTGCCGAACCGTACCAGCGTGGCACCATGAGCCGATGGCCGAAACGACGGGGCATGGTGGCGAGCGGACGGTGATCGTGGTCGAGGACGACCCGAACATCGCCGACTTGCTCGACATGTACCTGCGTGATGCCGGGTTCCGGGTGCTGCAGGCCGCCGGCGGCTTGCGCGGGCTGGAGCTCGTGCAGCAGCACCGGCCGGCGATGGTGGTGCTGGACATCGGGTTGCCGGACATCGACGGGTTCGAGGTGTGCCGGCGGTTGCGCACCGCCAGCTCGGTGCCGGTGTTGTTTCTCACGGCGCGAGATGGAGAACTGGACCGCATTCTCGGGCTGGAGCTCGGCGCGGACGACTATGTCACCAAGCCGTTCTCGCCCCGCGAGATCGTGGCCCGGGTGAAGGCGATCCTGCGGCGAGGCCAGGCTGAGGTGCGTGCCGATGCGGACGTGCTACGGATCGGCGACGAGTACGAAGTGGACCTCGGCCGCCGCGAAGTACGGCTCCAGGGTCAGCCGGTAGCGCTGGCCACCCGCGAGTTCGACCTGCTGGCGCACCTGGCCCGCAATCAGGGGTTGGCCCTCAGCCGGCAGCAGCTGCTCGACGGCGTGTGGGGGGCGGACTGGTACGGCGACGATCGCACGGTGGACGTGCACGTTCGCCAACTGCGCAAGAAGCTGGGCGACGACCTGCCCCTCGCCACCGTGTGGGGCATCGGGTACCGGCTGGGGTGAGCGGAACCTTCGTGCGTCGGCGCGTCACACTTCCATCACATCCGGCCGATAGGGAGGCGCCGTGACACGGCGGCTGGCTTTCGTGATCGTCGGGGTGGTGGTCACCACACTGCTGCTAGCCGGCGCGGGCACCCTGGCGTTGGCCGTCGGGCGAGCGCGCAGCGCAACCGAAACCGACCTGCGCGGCCAGGTGGTGGAGATCGCGGCTGGGGTGGACGAGTTGCTGGACACGGGCACCTCGATCGACACCGCGGAGGGCCAACGGCTGCTTCGTCAGCGGTTGCGTCTGCTCGGCCGGCTACGGGAGTTGCTGCCGCTGGACGACGTGGCCTTCCTGACGACCGCCCCGGACGGGACGCTGAACCTGGACGACATGCCGACCTCCCTCTCGCTTGACGACATCGGGGTGGAGCGGCTCACCGCCGGCGAGGTGGTGTCCGGCACGAAGGGCCGGACGGCCTTTGCCGCCGTGGCCGCAGTGGGGCCGGGTGGCCGGCAGTACATCGTGGTGGCCACCCGTCGCGTCGACGCCGGGTTGGGGCCTGCGGTGCGCTTGTTCCTGTGGGCCGGCGCGGCAACGATCCTGCTCGGCCTGGCGGCCGCGTGGTTGCTCGGGAGGCGCCTCACCCGACCCATCCGTGACGTCGCCGCGGCCGCGCACGACATCGCTGCCGGCGAACTCTCGACACGGGTGGAGGAGCCTTCGCCGGGCCAGCACGACGAGTTGGCGGAGCTGCAGCGGAGCATCAACCACATGGCCAGCACCCTGGAGCGATCGAGGGGCTTGGAGCAGCAGTTCCTGCTCTCGGTCAGCCATGACCTGCGAACACCGCTGACCTCGATCCGCGGCTACGCCGAAGCGATCGCCGATGGCGCTGGTGACCCGAAACGGGCGGCGGCGGTCATCCATGTCGAGGCACGCCGGTTGGAGCGGCTGGTGGCGGATCTCCTGGACCTCGCCAAGCTGCAGGCCCGAGCGTTCACGTTTCGGATGGCGCCCGTGGACGTGTCCGCTGCAGTGCACACCGCCGTCACCGGTGCGGCGGGCTCGCGGCCCGACGTGGTGTTCCACCCGTTCACGACCGGGCCGCTTGTCGTATCGGCCGACCCGGACCGGCTGGCGCAGGTGCTGGCCAACCTCTGCGAGAACGCTGGCAAGTACGCGCGGAGCACGGTGGCCGTGACGGCCCGAGCGGTCGATGGTGCGGCGATCGTGACGGTGGACGACGACGGCCCCGGCATCGCCGATCATGACCTGCCGCATGTCTTCGAGCGGCTCTACGTGGCACGGCACGTACCCGAACGGCGGGAGAACGCGAGTGGCCTCGGCTTGGCCATCGTGGCGGAGCTGGTCGGCGCGATGGGAGGCGCGGTCGGCGCGGGGTCGGCGCCGAATGGCGGCGCCCGGCTGTGGTTCAGCGTGCCGTTGGGTTGAGCGGGCCGGCTCGTTCCTCGCTCAGGCGGCAGCGAGCAACTCGGCCAGGAGGGCCGCGGCGAGCTCAGCTGGGGCGCTTGCGGCACCGCCTGGTGCCCGGTTGAGCCGAACGGCCACGGAGTCCAGCTGAGCGCGATAGGCGGCGAGGTCCGAGGAGGGACGCATCGGCCGGGCAGCGGGCCGTGCTCTGGCAATGGCGGTGCAGGTCTCGCACACACCGTCGTGGTCGCCGGGCACGAAGGGCTTGCCGTTGGGTGCCCGCATCACACCGCACAGGGTCGCCCGCCGGTCGCCGGCCTCGGCGATGCCGCCAGGCCGGAGCGCGTGCAGCTTGCGGCCGGGGATGAACGCCGCGCCGCCCGCTTCGTACAGGTGGTAGCGGCCACGAAGGTGCGCCAGCGGCCCTCCCGCCCGAGTGATCAGACGCTCCGGAGGTGGGAGGACGCCGAGGCCCCGACGCCGTTCGTATGCCCGCTGGCGGCAGCTGTGGCGGCAGTAGAGCCGCTGGCGGCCGGGCCCGCGGTGGAGAGCGATGGTGCGCCGGCACCACAGGCACGGCCTGGAGTTCGGCCGCCGGTCCGGGACGAATGCGCCGCTCGGTTCATGGGCCGGTTCGGCGCACTCACGTGGGCTTGGTTGGTCGGGGGCGCTGGTGGGAGGAGGGGCTGACGTCATGCCGATGGTGCTACCAGAAGGGTGTGGCAGGGTTTCTCGGACGCCGGCAGCGATCCTTCCTGCGATGCGTTGCCGGCACCGCTGTGGTGCCGCCACACCCGGCTGGCCGGCCGCCTGTCGACGCCCCTCCTGGAGCACCGCTGCGGCGAGCTACATCCATCCTTGCCCGCGTCGCCGGATCTCCACGTGACGAAACCCAGCGAGGCGACACCGTGCCTCGGCGCGTCGCCGAATCCCCACGTGACGAAACCCAGCCAGGCGACACCGTGCCTCGGCGCGTCGCCGAATCCCCACGTGACGAAACGCGATGGGTCGGGCCGCGGATCGGGGCCCTTGACGGTCAGCGGTCCTCCGCCAATTCGTCACGTGGAGATTCGGCGATGCAGTGGTGGCGAACCAGGTCGGCCGGGTTTCGTCACGTGGAGATTCGCCGACGCGCCCGGACGGTACCCCCAGGCTCGGGAAATCGTCACGTGGAGATTCGGCGATGCAGTGGTGGCGAACCAGGTGAGCCGGGTTTCGTCACGTGGAGATTCGCCGACGAACTTGGCATGGTGACGTCCAGGGCAGCGCGGCACTGCCGCTGAGGCGCTCCCGCACCGCACCCCCGCCCCGGCACCACATACCGCCTCGGCACCGCGTCGGGCCCCGGCGAGCGAGCGAGCGATCAGAACCCGAGGCGGGCACCAACCTCAGCAAGCAGCGAACCGATCGGGACTCGAACCTGCTGGGTCGTGTCGCGATCGCGGATCGTGACCGCGCCGTCCTCCAGGGAATCGAAGTCCACCGTGACGCACAAGGGCGTGCCGATCTCGTCCTGGCGCCGGTACCGGCGGCCGATGGCCTGCGTCTCGTCGTAGTCGACCATGTAGCGCTCCGCCAGGGTGCGTCGAACCTGCTGCGCCAACGGAGTGAGCGTGTCCTTCTTGCTCAACGGCAGCACGGCCACCTTGAATGGGGCAAGGCGCGGGTGCAACCGCAGCACGGTGCGTGCTTCGTCGTTGACGACGTCCTCGTCGTAAGCCGCCAGCAGGAAGGCGGCCATCGCCCGGTTCACGCCCGCGGCAGGCTCGATCACGTAGGGCACGTACCGCTCATTCGTCGCCTGGTCGAAGTAGTCGAGCTTCTCGCCGCTGTGAGTGGCGTGTTGAGTGAGGTCGTAGTCGGTGCGTTGCGCCACGCCCTCCAATTCGCCCCACCCCCACGGGTACATGAACTCGATGTCGCTCGTGCCCGCGGAATAGTGGCTGAGCTCGTCCGCGTCATGGGGGCGCAGGCGCAGCATCGAGGCCGGAATGCCGAGGTCGATGTACCACTGCAGCCGCGCCGCGCACCAGTACTCGTACCACTTCGCGCTCTCGGCCGGAGGCACGAAGAACTCGCATTCCATCTGCTCGAACTCCCGAGTGCGGAAGATGAAGTTTCCGGGGGTGATCTCGTTGCGGAAGCTCTTGCCCACCTGCGCGATACCGAACGGCGGCTTCTTGCGAGACGTCTGCAGCACATTCGTGAAGTTGACGAACATGCCCTGCGCCGTCTCCGGACGCATGTAGACCTCGGCCCCAGAGCCTTCCACCGGGCCGGCGTACGTCCGGAACATCAGGTTGAAGGCGCGAGCCTCGGTGAAGCTGCCCTTGGCGCCGCAACCCGGGCAGGTGTCGGGGTCCGCCAGGTGGTCCTCGCGGAACCTCTGCTTGCACTTCATGCAGTCCACCAGTGGATCGCTGAAGTTCGCCAGATGGCCGCTGGCCTCGAACACTTGCGGCGGTGCAAGGATCGCCGCGTCGATCAGCACGACATCGTCGCGCTCTTGCACCATCGTGCGAATCCACGCGTCGCGAACGTTGCGCAACATCAGCGACCCGAGCGGGCCGTAGTCGTAGCTGGAACGAAAACCGCCGTAGATCTCTGCCGAGGGGTACACGAAGCCGCGCCGCTTCGCGAGGTTGACGATCTGGTCGAGTTCCGTGGCAGCCATAGCCCCCAAAGGCTAGGGGCGCCCGCAACGGAGGCACGAATACATTCACGAAAAGCGCGAGGATGCACGCGGCGCGAACTCTCGGAAAGGGAGAACCCGGAAGGACGACCCATGCTCACCTCACGTGCACGACATCTCGCGCTCGTCGCCGCAGCGATACTCAGCATCGCCGCGTGCACCAGCGACAACACCGCCACCACCGGCGCCAGCCAGCCAGACGCCGGCGGCAGCGCCGCACCCACCTCGACGAACGACGGTGCGGCCACGACCACGACCA
>JBPOIX010000290.1:0-5060 GCA_052034175.1 Actinomycetota bacterium
GTCTGCCTGCAGGACCTGCTGGACTCCATCAAGCAGGAGTACCGCGAGCACGAGGACCTGCCGAACACCACCAACCCGGACGACTGGGCGAAGATCAGCGGCAAGAAGGGCGAGCGCATCGTCTTCATCCGCACCCTGGTGAAGGGCCGCGCGGCGGATCGCGAGGGTGGTCGCGCGATCGAGCGCGTGGCGACCGGCCAGTACTTGTAGAGGCGGCGCAGGCGGTCAGGCGCTGTTCGGACGGATGCGCGACGCAGGCTGGTAGTTCACGCCGGCGGTCTCGTCCACGCGGCGTAGCAGCAGTTCGCACGGCGGTTCGAACGCCGCGGCGAACCAGCGCGAACGCTGCTCGCCCAAGAGTTCCCAGGGAAGCGTCGTGAGGCGGTCGGTGTCGTCCTCGATCCGCTGGCGCAGGGCCACGCCCTCGGCGGCCACCCCGCCGCCCACCGCCAGGCCCTTGCGTTCCAGCGCTGCCCAGCCCGCCGCCAGGTCGTCGGGCGAGGTGCCACGCGAGCGCGCCAACCAGTCCCGTTCGTAGCCCAGCCAGGCGTTGTGAAGGATCGACGCCTCGGGGTGGGTGAGCCCGGCCGCCACCACGAGCGCCCAGTGGGTGTCGCCGCGCCACTCGCGCACGCAGTTCACCGCGTGCCAGCCGGAGAGCAGCGGGTCGGCCGGGCGCGGCACGGCGAGGTGCGCGGCGTAGAACACGCGACCCACCGACGGCAGCCGCTCCACGACCGGCCACAGCAGCGGGCCCAACTCGCACAGAGGTTCCACGATCTCGGGTGCGAACTCACGCAGCCCCTCGGCCACTGCCTCGTCGCGCGCCCGCCAGCAGTCCATGAAGCGGTCGGGTGTCTCCAGCAGACCGAAGGCCCCGCGGATGGCCATCGGCGAGATGCTGCCGAAGGCGGCGATCACTGCGTCGGGTCCGGCCCCGGCGAGCGGGGCACCGCGGGCGGCCATGTAGCCGAGCGGCCCGGCCAGCTGTGTGGGGAGCCCGAGCGTCTCGTAGCGGCGCGCGGCGCCGGGGTCCCAGAAGATCCAGCCGATCGTGGTTTGCACCGAGCGGGAGTTGCGGCGGGTGATGTCGAACCACGGGTCGGCTGCGGGCACGAGCTCAGTCTGGCAGGTGGCTAGTGTCGGGCGCCTGGGGGAAGGAGTTGCCATGCGCAAGTTCACGGCCGTCGTCGTCCTCGCCGGCCAGCTGGCCGCGAGCGCGGACGACGCGGACCAGGGGAGCGGTTCCACGATCGCGTCGACCACCGAGTCGACCGAGGTCGCGGACACCACCGGGCCCGTCGCCACCGACGCGCCCCCGGACACCGCGGTGCCAACGACGGGCCTGCAGGCCGCGGCTGCCAGCCGCAGCCTGCTACCCACGGTGGACGGCGATCGGGACTACCTCGCGGCCGCGCCCGGCTGGCTCACCGAAACTGACCCCGCCGATCTCGGTGCGTTCGTGCCCGAGTGGGACCAGGGCCGGGTCGACGTCGGCAACGGCGAGGGCGACTCGGCGTGGGTCCACGACGACATCCGCGCCACCGCACTGGTGCTGCGCCAGGGCGACCAGACGGTCGTGATGCTGACCGCCGACCTGTACATGATCTTCCTCGCCGACCACGACGAGATCGAGCGGCGCATCCGCGAGGTGCTGCCCGCCGAACTGGCCGACGCCAATGTCGTGATCAGCGCCAACCACAACCACCATGGCCCGGACAGCGCGTTCAGCGTCAACGACGACTGGTACGACATGGCGGCAGACCAGATGGCGGGCGCAGTCGCCGACGCACTCGACGCAGGCTTCCGCGACGTCACGCTCGTGGCCGGGGTGGGCGAGCACCGCTTCGGGCAGAGCGACCAGCGCGACCCGCTGATCGTCGACCCGCGGCTGAACGTCGCTCAGGTGCAGGCCACCGACGGCTCGGCGGTGGCGACGCTCGTGCAGTGGACGAACCACCCGGAGACCACCCTCGGCTGGGAACCCCCTGGCGACTACTCGGCCGAGTGCGCACAGAAGGGATGGGCGGCGGACGACTGCAGTGCCGAGGGCCGCTACCTCACGGCCGACTATCCAGGCGTGCTGCGCGAGCGCATCCAGCAGGACGTGGGTGGCGAGGTGTTGTACTTCAACGGCCCGCTCGGCAGCCAGATCGGCCCTGGCCGGGCGGACGTGTGGGAGATCGACGCCGACCACCCGCTGGGCGACGGCGTCACCCCGCCCGCCGGCGCGCAGCCGGTGGCCGGCGCTGCGGACTTCCGCGAACGAAACCTCGCACGCACTGCAGCCATCGGCAACGCACTCGCCGACGCGGTGGAGGGCGTGCTGGCGGACGCCGCAACGGTCTCCGTCGACGGCATCGAGTGGGGGCGGGAGGACTACTACACCCGCCTCACGAACATCGGCTTCCGCGTCCTGCTGGCCGACGGCGACCTCGGCTGGCAGACGCCGCACGCCTACACGTGCGGCCCCAAGCCGTTCACGGACGACACGTGCGTGGACGACGAAGGGGCGATGGCGGACGACCCCGTCCTCACGCCGATGATCGAGAGCCAGATCCGCGTCGGCGACGTGCTCAAGACCCGCCTCACCTGGGTGCGCCTCGGCGACGTCGGCTTCCTGTTCATGCCGGGCGAGCTGCCGCCGGAGCTGGTGCTCGGGCTGCCCGACGACTTCGTCGACAACACCGCCGCCTACTACGAGAACCCCGACCTCCACGCCACGGGCGCGGACTACGAGATACCGGGCGCCCTGCTCGACCTCGTGCCCACTACACAGACGTTCACCGTCGGCCTCGGTGGCGACGAGTTGGGCTACTGGACACCGATCAACGAGGTGCGTCTCAAGTGCCTCGACCTCGTGATCCCCTCCGACACCGGGTACACCTGTCAGCGTCTGTTCGACGAGGGTGCCCTGGTCGCTCCGGATGCGGTGGGTGGCCCTGTCTGCAGGGAGCTGATGGAGAACCCGCAGTTGCTGACCCAGGAGGATGCGGGCCAGGCGCAACGGACGGCGCTGCACGCCGTCTGCCGCTACGGCCAGGCCCTCGGTCGGGAGCTCGGCGAGCCGGAGGACCACTACGAGGAGACGAACTCCGCCGGATGGGACATGGTGGACGACACCTGGGAAGCTGCCACCCGCCTGTTCGGCTGAGCGGCCATTAGGGTGCAGACCGTGGCGATCCCCAAGGTTTGTGGCATCGAGACGGAGTACGGGATCTTCGTTCGAGGCCCGGTGACCGAAGGTGCAGCCAACCCGGTCACCGCGTCATCGCTGTTGATCAACGCCTACCTGCACGCCCAGCGGCGCATCAACTGGGACTTCATCCACGAGCGGCCGGGGAGCGACGCCCGCGGCTTCGCAGTCGACGACCTCCTCGAGCCCGAGATCGAGACGCAACTGGTGAACGCCGTGCTCACCAACGGCGCTCGCTACTACGTGGACCACGCCCACCCGGAGATCAGCACACCCGAGTGCCTCACGGCGCTGGAAGCGTTGGTCTTCGATCGGGCAGCGGAGGAGATCGTGCGCGCCAGCATGGCCGCGGCCGGAAGGGCGCTTCCGGAGGGTGCGGAGATCCTCTGCCACAAGAACAACTCGGACGGCAAGGGCAACAGCTACGGCTGCCATGAGAACTATCTGATGGCACGGGAAGTGCCCTTCCCGCGCATCGTGGCCCAGATCACCCCGCACTTCGTGACCCGTCAGGTGATCGTCGGCGCCGGCAAGGTCGGCTGCGAGTTCCCGGGGTTGACCGCCAGCGACGTGCCGTTCCAGCTCAGCCAGCGGGCGGACTTCTTCGAAGAGGAGGTGGGCCTGGAGACCACCCTGAAGCGGCCGATCGTGAACACCCGTGACGAGCCCCACTGTGATGCGGCGAAGTATCGCCGGCTGCACGTGATCGTCGGCGACGCCAACATGAGCGAGACCGCGACCCTGCTGAAGCTCGGAGCCACCTCCCTCGTGCTGGCGATGATCGAGGACGACGTGCTCGGCGACGACCTCACGCTGGCCAACCCGGTGGCCGCCATCCGCCAGGTCAGCCACGACCCGACGCTCCAGCGAACCGTGCTGCTGCGCTCTGGCCGCAGGGCCACCGCGTTGGAGATCCAGTGGCAGCTGCTCGACCATGCTCGCCGTTACGCCGCCACGAGGGGGCTGGAGGCGGTTGGCGAGGCCGTCGGGCTGCAGGTGCTCGCCCTCTGGGAAGAGGTGCTCGGCGGCTTGGAGCGAGACCCCGCCTCGGTGGCGCACCAGGTGGACTGGGTAGCCAAGCAGCGGCTCGTGCAGGGCTACGCGGAGCGTCATGGCGCCCGGCCGGGCGACGCCCGGCTGAAGGCACTGGACCTGCAGTACCACGACATGCGGCCAGGGAAGTGCCTGGCGCAGAAGGTGGGGCTTGCCACCCTGACCGACGCGGCTGCCGTGAACCGGGCGATGACGCACCCTCCGGAGACCACACGGGCGTACTTCCGCGGTCGCTGCCTGGCGAAGTGGCCCGACGCCATCATTGCCGCCAACTGGGACAGCATGGTTTTCGACGTCGGGCGCGACCCCTTGCGGCGGGTGCCGATGGCGGAACCGCTGCGCGGCACGGCCGCATCCGTGGCTAGTTTGATCGACGAGAGCGACACCCCAGGCGAGCTGCTGGCTCGGCTGGGGGCTTGAACCACCAGGTACGAGAGGCCCGAATGGCAGAGCGCACGCAGAAGCAGAAGCCGGCACCGAGCCGCACCGAGGAGGCCGTCGAGGCCGCCCCGGCAGTGGCGGGCAGCGGCGACAAGTTGAAGGCAGAACTCGACGACCTGCTCGACGAGATCGACGAGGTGCTGGAGACCAACGCCGAGGACTTCGTGAAGTCCTACGTGCAGAAGGGTGGGCAGTAGCTCCATGTCGATGCCCCTGTTCACCCCGGGCGACGATCCAGGTTCGAGCTTCCCCGAACTGTTGCGTCGCATCGGCCTGGCCCAGCCGGTGGGGGATGTCCCTGCCGGCGAGCTCTCCGTGCCGCATGCCACCACCTGCAGCGCCCTGCGTTTCGCCGACGGTGTGGTGATGG
>JBPOIX010000410.1:0-4765 GCA_052034175.1 Actinomycetota bacterium
CGAACACCACCCAGTGGTACGAGACGCGACGATGTCGCGTGGGGACTTGGCCGTCGTCAGGCATGGCCACCAGTTCTACCGCAGTGCAACCACGGACGTGTCGAGATTCCTTGAGCACGCAACTACACACGACGAAGGGAGGCAGCGCGCCTCAGCCGAGGCCGGCGGCGACCAGGCGGTCGATGGTGGCCTCGAGCGCCGCAGTCAGGTCGTCCACCGTCGCATCCTGACCGCCGAGGAACTGCCCGGCCGACACGGTCAGGAGCACCCGCTCGCCCACCCGGTACAAGACGGTCACCCCGCTGGCGATCATCATCTGGCCGGCGAACCCGGCACCGGGGTAGCCGACGTCGGGCGGCTCGAACTCCTCCGGCCCCGGCGTGGACACGTCGTCCTCCGTCGCCGCGCACGGGTCGTTCACGAACACCATGATCTCCTCGTTGGCGTCGGCGAAGTCGTCGCGTTGCTGCGAGGTGTCGAACACTGCGACCTGCACGGTCACGATGAGGTCGGCCTCCATCCGCGCCCGCGTGGCACTGAGGGGGTTGTCGAGGTACTTCAGTTCCTCCGGGGAACCGGGGATGAACACCGCGACCGCTGTGGGCAGAGTCGGGCTGTCGATCTTCACCGAACACGTGGCATGGACCACCTCGGGGCGATACCACCGGTCGCCGATCGTCCCGTCGCCGTTCGGGTCGATCGCCTCGTACTGCACGAGCATGAAGTGACCCAGCGCGGACGGTTGGACGAGGAGGTCCACGAGCGCCTGCTGCGGATCCGAGAGCGCGCCGCGCTGATCCGCATCGAGCAAGTCGAGAACGGACCCCGAGGAGTCGCCGGTGGTCGGAATCCCACCGTGCGTATCGGCGACGGCGGTGTCGTCGGCCTCGGTCGACTCGCCCGCGGTGACAGCCGTTCCCACGTCGGAGTCGGAGCAGGCGACAAGCATCGTCGCCACCAGCCCGAGGCAGAGGCCGCGGCGGTTCATCCGAGGTTGCTGGTGCGGGGGTAGACGTCCGCCGGGTCGGTGAGGACGTTCACCATGTAGGGCACGCCGCTGGCGAAGGCGCGGTCGAGGGCGGGGCCGATCTCGGCGGGCGACGACACGGTCTCGCCGGCCCCGCCGAGCGCGCGCACGACCTCGTCGTAGCGGCAACCGGGCTGCAGGTCGCACGCCATGTCCCAGCCGTAGATGGCCTGCATCGGGTGCTTCTCCAGGCCCCACATCCCGTTGTTGCCGACCACCATCACCACCGGCAGACCGTGACGGACCATCGTGTCGGCGTCCATCAGGCTGAAGCCGCTGGCGCCGTCACCGAGCAGCAGCACGATCTGGCTCGACGGCCGCACGGTGCGGGCGGCGATGGCATACCCGGGCCCGTTGCCGAGGCAGCCGTAGGGGCCGGTGTCCAGCCAGCAGCCGGGCTCGTACACCTCGACGAACTTGCCGGCGTAGGAGGCGAAGTCGCCACCATCACAGATCACCACGGCGTCCCGCTCCAGCCGCTTGCCGAGCTCACCGTAGATGCGGCTCGGCTTGATCGGCGCGTCGTCGGCACCGAGCAGCAGCGCATCTGCGGCCCGGCCCTTCTCCTCCGCGGCGCGCAGCTCGGCCACCCAGTCACCGTGATCCACACGCGTGCCCACGTAGTCGGCCAGCGCCTTCAGCACGAGGTTGGAGTCGCCCGCCACCGTGTGCACTTCGACGTGCTTGGCGCGCTGCGCCTCGCTGTCCACCACGTGCGCGACGGTGGCGTTGCCGAAGCGGCCGAAGCCGAGGCGGAAGTCCAGCGGCGTGCCGAGCACCACCACGAGGTCGGCCCGTGCCTTGAGCAGGCCACGGGTGCGGAGGAACGCCAGCGGATGATCGGCGGCAAGCGTGCCGCGGCCGAGCCCGTTGAAGAAGCACGGCACACCGAGGTGCTCGGCTGCGGCACGCAGAGGCTCCCACGCGCCGTCCCAGTAGACATCGCTGCCGACGATGAACGCCGGTCGCTCGGCCTGGGCCACCATCTGCGCCAGCGTGGCCACGGCGTCCGGGTCGGGCGCGGCGCCGAGGCCGACACACTCGTCCACATCGGGCACGTCGCCCGCGGACGGGCCGAACACGTCGAGCGGGAAGTCGAGGAAGGTCGGGCCGCGATGCGGCGTCATCGAAAGGCGAGCCGCGGCGTGCACGGCGGCGCCGGCCTGGGTGGCGTCCTTCACCGTGGCGGCGTGCTTGGTGATCGGCGCCATCACGGGCACATGGTCGAACTCCTGCAGCGAGCCGGCGCCCCAGCGCAGCTCGGGCGCACGCCCGCCGAGCACCACGAGCGGCGAGCCGTTGAACCAGGCTGAGGTGATGGCCGACGTGCCGTTGGTGATGCCCGGGCCAGCGGTGAGCGCGGCGAAGCCGGGCTTGCGGGTGAGCTTGGCGTAGGCCTCCGCGGCGAAGGTGGCGGTCTGCTCGTGGCGGGTGTCCACCACCTTCATGCCCTGGTCGCGGGCAGCGTCGTACAGGGGCCAGATGTGCCCACCGTTGAGCGTGAACATGGTGTCGGTACCGAATGCCATCAGCGCGGCGACCGCCTGCTGCCCGGCATGACCGTCTACCCGAGTTGTGGCGATGCGAGTCGTCATGCCGTCAGTGTTCCACTTCACCCCGTAGCACCCCGCCATCGGCGGGACGTGGCGAGCGACGCTCAGAAGGAGTGGTAGCCGCCGTCGAGCGTGATCACATCGCCCGTGTGCCACGAGCTGGCCTGGCTAGCGAGGTAGACGGCGATGCCACCGAAGTCCGCCGGCACACCCCAGCGACGCATGGGAATGCGCGGCATCACGTTGTCGACGAACTTGTCCCACCCGAAGGCCGGCGCGGTCATGTCGCTCTCCACCCAGCCGGGCAGCACCGAGTTGCATCGGATGCCGTGGCGGGCGTGCTCCACCGCGATGCCCTTCATCATCGCGTTGAGCGCGGCCTTGCTGCCGCCGTAGTGCTGGCCGCGCTGCTGGCCGTAGAACGCCGAGCCCGAGGTGGTGAACACGATGGAGCCGCCCTGCGGCGCCTGCCCCTTCATCTGCTTCACGGCCTCCTGCGCGGTGAAGAACGCACCGTCGAGGTTGACCCGCAGCACACGGTGCCATTCCTCCTCGCTCATCTCGGCGAAGCTCGGCGCCTTGCCGCCCACCCCGGCGTTGACGAAGCATGAGTCCACCCGGCCGAAGCGCTCGACCGTGGCGGCCATCGAGTCGATCACCGCCTGGTGGTCGCCCACGTCGCACACGAGGTCGAGCACCTGGCTGCCGACGGCCCGCAGCTCCTCGGCCGCGGCGGCGTTCTTCGCCGGGTTCGTGCCCCAGATGGCAACGGACGCGCCGTGCTCGGCCAGCGCCTTCGCCATCCCGAGCCCGATGCCGCTGTTGCCGCCGGTGATGAGGGCCACGTGCCCGGTGAGATCGAAGAGCGAGGTCTGCATGCCCGCAGTCTCACGCAGCACGTGGTGGCGGCGGCGAGTCGGGAGCCGATCCGGCAACGCGCCGCTCAGTGCGGGTGGGCTTCGGGCCCGAGCACCATCTCCATCAGCGGGGTGAGGTTGGGGCCGCGACGCAGGGTGTGGCCGCCGTCGGTGCCGATGCACTGGCCCGTGATCCACGAGCTCTCGGGGCCGAGGAGGAAGCGCACCGCCGAAGCGATGTCGTCCACCGTTCCGAGACGGCCGACGGGGATCTGGTCGAGGTAGTCCTGCACGATCTCCGGGCTCCCCGTGAGACCCACGGAGATGTCCGTCGGCACCAGGCTCGGGCGGACGGCGTTGGCCCGGATTCCTACCGAACCCAGCTCGTCGGCGGCCTGGCGCACAAGCATCTCCAGGCCCGCCTTCGACACGCAGTACGACGTCATGTAGCGATGCGTGAGCGGCCCGGCGATGGACGACACGGCCACGATCGACCCGCCGCCATTGCGGGCAAGATGTGCGGCCGAATGCTTGATCGTGAGGAACGCGCCCGTCAGGTTCGTGCCGAGCACGGAGTTCCACTCCTCCAGTGGCATCAGGTGCAAGGGCGAGGCGGCGCCGGTGCCGGCGTTCGCCACCACCATCGTGAATCGGCCCACTCCGGCGGCCACCCCCACCGCGGCCTCCACCGCGGCTTCGTCCGTCACGTCGCACACCACGGTGTGCACCTCGGGGGCGCCCGCAGCGCGCAACGTGGCCGCGGCTTCCTCCAGCTTCTCCGCCCGCCGACCGGCCAGCACGACGGCCGCGCCGTCGCGTGCCAGGTGGGTGGCGCACGCCAAGCCGATGCCCGTGGCGCCGCCGGTGACCAGCGCGCTCTGTCCCTCGAATATCGCGGTCATGAGTGCCTCTCTACTTGATCGCCAACGCGTTCGGCGGGCTGGCCACACCGTTCGGCAGGTTCAGCGGCGCCGACGTGAACATGCACTCGTAGCGCCCGTCGGCCGCGCAGTCCGCGGCCAGCGCCTCCAGCGTCCACAACTCGCCCAGTGGCAGGCCGAGCATCGGCAGCAGCAGGGTGTGGGTGAAGATCTCGTGCAGGCGCCTCGGGTCGGCGCGCACCGCGGCCTCGTGCTCGGGGGTGCTCATCGCCCCGGGCGGCCACACCTCGACGGCCGGGTTGTCGCAGCCGATGGCGGCGATGTGCAGGTCCCACAGCACCTCGGCCAAGTGCTCCCCGCTGCGCAGGCCCGGTGTGGCCAGCGCCCCGGGCGCTGCAAGGGCCGCCCGGGCAGCGGCCGACAGACCTTCGTACCAACCGATCCAGC
>JBPOIX010000131.1:0-7040 GCA_052034175.1 Actinomycetota bacterium
GACGTAGCGTGACGACCATGACGTCCATCGCCACGCTGACACCGCAGGACCGATCGCTGGAGGTCCTCTGGGACGACGGGGTGGTCACCCGCTACCCGTGGCTCTGGCTGCGCGACCACGCGCACGACCCCGACACGATGCACCCGGTCACCCAGCAGCGCCAGCTGTTCACGGCTCGCGTGCCGCGCGCCCTGCGCGGCCTGAGCACCGAGGTCGTGGGCGACGAACTGCAGGTCACCTGGGACGTCCTGGAGCCCACCTCCTGCCTTCCCGTGGCCTTCCTGGCCCGCCACCGCTTCCCCCGCGTGCCACGTGTGGCGCTGGACGTGCCGACCACCCTGTGGAACGCGGCGTCGCTCACCACCCCCACGGTGGCCTACGCCGAGGTGATGGGCAGCGACCAGGGGGTGGCGGAGTGGTTGACCCGCACCCTGCAGTACGGGTTCTGCATCGTCACCGGCACCCCGGCCACGGCCGCGGCCACCGAGGAATTGGTGCGCCGCGTGGGCTATGTGCGCGAGACCATCTTCGGCGGCTTCTGGGAGTTCACGGCGGACATGGCGAAGGCGGACACCGCCTACACCACGCTGGAGCTGCGCGGCCACACCGACAGCACCTACAGCAACGACGCGCCGGGCTGCCAGCTGCTGCACTGCCTGCAGTTCGACGGCAGCGGCGGCGAGAGCACGATGGTGGACGGCTTCGCCATCGCCCGGCGGATGGAGGCCGAGGAGCCCGACCTGTTCGAGGTGTTGTGCACCGTGCCGGTGCCCGGCCAGTACATCGGCGACGGCTCGCACCTGATGGCCACCCGGCCGGTGTTCCGCCACGACCACACGGGCCGCCTGGCGCAGGTCTCGTTCAACAACTACGACCGCGCCCCGTTCCTGCTCGACGAGGTCGACATGCTGGCGTTCTACGACGCCGTCCGCCTGTTCGAGGAGATCGCCAACGAACCTTCGATGCAGTGGCGCCATGTGCTGCAGCCGGGCGAGGCGATGCTGTTCGACACCGGGCGCGTCCTGCACGGCCGCGCCGCCTACAGCGGCACGCGCCGGATGTGCGGCGCCTACCTCAACCGCGAGGACGTCGAGAGCCGCCTCCGCCAGCTGCGCTGACGCGGCCGAGCGGTTGCAGCCGCCTCAGCCCGGGTCGACCACGAAGTCCGCACCCGCGGCATGGGAAGCGATCAGCCGGGCGTTGGGTTCGTCGACGGTGGCCACCCAGTGTTCGGCGTCATCGGCCGATCGGCCGTGCTGCTGGTGCCTGGCCACCAACCGCTGCCGGCGTACGGCGTCGTCGGGGCGGAGCAGCCAGCATTCGTCCAGCAGGGGGCGCACGCCCTCCCACCCGCCGCTGTCGAGCAGGAGGTAGTTCCCCTCGACCACGACCAGCGGGGCGCCGGCAGGAATGCGGATCGCCCCGGCCACGGCCGCCTCCAGGTGGCGATGGAAGCGGGGCACCAGCACGTCGTGCCGGCCCTCGTGAACGCGGCGCAGGGTGGCGATGAAGCCGTCCACGTCGAAGGTGTCCGGGGCGCCCTTGCGCCGGCTGCGGCCGAGGCGGGCCAACTCCTCATCCGCATAGTGGAAGCCGTCCATCGGGAGCAGGCAGGCGCCGGCGGTGGCCGCCACGAGCCCTTCGGCGACGGTGCTCTTGCCACTGCCCGGGGCGCCGGTGATGCCCAGCAACCGGCCTCCACGAGCCTTGAACTTGGCCACGCGGCCCGCCAGCGCCGCGGCCGGGGTGCTAGCCACCGGCCCGCTGCCAGCGGGCGGAGAGCTCCGTGCGGCGGGGCGGCTCCGCGCCCACCCGGCTGCACGTGACCCCGGCGACCTCCTGTGCTGCGTCCACTGCTTCCACGACCGCGGCGTGGTCGTGCAGCTCTGTGCGCCCGAACCCGTGGTCCAGCCACCAGGCGAGGAAGGCACCTCCGAAGCTGTCGCCGGCACCGATGGTGTCCGCCACCTCCACCGGGCGGACAGGCACCATCGTTTCGTCGTGGGCCGTCACCGCCCATGCGCCTGCCCCGCCGTCGGTGACCAGCACCACAGTGGGGCCGGCGCCGAGGAGCGCCGTGGCGTACGCCAGCGGGTCGCTGCCTGGCGTGAGGTACTCGATGTCCTCGGTGCTCAGCTTGACGACGTCCGCCCGGAGGTACAGGCGCTCCAGGCGCGCCAGGTAGGCGTCGCGGTCCGCCACCACTCTGGGCCTGCAGTTGGGGTCGAGGAAGACGAGCGTGGAGCTCGGCAGTTGGGCCAGGTAGTGCTCCACGGTGGTGGCCAGCGGCTCCAGGACCAGGCCGAGTGTGCCGGCGTGCACTGCTGCCGGGGCTGCGACCGCCGCCGGCACATGGTCCAGCGCGGGCGCCGCGGTGCCCTGGAGGTAGAAGCGATAGGTGGCGCCGCCGTGGTCGTCCAGCTCGGCCGCGGCCAGCGTGGTGGGCAGGTCGCAGCGGACGATGGCTTCGTTGCCCACACCGTCCGCGACCAGATGGTCGAACAGTTGGTTGCCGAAGCGATCCACCGACAGCGAACCGAGGAAGGTGACCTGGCCCCCGAGGCGGCCGATGGTGCGGGCCGCGTTGTACGGCCCGCCGCCGAGCTTGGCGGTGACTGCCCCACTGGGGGCGATCACCAGGTCCACCAGGGCTTCACCGGCCACGACGATCACGCCAGCAATGCTAACCGGCGGCCCGCCACGGGCCCGGGGTGTGGCTGCGCCCGGGGCCCCCGCCTTGGCCGCGGCATGCAAGGATCGTGCCATGCCCGTGGACGAACTGATCGCCCGATTCGACCCCTCCGACCCGGAGTTCATCGCCGACCCGTACCCCGCGCTCAACGCGCTGCGGGAAGCCACTCCGGGCTTCTGGAACGAACGCACCGGGCAGTGGACACTCACCCGCTTCGCCGACGTGCAGGAGACCCTGCGCGACCGGCGGCTCGGCCGGGCCTACACCCACCGGTACAGCCACGCCGAGGTGGGCAAGCCCGAGCCCGACCCGCGCTGGGCGTCGTTCCATCAGCACGAGGCATGGTCGCTGCTGTGCCTGGAACCGCCCGACCACACGCGCATCCGCCGCCTGGTCAGCAAGGTGTTCACTCCTCGGGCAGTGGCCGCGCTGCGTCCCTCGATCGAGGGCTTCTCCGCGGCGTTGCTCGACCGCTGCGCCGACCTGCAGCGGTTCGACCTGCTGCGCGACTATGCCCAGCCGTACTCGGTGGCCGTCATCTGCTCCATGCTCGGTGTGCCGCGGGAGGACACCCAGCTGCTGCTGGACTGGTCGCACGCCATCGTCAAGATGTACGAACTCACCACCTCCGACGACGTGAAGCAGGCAGCCAACATGGCCGCCACGGAGTACATCGAGTACACGAAGGCCCTGATCGCCGACAAGCGCCGCGAGCCGGATGACCTGCTGGTGAGCGAGTTGGTGCGGGTCGAGGACGACGGCGACACGTTGACCGAGGACGAGATCGTGTCCACGACGATGGTGCTGTTGGAAGCCGGGCACGAGGCCACGGTGAACACCCTGGGGAACGGCGTGCGGGCGCTGATGCTGCACCGTGCCCAGTGGGAGCGCGTCGTGCGCGGAGACGTGCCCGCCAAGGTGGCCGTGGAGGAGATGTTGCGTTGGGATGCACCGCTCCAGCTGTTCGAACGCTGGGTGCTGGAGCCGGGTGTGGAGATCGCCGGGCAGGAGCTGCAGGTGGGTCAGGAAGTGGCCATGCTGTTCGGCGCCGCTGAGCGCGACCCGCGGCGCTTCGAGCAGCCCGACACGTTCGACGTCGGCCGCGGCGACACCGCGCACATCGGGTTCGGCGGCGGCATCCACTTCTGTGTCGGCGCGCCGCTGGCCCGGCAGGAGATCGACGTGTCGCTGGCCGGCCTCGCCGCGAGGTTCCCCGCGCTGGAGCTCGACGGTGAGCCGCGCTACCTGCCGAACTTCGTGATCCGCGGGCTGGACGGGCTGCGGGTGACGACGGGCTAGGCGGGGCGGGCGCCATCCTGTGCACCTGGTAGCGCCCGGAGCTACCAGGTGCACAATTTGACCCGTCGCCACGGCCTGGCGCCGGCGGGCGGCTACCGCTGCGGGTCGGCCAACACCGCGGCGACGCGTCGAACGGCTTCGGTGGCGTCGGCTTCCGTGGTCTGGAAGCTGGTCACGAAGCGGGCCACCCCGCCGCCCATCTCGTAGAACACCAGGCCCTGTTCGTCGGCCAGGCGGCGTACCGTCGGCTCGCCGACACGCACGAACACGATGTTCGCGTGCGGTTCGTTCAGCAGCTCCACCCCGAGCCCGCGCAGCCCGGCGGCCAACACCGCCATCGCCTCGTTGGCCTGCCGCGCCAGGCGCAGCCACAGGCCGTCGGTGAGGTAGGCCACGAGTTGTGCGGACTGGAAGCGCATCTTGCTGGCCACGTGGCCGGCCCGCTTGAGGCGGAAGGTGAGCGCCTCGTTGACCTCGGGGTCGAAGGACACGATGGCGTCCGTGCTGACCGCGCCGTTCTTGATGGCCCCGAGCGAGAGCACCTCGATGCCTGCCTGCCAGGTGAGCGCGGCAGGGCTGCACGCGTTCGCCACCAGCGCGTTCGCCACCCGTGCGCCATCGAGGTGACGCCTCATCCGGTGCCCTGCGGCCACCTCGCTCAGCGCGGCCACCTCCGTGGGGGAGTACACGGTGCCGAAGTCGGTCGGGCAGGTGAGCGACAGCACCGACGGCTGGGAGTGATGCGGGTCGCCCCAGTTCACGGTGGCCAGATGCCGGGCCAGCCCCTCGGGCTGGAGCTGGTAGCCCTGACCGGGGATGCCGCGGATGACGGCGCCGCCGGCGAAGAGCGAGCTGGCCCCGCACTCGTTGACGTAGATGTGCGACGTCTCGTGGCACACGATGCTGCCCCACGGAGGGCACAGGGCCGAGAGGCCGAGGGAGTTGGCGGCGGTGCCGGAGACCACAGGGAAGACCTGGGCGTGCTCGTGCTCGAAAACCTCGCGGGCGATGTCCTGCAGCGCAGCGGTGTGCCGGTCGCCGCCATAGGCCAGGGCGGAGGACTCGTTGGCCTCCGCGAGTGCTCGCAGCAGCTCTGGTGCGGCGCCGGCGGCGTTGTCGCTTCGGAGTTCGATGGGGGAGGGCATGGGGGCACTGTAGGCGATCAGCTCCCCGCGGCACGGTTGACGAAGGATACCCCGGGGGGTATACTCGACGACATGTTGTTCTTCCGCCAGTACTACCTCGGCTGCCTCTCGCTCGCCAGCTACCTCGTCGGCGACACCACCACCGGGAAGGCCGTCGTGGTCGACCCGCAGCGCGATGTGGACCACTACCTGGCCGACGCCGAGGCGAACGGTCTGACGATCACCCATGTGCTGGAGACCCACTTCCATGCCGACTTCCTGTCCGGCCACCTCGAGCTCGCCGAGCGCACGGGGGCGGTCATCGGTTTCGGTCGTGCCGCGCAGGGCAAGGCCCAGTTCGCGATGGAGGCCTACGGCGACGGCGATCTCATCCGCTTGGGTGAGGTCGTGCTGGAGATCCGCGAGACGCCCGGGCATACGCCGGAATCGATCTCGATCGTCGTCTACCCGCATGGCGAGCACGGCACTCCCGAAGGGGTCCTCACCGGCGACACCCTGTTCATCGGCGATGTCGGCCGGCCCGACCTGCTGTCGGCCATCGGGTACACCGCCGATGAACTCGCCGTGCAGCTGTATCACTCCTTGCACGACAAGCTGCTGACGCTGCCGGACGCGACGAAGGTCTGGCCGGCACACGGCGCCGGGTCGGCCTGTGGCAAGAACCTGTCGACGGAGACGGTGAGCACCATCGGCGAGCAACGACGGACCAACTACGCGCTCGCCCCGATGACCGTGGAGCAGTTCCGTGAAGCGGTCACCCAGGGGCAGTCCGTGGCGCCGTTGTACTTCCTCTTCGCCGCAGTGAAGAACCGTCAGGAGCGCGACCTCTACGCCGAGACCCCGGTGGCGAAGCTCTCGCTCGACGAGGTGTTGGCGCATCAGCGCGACGGTGCCGTCGTCATCGACGCACGGGAGGAGACGATGTTCGCCGCCGGGCACCTGCGGGGTTCGATCAACGTCGGGCTCAGCGGGCGCTTCGCCGAGTACACCGGTGAGGTGATGGAGCCTGGCACTCCGATCGTGCTCGTGTGCGAGCCCGGCTCTGAGGCCGAGGCCCGCACGCGCCTCGCGCGCATCGGGTTCGACCGGGTGCTCGGTGCGCTGGACAATCCGTTCGCCGCCTTCGTGGAGCACCCGGAGCATCTCGAACAGCTCAGCCGGCTGTCCGTCTCGGTGTTGACGGAGCGCATGCGCGAGGTGCCCGGTCTGGTGCTGGTGGACATCCGCAATCCGGGCGAAGTGGCGGAGGGGAGCATCCCCGGCGCCATGGTCATCGGGCTGCCCGCACTCCTGAAGCGCCTGGGGGAACTCGACCCCGCGGCGCCAACGGTGGTGTTCTGCGCCGGCGGCTACCGTTCTGCCATTGCCTCCAGCCTGCTGCGCTCCCACGGCTTCACCGACGTGTCGGACCTCATCGGTGGCTACACCGCGTGGTCCGGCGCTCCGGCGGCGGTCTGAGCGGCCGGCGTGCGAGCCCTCTTCGCGTCGCCCCTCGGCTTCCTCATCGGCCTCTCGCTGGGGGCGTTGGGTGGTGGCGGTTCCATCCTCGCCATTCCTGCACTCGTCTACGCCGCGGGGCAGTCGCCCACACACGCGTCGGCCACGTCGCTCATCCTGGTTGCCATCACGTCGCTGATCGGCCTGCTGCCTCACTGGCAGGCGGGGCGGGTGAAGGCTCTCCCCGGCCTGTTGTTCGGGTTGGCCGGCATCGGTGGTGCCGTGGTCGGCAGCGCCTGGAGCAAGGGCGTCGACCCGGACCTCCTGATGCTGCTGTTCGCCGGCGTGATGGTGGCGGCAGGGGTGGTGATGTGGAAGCGCAGCCGGCCCTGCCCGGATTGCGCGCCCGAGGTGACGCGCCCCTTGCACGCCGACGCCCCGACCGTGCTCAAGGTGCTGCTGGCCGG
>JBPOIX010000217.1:0-3779 GCA_052034175.1 Actinomycetota bacterium
CTGGAGACCAACCCGTTCTTCACCGCCAGCGCCCTGGCTGCCGGCGCCACCATGCTCTTCCTCGCCGGTATCGGGGTCCAGCGACGCCGCCGTCATGCCCGCCGGCGCATCCTCAAGTGGACCCTCGCCGGCGCCGTCGCGCTGGTGGTGCTCGCCGCCGGTTTCGGCCTGGCGGCGGCCGGCGCCCGCAGCGACATCGAGGACGGATACCGCGGCCTGCTGGACGGGCTGCAGCAGTTGCAGAGCGGCGACCCGCTGGCCGCGGCCAGCACCTTGCGCCGGGCCGCCGCGGCGTTGGGCGCCGCGGACGACACGATCAGCGCACCCTGGGCGCAACCGGCGCGTCTGGTCCCTGTGGTGGCTCAACACCAGCAGGCGGTGTCGGCGCTGCTCGGCCAGGCGTCGTCGTCCGCCGCGGCCGCGGCCGCCGCCCTGGAGGTGGTGGACTTCGACGCGCTGACCATCGAGGGCGGGCGCATCGACGTGGAGGCGGTGGCCATCCTGGAGGGCCCCCTCGCCGACCTCGACGCTGCGGTCGGCGCGCTGCAGCAGGCGCTGGAGGAAGCGGACAGCCCGTGGCTGATCGGCCCGGTGGCCGAACGGTTGGACGAGTCCCGCCAGCGAGCCGCCGACGCCGCCCGCCAGGCGAGCACGATCCACGCCGCCGCGGTCCACGGCCCGGCGCTGCTGGGGGCGGACGGCCCGCGCCGCTACTTCGTCGGCTTCGCCTCGCCGGCGGAGGCCCGCAGCCTGATCGGGGTCAGCGGCAACTACGCCGTGCTCACCATCACCGACGGCAGGATCGAACGCACCGCGTTCGGCAGGATCAACGACCTGCGCAACCAGGTGGAGGCCAATGGGCCGCTCGTGCTGGAGGCGGGGGCGGAGTTCTTCGCCCGCTACGGCCCGTACGGCGCCGGCGACGGCACCGCCGCCGACCCGGCCTCGCCGAGCTTCTGGTCGAACGTGACCATGACCCCCGACATGCCCACTGCGGCGCCACTGCTGGCCCAACTGTGGGCGGCCAGCGGGGGCGACCCGGTGGATGGCGTGATCCTGGCCGACCCTGCGGCGCTGGCAGGCCTCCTCGCGGCCACCGGCCCGGTGACGGTTGCCGGCCTCGACGCGCCCCTCACCGCCCAGACGGTGGAGCGCTTCCTGCTGCTCGACCAGTACACGCTCGACACTCCCGAGCGCCGCGACCTGCTCGAAGACGTCGCCGATGCCACCCTGCAGGCAGTGCTCGGCGGCTCCCTCCCTCCACCCCAGGGTTTGGCCCGCGCGCTCGGCCCCGCCGCCGCCGAAGGCCACCTGCTGATGTGGACCGCCGACCCGGACGAGCAGGGCCTCCTGCGCCAGATCGGTGTCGACGGCGCTCTCCCGGCGCTGGAGGGCCGGGATGGGCTGGCCGTGGTGAACAACAACGGCACGGCGAACAAGATCGACAGCTTCCTCGACCGCGAGGTGACATACACCGCCGTCTACGACGCCGACAGCGGCATCGTCCGCGGCACGATCACCATCACTCTGACGAACACTGCGCCATCCAGCGGCTACCCGGATTATGTGCTCGGGAGCGAGTTCCTCGACCTGCCGAACGGCACGAACCGCACCCTGCTCGCCGTGTACACCCCGCTCGACGCCGTCGGCGCCACCCTCGACGGGGCACCGATCGGTGTCGGCCATGCCACCGAACTGGGCTGGAACGTGTTGTCGTTCGGCTTCGATCTAGCCCCGGGCGAGCAAAGGGTGCTCACCCTCGACGTCGAAGGGGTGATCGCCGGCGCGCCCGGCGGTGGCTACGAACTGATCCTGCGGCCGCAGCCGCTGGCGATCGACGAGGCCGTGACGGTCCATGTCGGTGGCGACACCGACGTCCACTTCTCCGACGTGCTCACTCGGCGACTGGTGCTGTCGGCCAGTGGCGCCACAGCATGGCGCTGACCCCCAGCGCGGCCACCACGCCAACTGCTGCCGCCACCAGGGCCGGGCGCAACTCGGTGGCGATGCCACCGGTGCGTGCCACCACCAGCCCGGCCACCACCCACACCGACCCGACCGCCAGGCCGAGCCATCCACGGCCCATGGACGACGACGGCACGGTCACCGCCGACCCACGCGCCGACGTCAACCCTCGCTCTGACGACGCCCACGCCGCGGCCACCGGCGCCAGCAACGCCACCAGCCCGCCGACGATGGCGCTCGGCCGCCCCGTGGCACCGTAGAGCGTGCCCCACGCCAGCACGCCCCACGCGCCGAGGTAGGCGGCAGGCGGCACCGTGCGCACGGCCAACACCTCGACGGCCGCTCCACCGAGGACGACGACGGCGATCTCGCGGAACTGGTCGGTCTCGGGCACGCAGGAGTACGCCACCCCCACCGCCCCGGCGAGCACCACCCACCGCCAGCCGGCCGGTTCGCCGGCGGCGTCCGGCAGCACGATCGCCGCCGCGGTGATGATCACCACGCCCGCCACCGCCAACCAGGCGCGGCTGCCGCCCTGGTCGAAGCCGCTGGTCCACACGGCCCGCAGGAGGAAGCCCGCGGCGAGCACCCCGAGCACACCCCGCCCTGGGCGCGGCACGACGGCCGCCACCGCCAGCAGCACGAGGGCCGCGGCGCGCATCGGGTCAGCCCCTCGCAGCCAGGATGGTGGCGCAGATCCACTGCACGTCGTCGCTGCTCAACCGCCCCGAACTGGGAAGGCTGAGTGCACGGCGGAAGTGGCGGGCGGCCACCGAAGTGCCATCGGCAGTCACCACGGCGGCCCCCGCGAAGACCGGTTGGAGGTGCATCGGCTGGAAGCCGTGGCGGGCTTCGATCCCCTCCGCGCGCAAGGCCTCGAGCACGCCGTGCACGGACGCCCCGAACGCGGGCTCGTCCAGCTCCACGGTGGTCAGCCAGAAGTTCGGCGCACACCCATGCGGCACGTGTTGGAACGCCACCCCGTCGATGCCCGCCAGGGCTCGCTCGTACGCCTGGCGGACCGCCGCCCGCTGGGCGATGCGTGCCGGCAGGGTGGCCAGCTGCCCCCGCCCGACCGCAGCGTTGAGGTTGCCCATGCGGTAGTTGAAGCCGATCTCGTCGTGCTCGTACCAGGGCACAGGCCGGCGGGCCTGGGTGGCACGGTGCCGGGCGCGGGCCACCAGGTCGGCGTCGTCCGCCACCAGCGCCCCTCCTCCGCCGGTGGTGAGGATCTTGTTGCCGTTGAACGACCACACCCCCACCGCACCGAAGCGTCCTGCGGCCACCCCGTCGCGCGACGCCCCGAGGGCCTCCGCCGCGTCCTCCACCAGTGGCACCCCGTACTCGGCGCAGATGGCCGCGATGCGAGTGCCGTCGCACACCGAGCCGTAGAGGTCGACGGCGACGACTGCGGCGGGGAGGCGATCTGCGGCGGCGCGACGTGCCAACTCGGCGGCCAACACGTCGGGGTCCATCTGCCAGGTCTGCGGGTCGCAGTCGATGAACACCGTCGTGGCACCGACATAGGCGGCGGCGAAGGCACTGGCGGCGAACGTGAGGTCGCTCATCAGCACTTCGTCGCCGGCGCCGACGCCGACGGCCAGCAACGCCAGGTGGAGCGCGGCAGTTCCGCTGCCGAGGCCGACCGCCGCGGCTGCACCCGTGAAAGCGCACAGCTCACGCTCGAACGCATCGAGGTCGGGGCCGGCGGGGGCGATCCAGCCGCTGTCGAACGCCGCCAGCAGCGTGTTGCGCTCCACCTCGGACATCTCCGGGGGCGACAGCAGCACTTTCCATCCCGTCGGCGCGCTCAT
>JBPOIX010000181.1:0-29287 GCA_052034175.1 Actinomycetota bacterium
CCAGCCGACCGGTGGAGGCGCCGCAAGTCGTGCAGCTGGTAGCTCCGGGAGCTACCAGGTGCACAAGAAGGGCCTGGTGCGTGAACGCAGGGTGCCGCTCGGGCCGGCCCGGACGCTAGATCAGCGCCTCGCTGCCGAGGTCGAGACAGTGGCGCACGTGGCGGGTGGCCATGGCCGCGAACATCGCCTCGCTGCGGTCACTGGCACCGACGATCTGCGATGCCACCACGGACATGATCACGCCGCCGAACGCGTCGCGCGCGTAGTGGCGGAAGAACTCGTCGGCAGCAACGTGCACGCCGTAGGCGGCGAGCGCGCCGAGGTAGTCGTCCACCACGCCGCGCTCGATCTCGCGCCGCACCTCCGGAAGCGGGCCGGCGCCCATGAAGTAGCTGACATCGGCACTGGCCGGACCCTGGCCCGGGGTTTGCCAGTCCACCGCCGCCACCGGGTAGCCGCCGAGAGGCGACTCGAACATCAGGTTGTCCAGCCGGTAGTCGCCGTGGGTGACGGTCTCGGGCAGGTTGCGCCCTTCGATCCACGCCGGGATGCGCTCGCCGAAGCGCTCGATCAGCGCCACCCCCTCGGTGTCGAGGTACTTGGCGAACGTGCCGAGGAAACCGGGCACGAACATGCCCCACATCGCCTGCAGGTTGCCGGCGTCGCTCGCCGTGCGCCGCTGCAGGAACTCGATGTGCGACAGCGACTCGTCCCCCCAGCGCGGCCCGTGGAGGCGCGCCAGCTCCAGCACGGCAGTGCGGGCGTGTTCGGCGGAGCAGCCCGTGATCTGATTGCCCTGCTCGCCCGGCGCGAGGTCCTCCATCACGAGGATGAAATCGCCGTCCGCAGGGTGCCACTCGCTATGGAAGCAACGGGCCACGCGGATGTCCACCGTGGGAGCGATGACTCGGTAGAACATCACCTCGCGCTCGTAGTTGCGGAGCGCGATGCCCGTGGCACGGCTGGTGGGGTCTGGCGACGGCAGCTTGGTGATCACGCTGCTCGGCAGGCCGCTTCCCGCCGGCACCTCCAGCCCCAAGCGCAGGTTCATGCCGACCAGGCCGTCACCGATGCGCGTGGTGTCGGTGATGCGGACGTCGGCGCCGAGCACGCCGCTCAGCCATTCGGAAGTGATCGCCTCAGGTTCCATCGCCGCCGACGGTAGCCCCGGGCGGTGGGGTCTGACAGAGTTGGTCCATGACCGCGACGGCCGCAGCCGACCTCACCGTCCACATCGAACGCCTCGACCGCGACGGCTACACGGTCGTGCACGACGCCTTCGACGCCGACCTGGCGGCCGCGCTGGACGCCGACCTCGACCGCCTGGAGCACGAGCTGGGCATCGAGTTCGGCGGCAACGGCTTCGAGGGCCGGGCCACCACACGGGTCTACAACCTGCTGGCACTCGGCGAGCTGTACGCGCAGATCCCGGTCCACCCGGTCGTCCTGCCGCTGATGCACCACCTCCTCGGCCCGGGCTGCCTGGTCAGCAGCGTGAGCGCGATCACCATCCACCCGGGCGAGATCGCCCAGCCGATCCATGCCGACGACCAGGTCATTCCCGGCACCCGGCCGCGGCGCGCCGTCACGGCCAACAGCATGTGGGCGATCACCGACTTCAACGAGGCCAACGGCGCCACCCGCATCATCCCCGGCAGCCACCTGGCGGATCACTCCCCCACATACGGGCAGCACTACGCCAGCGTCCCGGCGGAGATGCCGCGCGGCAGCATCCTGGTGTGGGACGGCGGCTTCTGGCACGGCGGCGGCGCCAACACCACCGACCGGCGCCGGCGGGGCATCGCCATGAACTACTGCGCCGGCTTCATCCGCCCGCAGGAGAACCAGCAGCTCGGCATCCCGCTGGAGACGGTGCGCGGCTTCAGCCCCGAGCTCCAGGAGTTGTGCGGCTTCGGCGTCTACAAGGGGCTGATCGGCCACATCGACCGCCAGAGCCCTGCCCAGCGCCTGCTCGACCCCGACAGCCCGAACACCATGCTCTGGGATCGCACCTGAAGCGCGGGGGTGCGCCGGCCGATCACACAATGTGGCGAGAACTTCCCGGAACGTGTCAGAGATCCGGTCGAGCTCTGCGTCGTATGGGGTGATGATCGTGCATGCCGCCGAGGTTCCTCAGGGTGAGGCCGCCCCCACCCTGCGCTTGGTCGCCGACAACACACGCCCCGGTTCCGCCCGCTCCGAGATCGTGACGTTGTACGAAGCCGAGTTCCGCGGCGTGGCCAGGCTGGCCTACCTGTTGTGTGGCAACACGCAGCAGGCAGACGACCTGGCTCACGACGCCTTCGTGCGGCTGTACGAGAACTGGGACAGGGTGCGGGAGCCGGAACGCCGGCTCGCGTACCTGCGTTCCATCGTGGTGAACCTCGCCCACAGCGCGCATCGCCGAACGGCGACCGCCCGCCGCCACACCCACGTGCCGGTGCTCGCTGTGGGCGGGGTCGCCGCATCGGCCGAGGACGAGGCGCTCCAGCGCACGTCCCGGCCCGACGTGATGGCTGCGCTGGGCACGCTGCCGGATCGTCAACGCACCGCGGTCGTCCTGCGCCACTGGCTCCGGATGACCGAGGGTGAGATCGCCGAGGCGATGGGCTGCTCGGTGGGCTCGGTGCGAACACACGTAGCACGCGGGCATCAGACCCTGGCGCAACGCCTTGGAGGCATCCGATGAACCAGCCCCTTGACCCCTTCTCCGCCCAGCTGGGCAGGTTGCTCGACGATGCTGCGGCGTCGTTCGATCCAACCCCCGACCCTGGTCGCCTGCACCGCATGCTCGGCGGCGGCGCCCGCCGGCGTGGCGGCGTGATCCTGTTCAGCGCCGCGGCATCCCTGGCGCTGCTCGGCGGTGCCACGTGGGCGCTGCAGGGCGGCGGCCAGAGCGGACGCATTGCCCCCGCCCAGTCGACCGAGCACGAGGCCCCGACCCGAACCAGCGAGAAGCCCCTCGAGCCCGAGACCACCGACGAGCGGCCCGACGAGACCGACGGCCCCGACCACACGGAGCCCAAGGACACCGAACCCAAGGACACCGAGCCCAAGGACACCGAGCCCAAGGACACCGAGCCGGACGGGACGGAGCCGCCCAAGGACGAGACCACGACCTCGAAGCCGGGGCAGGACCCGCCGACCACGCCCAAGCCGACCGACCCGCCGACCACGGAACCCCACGACACCGAGCCGCCGGACACCGAGCCGCCGGCCACGGACCCGCCCGTGGAGTACGAGTGGAGCGCCTTCCAGACGTACGGCGAGTGCGAGGCCAGCCCGCCCTTCGACGTGTTCTACGGGACGGCCGCCCCCGGGGCGAAGATCGTGATCGAGGCGGCATACGGCCGCAAGGTCGGATACGCCAACGAGAGCGGCCACTGGGAGATCCGCATCGAATTCCCGGAGGCCCCGATCGGTGAGCCGTTCCAGGTGTGGGTGGCCAGCAACGGCAACCTCGACGACTTCTGGTTCAAGCGGCTCGGGTGATCCGGGACGGCGCTACCGTCGGCCCGGCATGTATCGCTTCCTCGGCACCCCCAAGTGGATCGGCTTCCATCTGCTCTGTGTGGCCGCCATCGTCGGCATGGTCAACCTCGGCTTCTGGCAGCTGCGCCGGCTCGATGAGAAGCAGGCCTTCAACGCCCGCATCGCGGCGACAGCCGACCAGCCGATCGCGCCCTACTCGGAGGTGATCGCCGCCGCGACGTCGCCGTCATTGGCGGATGTCGAGTACCGCCGCGTCGAGGTCAGCGGGGTGTACGTGGACCGCCAGTTCGAGATCGTCAACGTCAGCCAGAGCGGCACCAGCGGGCACGACCAGGTGGCAGGGCTGCTGCTCGACGACGGCTCGATCCTGCTCGTCAACCGTGGTTTCACCGGCGGGCTGCTGACATTCCCCGCCCTACCCGACGGCGAGGTCGACGTGGTCGGCCGTGTTCGCCGGTCGCGGACGGCGTCCAGCACGCAGACCGCCGACGACGGCAATCAGGTCCTCACGGAGATCCGCCGCATCGACCTGGCCGTCCTCGGCACCCAGTTCGACCAACAGCTCGCGCCTGTCTACCTGGAGGTGCTGTCGGAGGACGGTGCGGCGGTGCAGGGCCTGGAGCCGATCGCGTTCCCGTCGCTGGGCGAAGGCCCCCACCTGAGCTACGCGATCCAGTGGTTCTTCTTCAGCCTGGCCGTCGTGATCGGCTGGGTGATCGTGGTCCGCAACACCGCCTCGGGTGGGGTGGACGGCGCCACCGATAGCACGCCCAAGAAGCGCAAGAAGGCTCTCATTCCCGAGCAGTACCTGTAACTCACCGACCGTGCGGGTCGGCGATCTCGTACGATCCGGCGCGTGGTCGGCGACTCCCCTCACCCTCCGACACATCCGGCTGCTCGGCGAGTGGCGCACGAGGCCGGCAACGCCGACCTGGCAGCGCAGCTCGGCGACCACACATCCGGCTCCGACCTGACGTCACTGCTGCTCGACGTGGCCGACCGCCAGGCATCACGTCGTTCGGCGAGCGACGTGCTCCGCCAGTACGAACGGGATCGGTTCACCAGGCCGGCCGCCGTCGCCCCCGCCACGCTGCTGTCCACCACGGCGACCGTGGCCGGGTCGGTCGGGCCCAACTTCGATTTCGTCGAGCTCGCCCCCCTCGTGCCGCTCGGAACCCACTCGGTCATCGCCGGCGTGGCTCAGAACCGGGTCGTCAGCACCGTGCGTGCCACCGAGGTCGCCGCGGACCCCACCAACGCGCTGGCGTTGGAGGCCGCGGTACGCCGCCGCGCCCAGCTGCGCGAGGACCCGCGATCGATCGCCACCGTGCGGCTCGCCGCGGCCAACCGAGTGGTCCGTGCGCAGGCATTCGACGGGCCGCGCAGCTACGCCCACTTCATGCTGCTGGGCATGGTCTCTGCGGGCCGTGACGTCGGCAGCGGAACGTTCGAGAGAACAGAACTCGTCCGGCACATCGGCGCGCTGCTGGCAGCGTGCCGAGCCTGCAAGCTCCGCCGGTTCGAGGTCCGCCTCACCGACCTCGACGGCTCCCGACCGGAGGCCATCGAGCACGTACGCGCCGAGCTCGCCGGAGACGGCGTCGGAGTGACCGAGTGGCCCGAGCGACAGGGAGGGCGCGGCTACTACGACTCGCTGTGCTTCAAGATCGACGTACTGCACGACGACGAATGGGTGGAAGTGGCCGATGGTGGCGACACGGCGTGGACCCAGCGACTTCTCGGCAACCGGAAGGAACGCCTGGTGATCAGCGGCCTCGGGCTGGAACGCCTGGCGTCCCTCGCCACGGCCCCCAGACCCTGACGTCCAACCCTTAGGGCACGAAGCCTTCCAGCTCGGCCATGCGGCGGAACTGCTCCACCACGTTCGGGGTCTCGTAGGTGGCGTCCAGCGAACGGTATGCCGTGTCCACGTTGACCGCGATGCGGCCGAACTCGCTCCAGCCACGGAACTCCTGCCGGGCGCCCACCAGCGTGGCCAGCTCCCGCGCGGCCTCCCAGGCATCCACCCCGGCTGCATGGCGCGCCGTGGCCTCGGTGTCCACGAATGCCAGGTAGTCCCGCACCGCCGCCACCCCCGCCTTGTCGGTGACGGGGCCGTGGCCTGGCACCACGGTGTCGATGTCCATGCCGAGCATCAGGTCGCACGCCGCCACCCAGTTCGACAGCGGGCCCGCCCAGACGATCGGCGTGCCGTTGATGAACAGGATGTCGCCGGTGTAGACGGTGCGCGCATCGGGCACGACGGCGATCGTGTCGCCACGGGTGTGCGCCGGGCCGACCTCGATCAGCTCCACATGGCGACCGCCGACCTCGACATCGAGCCGGCCCTCGAACGTGCGCGTCGGCAGGCGCACCTCGATGCCGTCGAACTGGAAGGCCCCGAAGAAGTGGCGGAACAGCGCCCCCACGTCGCCGGGCGCGGCGTTCAGCGCGGCCAGCATGGCGGGCGGCACCTCCGTCATCTCGTGCGCGGTTGCCGCGCTGGCGATGATCTCGGCACCGTCGACCAATTGATTGCCGTAGCAGTGATCCCCGTTGGCATGGGTGTTGACCACCGAGGCGATCGGAGCGACCTGGGTGGCTCCTTTCATCGCATCGAGCATCTCCTGGGTGAGGCGCAGATCGAACAGGGTGTCGATCAGGAGCGAGGTGCCATCGCCCACCACCAGCCCGGCGTTGCTCCAGCCCCAGCTGCCGTCCGGCTGCAGGTACGCATAGCAGCCATCGCCCAACTCGTGCAGTCCCCTCGTGTACGACATGCCGAGTTCCTACCACGCGGCGCCGCGGGCGGCGTACAGTGGCGCCACTTCGAGCACAGGGGGACACCGCATGCGCCAGCTCAGCGGGATGGACGTCAACTTCCTCAACATGGAAACGCCGACCACGTTCGGCCATGTGTGTTCACTGAACATCTACGACCCCACCACCGCGCCCGGTGGGGCCGGCCTGGAAGCCACCAAGGAGATCATCCTCGAACGCATCGACCAGCTGGCCCCGTTCCGCCGCCGCCTGGTGGAGGTGCCGCTCAGCCTCGACCTGCCGTACTGGTTGGAGGACCCGCACTTCGACATCGACTTCCACGTGCGCCATCACGCCGTACCGCCGCCCGGCACGCCCCAGCAGCTGGCCGAGGCGGTGTCGCGCATCATCGCCCGCCCGCTGGACCGCTCCCGGCCGCTGTGGGAGCTCTACGTCATCGAAGGGGTGGACGACGGCCGGCTGATCGCTCAACTGACGAAGATCCACCACGCCGCCATCGACGGCGCCTCGGGCGCGCTGATGCTCTCTGCCATCCTCGACACCGACCCCACCTTCCGCCCGACGGGCAGCCCTGCGCCGTGGGAGCCCGAGCGGATGCCGTCCGACGACGAGATGATGCGGCTGACGATGCGTGAGTTCCTGCGCCGCCCGGAGAAGTTCATCCGCCTGGGCATCCGCACGACACGCGACCTGGCCACCGCCACACGCTCGGGCGGGCTGAAGGCGCTGGCGGACATGATGGCCCAACCGATCCCCGGCCCCGTCGGCCAGGCGTTGCGGCAACGGCTCCGCGCCGACTACGGCCACGACGTGGACCACCCGCCGTCGCTGCCGCCCACCCAGGCGCCGCGCACCCCGTTCAACCGGCCGATCAGCCCACACCGCCGCTTCGCGTACACGAGCGTGGCGCTCGACGATGCGAAGAAGGTCCGCCGGGCGTTCGGCTGCACGTTCAACGATGTGGTGATGACCGTGTGCTCGGGCACGCTGCGGCGCTACCTCGAACGGCACGACTGCCTCCCGGACGAGAGCCTGATCGCGATGGTGCCCGTGAGCGTGCGCACCGGCGGCGAGGACGACACCTACCAGAACCGGGTCTCGGCACTCCTGGCCGACCTGGCGACGAACGAGGCCGACCCCATCGCCCGCTTGCGCCGGGTCCAGCAGAGCATGACGGCGGCGAAGGAGAACTTCGCCGCCATCCCCGCCGACACCCTGCAGGACTACACCCAGTTCGCACCGCCGGCCATCGCCGCCCGGGCCATGCGGATGTACAGCCGGCTGCGCATCGCCGACCGTATGAACCCGCCGTTCAACCTGGTGATCAGCAATGTGCCCGGCCCCGCCCAGCCCCTCTACTCGGCCGGAGCGCAGTTGCAGCACTTCTACCCCGTGAGCACGATCATCGACGGCCAGGGCTTGAACATGACCGTGCAGAGCTACAACGGCAACCTGGACTTCGGGTTCGTGGCCTGCCGCGAGCTGGTGCCCGACCTGTGGGACATGGTGGACATGCTGCACGACGCGATGGCGGAACTGGTGCAGCTGGCCGATGCCGCACTCGCCCCGCTACAGCCGCCGGCGGAGAGTGCCCCGCGGCGTGCGAAGGCCGCGGCACCAGTCAAGAAGGCGGCGGCGAAGAAGGCCGCAGCGCCCGTGAAGAAGGCCGCGCCGGTCAAGAAGCCGGCTCCGGCGAAGAAGGCCGCTGCGCCCGCGAAGAGGGCGGCTACGAAGCGGGCAGCAGCGCGCTGAGCCGCGCTGCGGTGCGCTCGGCCACCATCATCACCGGCAGGTGGGTGTTCGCCCGCGGCACCCGCGGCAGGACCGACGCGTCGCACACCCACAACCCGTCGTAGCCGTGCACTCTGCCGCTGCCGTCCACCACCGCCAGCGGGTCGCCCGCCGAGCCCATCCGGCAGGTCGAGGTGGCATGCACATAGTCGCCCACGCCGCGCCGCAGGGCGTCGTCGGAGCTGTCGTAGGGCTGCACGGCCCCCACCTCCGCCACCGCCGGCATGGCGAGGAACTGTTCGGCCAACGCCACCGCGGCCCGCAGCCGCACCATGTCCCGTTCGTCCGAGAGCATCCCGATGTCGACCTCCGGGTGGGTGTGCGGGTCCGACGACGCCAGCCGCACCTCGCCCACGGAATCCACCCTCATCACCGCCGCCATCACCAGTGAGATCGACGGCCGGCTCGGGTCGGCGACGTCCACCACGAGCACCTGCAGGTCATCGGCGTCGCGGCAGGTGCCCTTCAGCAGTGAGCTCAGGGCGAGCGTGTCCCGTCCCGCCGACCACGGCTCGTGCAGCTCCACGCCGATCGGGAACGACGGATGGTCCTGCAGCCCGCGCCCGATGCCGTCGCGTTCCACGCCGCTGCGCAGTAGCACAGCGGGCGAGTGGATGGCGCCTGCCGCCACCACCACCTGGCCGGCTTCGATCTCCGTACCGTCCGCCAGGCGCACCCCGACAGCCGTGCGCCCTTTCAGCAGCACCCGATCCACCACGACCCCGCCCCTCACCTCCAGGCCAGCGGCCCGGGCGGGCTCGATGGAGGCGTCGAGCACGCTGACCCGGCGGCCCGATGGGTCGCGGGTGAGCAGCGCTGCCTCCGCCCCCAGCCCGGCCTCGAGCAGCGCCCTGGACAACGGGCCACGCTCGGCCGGGTGCGACGCGGTCAAAGGCACACCGACCCGCGGATACCAGTACGCGGCCTCCTCCGCCGACCAGCCGTCGGCGCCATACACGGAGCCCCATTCGTCGTGGTCGGCACCGGGCGCCCGCATCGCCACCATCGCGTTGACCGCCGAGCAACCCCCCACCCCACGGCCGCGCAAGTACTCCCGCGGCGGTTGCTGCGGGTTGCGGCGCACCACGAGGTCGGCCCACGTCCGCCCGGGCTCCTGGAGCGCCCGGTGGAAGGAGGGGCCGCTGATCGAGGGCGGGGTGTCCGCAGCGCGGTGATCCGGCCCGGCTTCAAGGAGGAGCACGCGCCTGCCCGGGGCGGCCAGGCGGCCGGCCAACACGCCGCCGCCGGACCCCGCCCCCACGACCACGACGTCGTAGCGCCCCGCCACGGGTCAGCCGTCCGTGACCCGCACCGTCTCAGCGGGCAGGCCCGCCAGGTGCACGGCATCGTTGTAGCGGTGCAGGCGCCAACGGTTCGCCCGCACCAACTCGACCTCGGTGATCGATGTGTTCAGGGTGCGGATCTCGAACGCTCCGGTGGCCGGCGCCTTCAACGCCTGGCGGAGCACGGTGTCCACCACACCGGCGTGACAGAAGACGACGATGGTGGACGAAGCCTCCCCGTCCGCTTCGGTGAGGCGGCGGACCGCGGCACCCACGCGGAAGGCGAACGCTGCCACGGTCTCCCCGTCCGGGAAGATGCTGGCGAACGGATCGTCGTCGTGGAAGCCGCCCTGCGGAGGGCTGAAGCGCTCCACGTACTCGGTGTAGGTCATGCCGTCGCAGATGGGGCCGGGGTCGTGCTCGCCGAACCCGGCGTCGATCTGCAGCGGCAGATCGCCCAGCGCCGGCAGGACGATCCGCGCCGTCTCCTGCGCCCGCGGGTACTGGCTGGCCACCACGAGGGCGGCCTGGAACTCGGGGTTGGCCGTCCACCGGTCGCGCAGCCGCTCGGCCTGCAACCGCCCGAGTGCCGAGAGACCGGAGCATGTGCGATGCCCGCCGATGACACGATCGACGGTCACCTGCGATTCACCATGGCGGACGAACACGAGCCGAGTCACAGCCGTCGACGCTATCGGCCGCTCACGCCTTACTTTTCGTTCGCGCGCGGCAGCCGGTGCCGGCCCGCGGCCGTAGGTTCGACGCCGTGGCCGGAGGAGCGAGACTGACGATCCGCAGCATCGGCACCGACCCTCGCTGCACCCCGCTCCTGGCGGATGCTCACGCGCTCGGCGTTCACTCCGTCAGCGCGATCGATGTTGCTGACCTGGTGTTTTTCGCCGACGAGCTGACCGCCGAGCGGCGCGACGCCCTCGAGCAGATCCTCGTCGACCCCCTCCTCCAGCACGGCTCCTGGGACGTTCCGGAGGGCGGCATCGAGACCGCGCTGCTGCCCGGCGTCACCGACCCCGCCGCTGCGGCGGTGCAACTGGCCATGGCCACCATCGCGGCGGAGCACTGCGGTGTGGCCACCGGTAGCCGCTACGAACTGCACGGCCCGGTTTCCGACCCGGAGACGGCGGTACTCGCCCGCCGACTGTTGGCGAACGCGGTGATCGAGCGCTGGGCCGTCGGCCCCATCGAACCGCACTTCGTCGACGAGCACGCCACCGCGGACCGCACGGTCGACCATGTAGCGGTGCGCGGCCTCGACGACGACGCGCTGCTGGCCCTGAGCCGCGAGCGCGGCCTGTCGCTGGACCTGGCGGAGTTGCACGTGATCGCCGCCCATTTCCGCGGCGTGGGCCGCGAGCCCACCGACGTGGAACTCGAGACGTTGGCGCAGACCTGGAGCGAACACTGTTCGCACAAGACCTTCCGCGCCCGCATCACCACCGCCGACGGCACCGAGATCACCCCTCTGCTGCGCCAACTGCGCGATGCCACCGACGCTGTGGCCGCGCCGTTCATGCGCAGCGCCTATGTCGGCAACGCGGGGATCGTCGAGTTCACGCCCGGCACCACGCTGGCGGTGAAGGCGGAGACGCACAACCACCCGTCGGCCATCGAGCCGTTCGGCGGGGCCAACACCGGTGTCGGCGGCGTGATCCGCGACGTGATGGGCGCCGCGCACCATCCGGTGGCCATCACCGACATCCTCTGCTTCGGCCCCACGGACACGGATGCCGGCAGCTTGCCCGACGGTGTCCTGCACCCTCGCCTGGTGGAGCGCGGTGTCATCGCCGGCGTCGCCGACTACGGCAACAAGATCGGCCTGCCCACGGTGGCCGGCGCCGTGCTCTACGACCCCGGTTACACCGCCAACCCGCTCGTCTACGCCGGGTGCATCGGGGTGGCGAACGCCGACGAGTGGGAGCTCCCCGGTCCGCAGCCGGGAGATCTTGTCGTCGTCCTCGGAGGACGCACCGGTCGCGACGGCCTGCGCGGCGCCACGTTCTCCAGCGCCACGATGGACGCCACGACGGGCGACGTGGCCGGCGCCAGCGTGCAGATCGGCGACCCGATCGTGGAGAAGCTGCTGATCGACGCGCTGCGGGACTGCACGGGGCTGTTCACCGCCATCACCGACTGCGGCGCCGGCGGCCTGTCCAGCGCGATCGGCGAGATGGCCGAGGGCGTGGGCGCCGAGGTCGACGTGGCCCTCGCCCCGCTGAAGTACCCGGGTCTGCGCCCCTGGGAGGTGTGGCTGAGCGAGGCCCAGGAACGGATGGTGATGGCCGTGCCACCGGGCCAGTGGGCCGAACTGCAGCGCCGTTGCGCACGCCACGGCGTGGAGGCCACATCGCTCGGCACGTTCACCGGCGACGGCCAACTCCACGTGCGCGCCGGCGACCTCACGGTGCTCGCGCTCGACACCCACTTCCTGCACGACGGCCGCCCTCAGCGGCAGATGCTGGCGGAGCTGCCGCAGCCCCGGCGTGGCCCGGCCGAGCCGCCGGTGTGCGCCGACCCCGCCGCCACCCTGGTGGCACTCCTCGCTCACCCGAACATCGCGTCCAAGGAGCGGGTCATCCGCCGCTACGACCATGAGATCCGTGGCGCCACCGTGGTGCGTCCAATGATCGGCGAGCACCACGACGGCCATGCCGACGGTGTGGTGCTGGCCGAGCCCGGCGCTGCACACGGCTTCGCGATCGGCATCGGCGTGAACCCGTGGCAGGGCCTGGCCGACCCGGAGCGCATGGCGCTCGCCGCCGTCGACGAGGCCATGCGCAACATCGTGGCCGTCGGAGCGGACCCTGCCCGGGTGGCGCTGCTGGACAACTTCAGCTGGGGCGATCCGCGGCGCCCCTCCACCCTCGGCGAGCTGGCCATGGCCGTGAAGGGCTGCTGCGACGCCTCCCTGGCATTCGCCGCGCCGTTCGTCAGCGGCAAGGATTCGCTGAACAACGAATACCTCGGCAGCGACGGCCAACGCCACGCCGTGCCGCCGACGTTGGTGATCACCGCGCTGGCGCACGTACCCGACGCCGACGCATGCGTGACGCCCGACCTCAAGGCGGCCGGCAACGCCCTCGTGCTCCTCGGCAACACCGCAATCGAGTTCGGCGGGAGCCACTTCGGCCTCGTGCACGGCCTCGCCCCCGCCGACGGCGTGGTCCCCGCACCCGACCCGGCGGCACCCGCTCGCTACCGCCAACTGCACGCTGCGCTCACCACCGGTCGGGTGCGTTCCTGCCACGACCTGAGCGAAGGCGGCCTTGCCGTGGCCGTGGCCGAGATGGCCATCGCCGGCGGCTACGGAGCGGAGATCAACCACCTCCCCCACGCCGACACGACCACGGCCATGTTCGCCGAGTCCACCGGCCGCTTCGTGTGCGAGGTGACCCCGGGCGACCTGGAGTGGTTCCTCAGCGAGGTCGGGCCGTCGGCGCTGGTCATCGGCCGTACCACTCGTGAGCCCGAAGTCCGTTTCCCCGGAATCGTCCTGCCACTCGACGCCCTGCGCGCGGCGTTCACCGGAGGGCACCGATGAGCCGCCCCACCGCAATGGTGCTGGCCGCGCCCGGCACGAACCGCGATCACGATGTCGCCTTCGCCCTCGGCCTGGCCGGGGCCGAGGCGCGCGTCACCCTGCTGGCCGAACTGCTCGCTCAGCCGTCGCTGCTGGCCGACGTGCAACTGCTGGTGGTAGCCGGGGGGTTCAGCTACGCCGACGCACTCGGCGCCGGGCGGTTGTGGTCGCTGGCCCTCACCCACGGCGTCGGTGACGCGCTGGACGAGTTCGTAGCCGCCGGCAAGCCGGTGCTCGGCATCTGCAACGGCTTCCAGGTACTCACCGGCACCCACCTGCTGCCCGGCTCCCTGGCGCACAACGAGAGCGGCTCGTTCCAGTGCGAGTGGGTACGGCTGGAGGCCCCGCCTTCGAAGTGCATCTGGACCGCTGGGCTGGACCCCATCGAGTGCCCGATCGCCCACGGCGAGGGCCGCTACGTGCACCCGGACGTGCCGGGCTTGGCCGCCGCCGGGCAGGTGGCCGTGCGGTACGCAGGGCACAACCCGAACGGGTCCGCCGACGGCATCGCCGGTGTGTGCGATGCCAGCGGTGTGGTGCTCGGCCTGATGCCCCACCCGGAAAACCATGTGTTGCCCCGTCAACACCCCCGGCGAGGCCGCGGCACCGCGGGCGGGCTGGGGCTTGCGCTGTTCGAGCGCGGCGTGCGCTACGCCGCGGAGAGGTAACCATGCCCACGGAGCCATCGAGGCCCGAGCCGTTCATGACGGTGGATCTGCCGCTCCCGGACCGTCGCGACGGCAAGGTGCGCGCCAGCTTCGCCCTCCCCGACGACGAGGGCGGCCCGCGGCGCCTGTTCGTCACCACCGACCGCCTCTCGGCCTTCGATCGCATCATCGCCGGCGTGCCCTTCAAGGGGCAGGTGCTGAACCAGTTGGCTGCGTGGTGGTTCGCCCGGACCACCGACATCGTGGCCAATCATGTGCTCTCGGTCCCCGACCCGAACGCGCTCGTGGCCCGCGGCGCCACCCCCCTCCCGGTGGAGGTGATCGTGCGCGGCTACATCACCGGTGTCACCTCCACGTCGCTGTGGAAGCAGTACGCCGACGGCGCGCGCACGATCTACGGCCACCGCTTCCCCGACGGCATGCGCAAGAACACGGCACTCCCCTACGCACTCGTCACGCCCACCACCAAGGGCAACGACGGCGCCCACGACGTGCCGCTCACCGTGGCCGAGGTGGCCCAACGGGGCCTGGTGGCGAACCGCCATTGGGGCGAGGCCATGGAGGCCGCCCTGCTGCTCTTTCGCCGCGGGCAGGAAGTCGCCGCCGACGCCGGGCTGATCCTCGCCGACACCAAGTACGAGTTCGGCGTCGGCGCGGATGGCAGCCTGTTGCTGATCGACGAGATGCACACGCCGGACAGCTCGCGCTACTGGGTGGCCGACTCCTACGAAGCTCGGCTGGCCGCCGGCGAGGAGCCGGAGAGCCTCGACAAGGAGGTCGTGCGCCGGGCCCTGCTCGATGCCGGCTACACCGGCGACGGCGAGCCGCCCGCCCTGCCCGCCGAGGTGTGGGAGGCTGCGTCGCGACGCTACGTCGACGCCTTCGAGCGGCTCACCGGCAGCTCGTTCGTTCCCGGCGACTACCCGGTGCAACCCCGACTCATGGAGGCCCTGCGCGATGTTGCCTGACCATCCGGTCACCCTTCGGCAGCGGCCGACCACCGACGACGCGCCGCGGGAGGAATGTGGCGTGTTCGGCGTGTCCACACCACACGGCGAAGGCATCGCCCAGCTGGCGTTCTTCGGCCTCTTCGCCCTGCAGCATCGGGGGCAGGAGGCCGCGGGTATCGCCGTCAGCGACGGCACCCGGGTGAAGATGCACAAGGACGCCGGCCTGGTGGCCAACGTCTTCCATCAGAGCGAGATGGCGGCGCTGAGCGGCTATCACGGCATCGGCCACACCCGCTACAGCACCACCGGTTCCAACTCGCAGCGCAACATCCAGCCGTTCCTGGTGGAGACGATGCATGGGCCCTTGGCAGTGGCGCACAACGGCAATCTGGTGAACACCATCGCCCTGCGCGACGAACTGCTGGCCCGCGGCTTCGGCCTCACCGCCACCAGTGACACCGAGGTGCTGACGCTGATGCTCGCGGCTGCGGGTGGGCGCACCTGGGAGGATCGCGTCGAGCGCACCCTGCCCGCGTGGAAGGGCGCGTTCTCGCTGGTGGTGCTGGTGAACGACCGGGTCATCGCCGTCCGCGACCCGTGGGGCTTCCGGCCGATGAGCGTCGGGCGCCTCCCCCATGGCGGCTATGCGGTCGCCAGCGAGACCTGCGCGCTGAACACGCTCGGATGTGTGGAGATCGACGAGGTGAAGCCGGGCGAGATCGTCACCCTGCAGGGGGCGGAGATCCACCGCCGACAGGCACTCACACCCGCCGCCAACGAGTCCCGCTGCACGTTCGAGTTCGTCTACTTCAGCCGCCCGGACAGTGTGTGGGCCGGCCGCAACGTGCACCATGTGCGCCAGCGGTTGGGCGAGGAACTGGCCCGCGAAAGCGGTGTCGACGCCGACGTCGTCATCCCCGTGCCGGACAGCTCGATTCCGGCGGCCATCGGCTACAGCCGCGCCAGCGGCATCGACCACAACGACGGCCTCATCAAGAACCGCTACATCGGCCGCACGTTCATCGAACCGACCCAGGACCTGCGCGAGCGCGGGGTGGCGCTGAAGTTCAACGCCCTCTCGGAAAACCTCGCCGGCAAGCGCGTGGTGATGATCGACGACTCCTTGGTGCGTGGTACCACGGCCGGGCCGCTGGTGAAGCTCATCCGTGACGCAGGGGCCACCGAAGTGCACCTGCGGATCACGTGCCCGCCGATCACCGATGCCTGCCACTTCGGGGTGGACATGGGCCACGACGGCGACCTGATGGCCGCACGGCTCTCGGTGGAGGAGATGCGCCAGCACATCGCCGCGGACTCGCTTGCGTTCCTCTCCCTGGAGGGCATGATGCGCGCCATTCGCAACGATGGCTCCGGCGACACCACCGGCTACTGCAACGGCTGCTTCACGGGCCACTACCCGATGCCGGTGCACGACACCCCGCCCAAGCTGAGCTTCGAAGGAGTGTTGTCGTGAGGGTGCTCGTCATCGGCGCAGGTGGCCGCGAACAGGCGATTGCCTGGGCGTGCAAGCGGCACGGCCATCACGTCGACATCCGCGCCGACCTGCCCGAACCACTCGTGGCCGACCTGGTGATTGTCGGCCCGGAGGCCGCGCTGGTGGCAGGGGTCGCCGACCGTTGCGCCGAGGCCCACGTGCCCTGTTTCGGGCCGACGGCCGCGTTGGCGCGCCTGGAGAGCTCCAAGGGGTTCACCCGCACGCTGGCGGCCACCCTCGACCTGCCCTCCCCTGAGTTCCACATGGCATCGTCGGCCGAGGCGGCCGTTGCGTGGTGGCGTCAGTTCGGCCGGCCGGTGGTCGTCAAGCTGGACGGCCTGGCCGCGGGCAAGGGCGTCATCGTGCCCGACGGGGAGGCGGCAACGATCGCCGCCATCGAGGAGCTCGTGGCGCAGGGCCCGATCGTGCTCGAGGAGCGCCTCACCGGCCCGGAGTGCAGCCTGATGGCCGTGTGCGACGGTTCGGTCGCTCGCCCGCTGCCCATCGCGCAGGATCACAAGCGCATCGGCGAAGGCGACAGCGGCGCCAACACGGGCGGCATGGGCGCCTACGCCCCGGCGCCGATCCCGTACGACGCGGACGAACTGACCGCAACGTTCATCCAGCCCGTCGTGGACCACCTGGCGTCGGTGGGTGCGCCGTACATCGGCGTGCTCTACGCCGGCCTGATGCTCACCCCCGACGGCCCCAAGCTGCTGGAGTTCAACTGCCGCTTCGGCGACCCCGAGGCCCAGGCCGTGCTTCCCCTCCTCACCGACGACCTGGCCGAGGTGGCGCTCGCCTGTGCCAACGAAGCGCTCGGCGATCGTCGGCTCTCGTGGAGCGGCTCGGCCTGCACGGTGGTGGCCGCAGCCGCCGGTTACCCGGCATCGCCGACGACGGGTGCGGCGATCGACTTCGGGCTGGATTCCGCTCCCGCCGAGGCGGTCGTGTTCACCGCCGGAACGGATGGCAAGACGGTCACGGGCGGACGGGTGCTTGCCGTCACCGGCCTCGGCCACGACCTGGCGACGGCGCGCCGGCACGCCTACCACCGCATGGCGTCGATCCGCTTCGACGGCATGCACGTGCGCCGGGACATCGGCTGGCGGGCCATCGGCGCCGGACTGCAGTCCTACGCCGCTGCCGGCGTGGACATCGACGAAGGCAACCGCGCCGTCAGCCAGATGAAGGCCGCGGTGGAGCGCACCCACGGCCCCGCCGTTCTCCGCGGTGTGGGCAGCTTCGGTGGCGCCTTCAGCGGCGCCGCGCTGAAGGCGATGGACAACCCCGTGCTCGTGGCCAGCACCGACGGTGTCGGCACCAAGGTCGAACTGGCGGCTCGCCTGGGCAAGTACCGCGGCGTGGGCATGGACATCGTCAACCACTGCATCGACGACGTGCTGGTGCAGGGTGCCCGACCGCTGTTCTTCCTCGACTACATCGCCAGCAGCAAGCTCGACGCCGACCAGGTGGCCGAGGTCGTCACCGGCATGGCGGAGGCCTGTGAAGCAGCCGGCTGCGCGCTGCTCGGCGGGGAGACTGCCGAGATGCCGGGCGTGTACACCGCCGGTGCGTTCGACATCGCCGGCACGCTCGTCGGCGCGGTGGACCAGGCGGCGATGCTGCCCCGAGGGGGCCTGGCGGCGGGCGACCTTCTGGTCGGCATCGCCTCCAACGGCCCCCACACGAACGGCTACTCGCTGCTGCGCAAGCTGTTCGCCTGGATGCCGATGGACGCCGTACCCGCGGGCTTCGACTGCACGCTGGGCGAGGCGCTGCTGCGGCCACACCGCAACTACCTGCCCGTACTCGACGCCGCGCTGCAGGCGGACCTGGTGAAGGCCCTCGCCCACATCACCGGCGGCGGCCTCCCGGAGAACCTGCCCCGAGTCCTGCCGGCGAGTCTCGATGCGCGCATCGAGCTCGGGTCGTGGCCGGTGCCGCCCCTGTTCCGCCTGGTGCGCGAGGCAGCCGCAGGGCTGGGAACCCACGAGCTCTACCGCACCCTGAACATGGGTGTGGGCATGGTGTGCGTGGTGGCGCCGGAGCGACTGGAGGCGCTGCAGGCGGCGATCCCCGAGGAGACGTGGGTGATCGGCACGCTCGAGCCCGGCACCGGCGAAGTCCGCCTCATCTCCTGACCGACGTCATCCGAATTCGGCGGCGAACGCCGAAAACCGATGACGTCGAGACCAGGTCGGCGGTGTTCCAACTCGGCTCGCGGACTTTTCGTTCACGCCGGAACCGGGCGCGGCGTCGGCGGGCGTAGCGTCGGGTCATGGAGTCGTTGCCTCGTCTGGTCGTGTTGGCGTCGGGCAACGGGTCGAACGCCCAGGCCATCATCGATGCCTGCGCCGACGGTCGGCTGCCGGCCCGAGTCGCTGCCGTCGTCAGCGATCGCCTCGGCGCCCGAGTTCTCGAACGAGCCGATGCCGCGGGCCTGCCCGCAGTTCACGTGGGCAAGCGGGCCGACGAATCGCGGGCGGACTACGACGCCCGCCTGGCCGACGTGGTCACCGGCTTCGACCCGGAGTACGTGGTGCTCGCCGGCTGGATGCGCGTGCTCACCATGAGCTTCCTCGGCTGGTTCCCCGGCATGGTCGTGAACCTCCATCCCGCCCTTCCCGGCGAGCTGCCCGGCACCCACGCCATCGAGCGGGCGTTCGCCGAGGCCGAGGCCGGCACCCGCACGTCGAGCGGCGTGATGGTGCACCTCGTGCCCGACGAAGGCGTGGACGACGGGCCGGTGCTCGCCACCGCCGAGGTGCCCATCCTCCCCGCCGACACCCTCGCCGACTTCGAAGCACGGGTCCACGCCACCGAGCACCACCTGCTCGTGGCCACGCTGGCCGATCTCTGCAACCGCCGCCTCACTCACGGAGCATCCGCATGAACAACGACGACCTGTTCGACCGCTTCCAGGCCCTCACCTTCGACGATGTGGTCATCGTGCCCGGCTACAGCGACGTGCTGCCCGACACTGCGGACACCAGCGCGGTGTTCGCCGCGGACATCGTTCTCAACGTGCCGCTGCTGAGCGCGGCGATGGACAAGGTCACCGAGGCCCGCATGGCCATCGCCCTGGCCCGTGAGGGCGGCATCGGCGTGATCCACCGCAACATGAGCATCGCCGACCAGGCGGCCGAGGTGCAGAAGGTGAAGCGTAGCCAGAGCGGCATGATCACCGACCCGGTCACCCTGCCGCCCACCGCCACGCTCGCCGAGGCCGAGGCGCTGATGAACCGCTTCAAGTTCAGCGGTGTGCCGATCACCGATGCCGACGGGCGCCTCGTGGGCATCCTCACCAACCGCGACACCCGCTTCTGCGAGGCCGCCGACTACCGCCGCCCGCTCAGCGAGTTCATGACCAGCGAGGGCTTGGTGTCGGCACCCGAGGGCACCGGCCTCGACGAGGCGAAGGCCATCCTGCAGCGGCACCGCATCGAGAAGCTGCCGCTGGTGGACGCCGCCGGCCGCCTCACCGGCCTGATCACGGTGAAGGACATCCTCAAGCGCCAGGAGTTCCCCAACGGCACTCGGGACTCCGCCGGCCGCCTGCGATGCGCCGCGGCGTGTGGCGTGGGCGCCGACCTCGAGGAGCGTGTCGAAGCGCTGGTGGCGCAGGGTGTCGACGCCGTCGCCATCGACACCGCGCACGGCCACAGCGCCGGCGTGATGAAGGCGATCGAGCGCATCAAGGCCGGCTGGCCCAACCTTCCGGTGCTGGCCGGCAACGTGGTCACGGCCGACGGTGTGGAGGCCCTCGCCAAGGCGGGCGCCGACGCGGTGAAGGTCGGCGTGGGCGCCGGCTCGATCTGCACCACACGCGTCGTCAGCGGTGCGGGCATGCCGCAGTTGTCGGCCATCCACGAGGCCGCCAAGTTCGCCCGCCGCCACGGGGTTCCGCTGATCGCCGACGGGGGCATCACCTACTCGGGCGACATCGTGAAGGCCATCGCCGCCGGTGCGGACACCGTGATGCTCGGGTCGCTGCTGGCCGGCACCGACGAAGCGCCCGGCGAGATGGAGCTGTTCGAGGGCCGCCGCTACAAGAGCTACCGCGGCATGGGCTCGATGGGTGCGATGCAGGGCCTCGGCGCGGACCGCTACGCGTCGGCGCAGGGCCCCGGGCAGGAACGGGGTCAGAGCGAGCTGGCCGGCCAGAGCCGCAAGCTCGTGCCCGAGGGCATCGAGGGCCGGGTGCCGTACGCCGGCACGCTCGGCGACGTGGTGTACCAGCTGGTGGGCGGCCTGCGCAGCGGCATGGGCTACGCCGGCGCGGCCACGCTCGACGCCCTGCGCAGCGGCTCGCGGTTCATGCGGGTCACGACCGCCGGCCGCAACGAGAGCCACCCCCACGACGTGCACATCACCAAGGAAGCCCCCAACTACCAGCGCAGCTGACGGCCGCGGACCGGTTTCGCCGCACGCGGGATGCAGAGTGGTACCATGCTCCGCATGTCCACACAGATCGCGGTGCGCCTCCCCGAGGAAACCGTCGAGTCGATCGATGCAGTGGTGCGCAGCGGCGGCGCGCGCAGCAGGGCCGACCTGGTGGCCAGGGCGCTGCAGCGGGAACTGCGCCGCATCCGCGCCGAAGCCGACCTCAAGGTCCTCATCGCGACCGCCCACGAACCGGATCCCGACGATCTCGATGGACTCGCTCGCTTCGCCGCGAACGGCGCCATCCCCCTCGACTGACCGTCGTGCGCCCGATCCGTCTGGCTCACCTCGAGAAGACTCGCCCCGTCCTGGTGCTCACCCGCGAAGTCGCGCTCGGTGTGCTCACGAACGTCACCATCGCTCCCATCACCAGCCATGTCCGCGGGCTCGCCACCGAGGTGGAGGTCGGCCCCGACAACGGGCTGGATCAGCGCGGCGCGGTCAGCTGCGACAACATCGTCACTGTGCCTGCTTCCACGCTGGGACGGCACCTCGGCTTTCTGCTGCCGTCGCAGGAACCCCAACTCAGCGACGCGATCGCCGCCGCGTTCGACCTGGAGTAGGCGAACCGGACGTCAGCTCAATCCCGCCAGCCATTCCGCTGCTGCGATCCATCTCAGTCGACCCCTGGCACCGGCCCACCGGCGAGCGGCCCCGCGCCGCGGGCAAGCTGCGGCCGGCGCAGCAACAGGACGCCGACGGCCACGCCGAGCACCGTCACCAGCGCCGGCATGCCGTAGGCCCAGCGGAAGCCGGCGGACTGCGAGACCGCACCGACGAGCGGGCCGGCGATGGCGTTGCCGGCGTCGTTGAAGCTGAAGAACGCACCGAGTGCCGCACCACGGGCGGAATCGGGCGCCGCCTGCGCGGCGATGGCCGTCAGCGCCGGGAACGAGCCGCCGAACCCAATGCCCACGAAAGCGATCGACGGGTAGGCCACCCACCCCGTCGGCGCCAGCGCCAGGCCGGCCAGCCCGAGGCCGATAGCGATGATGCCGGGCAGGGCGACCGCGGCGTACCCGACTCGATCACCGAGCGGCCCGCTGACGGCACGCACGAGCAGGGTGCATACGGCGAACGTCAGGAACAGCCAGCCGGACGACCCGAGGCCGATCGAGCGCGAGTACTTCGTGAGGAAGCTGATCAGGCAGGCGTAGCCGAAGCCCACCGTGAACTGGGCGATGCCGGGGCGCGTGACCGCACGGAACATCACACTCCAGGGCACGTGCTCGACCGCGTCCATCGTGGTTGCTTGGTCGGGCCGGGTCTCGGGCAGACGCAACGCGCCGAGGCCGGCCAGCACCGTCATCCCACCCGCCACGGTGAACAGCAGCCAGTGGTGGTGGTCGAACAGGTACTCGCCGATCGACGGGCCGACGGCGAAGCCGACGTAGACCATCACGCTCAGGCGGGCCATCGCCGCGCCACGCCGTTCGGGCGGCGCGAGATCGGTGGCGGTCGCGGCCAGCGCGGTGTAGAGCACCGAGCCCATCGCACCCTGCACCAGCCGGATGACGACGACCATCCACGTGGCGGACGATGCCGGCAGCAACAGAGTCGTCAGCCCCATCCCCAACAGGGGCGGCCAGATGAACGGGCGGCGGCCGATGCGATCCATCACCCGCCCGGCCAGCGGGCGCGCGGGAATGGCGCTGACGAAGAAGATCGTCGTGGCCAGACCGACCACGAACTCGCCACCACCGAGCTCCTCGCGCACGAAGCGCGACACACCGACGAACATCATCCCGATCGGAAGGAAGTAGCCCACCACGACTGCATCCAGCAGCAGTTGGGTCGGCGAGCCGAAGCGGCGCAGGCGGCTCATCGCAGCGAGATGCCCGCCGCGCTCAGGCGAGCTTCTCGACGAAGTTCTCCAACTGGCGCAGGTTGCGGCACTCGAACACGCCGTCGGTGTGCGTGCCGTAATCGCCGACGATGGAGTCGCCGGTGTTCCAGTAGCTCTTGGGCTCCGGGTTCAGCCAGTAGACGTGACGCGCCTTGTGGCGCATCTCCTTCACCACCCACGCCTGGCTGGCGTGGTAGTTGTTCCGGGCGTCGCCGAGGAGGATGACGGTGGTCTTCGGACCGACATCCTTGCCGTAGCGCTCCCAGAACACCTCGAACGCGTGGCCGTAGTCGCTGTGGCCGTCCACCCACACCACGTCCGCCTCGGTGTTCACCCGGTGGATGGCGTTGGCGATGTCTTCCTCGCCCTTGAAGTAGTCCGTCACCTCGTCGAGGCCGTCGATGAACACGAACGAGCGCACCTTGGAGAACGACCCCTGCAGGGCATACACGAGCATCAGCGTGAAGCGGGCGAATGCGGCCACCGAGCCCGAGATGTCCGCCACCACCATCAGCTCCGGCTTCGCCGGGCGCGGGTACTTGAACTTCGGCTCTGCGGGCACGCCGCCGTAGCTGAGCGAGTGGCGCACGGTGTTGCGGAAGTCCAGCGGGCCCTTGCGGCCGTGGCGCCGCTTACGGGCCAGCCGGGCGGCCAGCTTGCGCGTCAACGGCTGGAGCGCCTTCTTCAGGTTCTGCATCTCGTCCCGTGACGCGTGCATGAACTCCACGTCCTCCGGCAGCGGCTTGCGCAGCGTCTTGGCCATCGCCTCGGCACCGCGGTCGGCCACGAGGCGGCGACGGATCTCCGCCTCGATCTCCTTCTTGAACTGCTCGATGCGGTCGGTGTACTCGTCCTTCTCCAGGCGCTCTTCCAGCTCGGTGAGCTCGCCGCCCACCTGCTGCTGGCTGGCCTCCATCAGCTTGTCCAGCATGCCCTCGAGGTCGAGGTTGCGCAGGGTGCGATAGAGGTAGTACGTGCCGCCCACCGGCCGGCCGGGCTCCATGCCGGCGAAGCGCTGCACGGCCTGGCGAGCCAGTGCACGCATCATCGCCTGGTCGCCGTTCATCAGCGCCTGCATCAGCATCTGGGCGATTTCCTCGGGCGTGAGCGAATCCATGCTCCCGCCCTGGGTGCCCTTGCCCTCACCTTGGCGCATCTGCTCCTGCATCTCGCGCCACATCTCGTCGAGGTCGGTGTCGCCGTCGGCGATCTTGTACTCCGGCCCGCGCAGGCTGAAGTACACCTCGAAGACGGTCTCGAACGCCCGCCAGTGCGAGTTGTTCTTCACGAGGGTGGCACCGAGCGCGTACTTGAACGCCTCGCGGTCCTCGATCGGGATGTGCTGCACCGCCTCCATCGCGTCGAGGTTCTCGGTGAGGCTGACGGGCAGCCCGGCATTGCGCAGCTCGGTGACGAAGCCGGCGAGCAGATCAAGCATGGCGCGCCACCACCCCACCGGTTTGTGTCAAGAACTGGAGCTCACAGGCCCTGGTCATCGTTCGACAGCCTTTACGTAAAGGTGGGTGGAGGGCCGACTACTTGTCGACGGAGAGTTCCTTGGCGGCCTTGGCGATGTCGGTCTGGTACTTGAGCAGGATGTGGAGGGTCTCCTTGGCCTGCTGCGCGTCGATGTGCTCGATACCGAGCAGCACCAGGGTGCGCGCCCAGTCGATGGTCTCGCTGACACTCGGGGCCTTCTTCAGGTCGAGCTGGCGGATGCTGCGCACGATGCGCGCGATCTGATCTGCGAGGTTGTCGCTGACACCAGGGACCTTGGTGAGCACGATCTCCTTCTCACGGTCCATCTGCGGGTAGTCCACGTGCAGGTACAGGCAGCGGCGCTTGAGCGCCTCGCTGAGCTCACGCGTGTTGTTCGAGGTGAGGAACACCAGCGGGATCTGCTTGGCGGTGATCGTGCCGAGCTCCGGGATCGACACCTGGTACTCGGAGAGGATCTCCAGCAGCAGGGCCTCTGTCTCGACCTCGACGCGGTCGACCTCGTCGATCAGCAGCACCACCGGGTCGTCGGCGGTGATGGCCTCCAGGAGGGGGCGGGTGAGCAGGAACTCGTCGCTGAAGATGTCGTCGTGGACATCACTCCAGGAGTCGCTGTTCTTGTCCGCCTGGATGCGCAGCAGCTGCTTCTTGTAGTTCCACTCGTAGAGCGCCTTGCTCTCGTCCAGGCCCTCGTAGCACTGCAGACGGATGAGCCGGGCGCCGGTCATGTCGGCGATGCTCTTGGCGAGCTGGGTCTTGCCGGTACCGGCCGGCCCCTCCACGAGGACGGGCTTGCCGAGGCGATCGGCGAGGAAGGCGACGCCGGCGATGCCTTCGTCGGCCAGGTAGTTGACGTCCTTCAAACCCTCACGGACCTGCTGGACGCTCTCGAAACGGTGGGCCATGCGGGGCACCCTAGTTGCAGGCTTGACCGATCGGTCAACCGGAAAGCGACGCGAGTGGAGCAGACATTCCAACGCGCCCGTCGGATTGGTCTATCGTCGCGGCATCGGCTCGTAGAGCCTCGACAAGGAGCTGGAATGAAGCGAAGCATGGTCATGCTCGGGGCTCTTGCCTCGGCACTGGCGATCGTTCCCCAGGCAGCCGCCGAGACACCGCCGCCCGTCGTGGTGCGCGACCTTGGCCGGTTCCAGGAGATGGCCGTCACGGGAAGCGCCAGGGTCACCGGGCTCAACGCGTTCGACGACACCGACAAGGTCGTCTCCGCCACCGTCATCCTCTCCACGGACTCCGTGTCGGCGGCGCGCCAGCGGGCCGAGCGCATCGGCGCACGCTTCAGCCGCGCCGAGGCCGAGCGGTCCGTGGTGGCCTCGCAGGCTGCCGTTCGCGCCCAGCTCGCCGCCAGCGGCGCCACGATCGACGCCTCACTCAAGGTCGTGCTCAATGCGTACACGGTGCGGGTGAAGGTCAGCGACCTCTCCAAGCTCGCCGCCGTTCCGGGCGTCGCCCAGGTGCACGTGTCCCGCACGCTCACCCTCTTCAACGGCGTCTCGGACGAATACACCGGCGCCCCCACCGTGTGGCAGGACTACGGCTACACGGGTGACGGAATGAAGATCGCCATCATCGACGACGGCATCGACTACTACCACGCCACGTTCGGCGGGAGCGGCGACTCCGCCGACTTCCTTGCCGACGACGGCCTCACGGTCACGGACGGCTTCTTCCCGACCACGAAGGTGGCCGGCGGCTACGACTTCGTCGGCGACGCCTACGCCGCCGACACCGCCGTGCCCGACCCGGACCCGCTGGCCTGCGGCCACCACGGCACCCACGTCGGTGGCACCGCCGCCGGCCAGGGCGTGCTCTCCGACGGCAGCACCTTCACCGGGCCGTACGACGCCGACACCATCGCCTCCAACGACTTCCTGGTGGCACCCGGCTCGGCCCCCGAAGCCACGATCTACGCCTACCGCGTGTTCGGTTGTGACGGCAGCGCCAACGACGATGTCATCCTCCAGGCCATCGAAGCCGCAGTCGCTGCGGACGTGGACGTGATCAACATGTCGCTCGGCTCCCCGTGGGGCACCGCCGACGAGCCGCTGGCCGTGGCGCTGGACAATGCCACCGCCGAGGGCGTGCTCTCGGTTGTCTCGGCCGGCAACGAGGGTCCCAGCGCCTACATGCTCGGTGGCCCGTCGTCCGCCAACACGGTGCTGTCCGTCGCCGCCACCGACGTCTCGTCGGCCACGCTGCCCGGCGTCGCCATCACGGGCGCCGAGACCTACACGGCACAGAACTCCAATGCCTTCGACTTCGCCACCAGCGGCCCGATCACCGGCGAACTCGTCGACGTCGGGCTCGGCTGCGACCTTGCCGACTACGACCCCGCCGTCGGCAAGATCGCCGTCACCCACCGCGGCGATTGCGGCCGTGTGGCCCGCGCCATCCACGGCACCAACGCCGGCGCTCTGGCCGTCATCTTCGTCAACAACGCCGACGGCTTCCCGCCGTTGGAAGGCAACATTTCCGGCGCCACCATCCCGTTCGTCGGCATTCCCGCGGGCGTCGGTGAGGCGTTCGACACCGGCGATGTCGTCACCCTCGACCTCGGCGACGACATCGCGAACCCGGCGTTCACGATGTTCGCCGACTTCACCTCGAACGGCCCCCGCCAGGACAGCTACGCCAAGCCGGACATCTCGGCACCGGGCGTGAGCATCCTCTCGGCCGAGGTCGGCACGGGCACCGGTGGCATGTTGCTCTCGGGCACGTCGATGGCTGCTCCGCACGCTGCCGGCCTCGCCATTCTGGCTCGCCAGGCACACCCGACATGGGGGCCGAAGGCGGTCAAGGGCGCGATGATGTCCTCGGCCGACCCCTCCGGCGTCGGTGAGTTCGACCCGATGCGCGGCGGTGCCGGCATGGTGTCCGCCGAAGGGGCGGTCACCGCACAGGCGTACTTCGCCACCGCTGACGGCCGCAACAGCCTCTCGTTCGGCTTCCGCCAGCTCACCGGCCCGACCGACGTGTCGCGCACCATCACCGTCGTCAACAAGTCCGCCGCGGCGGTCACCTATGACCTCTTCGCCGACCTGAACAACCTCGGCACCGACCTGCAGGTCACCATCACTCCGGCCACGGTCACCGTGCCCGCGGGCAGCCAGCGCAACGTCGTGGTCCGCCTGCGGATCACCGACCCCGAGAGCCTTCCGGACTCCTCCGCGGACGACGGCGGCGACCTGGCTGCCATCCGCGGTCTGGTGTTCGCCACCCCGCAGGCCCCCGCTGCCGGCATCGGCACGCTGGTCACACCGCTGGTGTACGTGCCGTACGGCGTCTCGGACATCCAGGCTGCCGGTGTCGGCCCGCTCACCCGCACGGCGGCACCGTCGAACCCGGTGGAGAACATCAAGCTGCAGAACGCCGGGGTGCACGACGGCATCGTCGACGTGTACCAGTGGGCCATCACCGACGGCAAGGACAGCCCGGACCCGATGGTCACCGACGTCCGCGACGTAGGGGTGCAGAGCTTCTACATCTCCGAGACCGAGCAGCTCGTCGTGTTCGACATCAGCTCCTACGAGCGGGTTGCCAACCAGGCCACCCGTGAGTACGACGTGATGATCGATGTCGACGACGACGGCGAGACGGACTACTACGTGATCGGCATCGACAACGGTCTGATGACCAGCGGCGTGCCGGACGGCATCTTTGCCACCTTCGTGTTCGATTCAACCTTCGCCCAGGTCGAGGGCTGGTCGGCCACCGCCCCGGCCAACGGCTCCAATGTGCAACTGGTGGTCTCCTCCGCTCTGCTCGGTGACGGCGACTTCGAGTTCCTCGTCGCCAGCTGGAGCGTTGTCGCCGACCTGCCCCCGGATGTCGCCGGCAGCGGGTTCTACGACATCGCCAACCCCGCTGTGTCCAATGCCGACTACTTCCCACTGGCGGCTGGCGACAGCGAGATGCTGCCCGTCGACCTCGACCTGTTCGAGGCCAGCCAGCAGCGCGCACTTGGCTGGCTCGTGGTCTCCACCGACGACACGGCCGGGCCGCGTGAAGCGGATCACATCCCCCTGCGTGCGCGCCGGGTGACCCGCTAGTTGGACGTGCTCCGCGACGCCGTCAGCTCGTTCGTCCACACCGTGGGTGGCGAGCTGGCGGCGTTGTCGCGCCAGGCGGACGGCGCGCACCACGCCGAGGCCATCCGTGAGGCGGCCAACATCGCCGGCGGCGTGCTGGCGGCCGACGGCCGGCTCACCGACGGCGAACTCGACGCCTACCTCGACGTCCTCGGCCCGCAGCTGGACCCACCACTGGTCGTGTCCACCGCCGCGGCGCGGGCCATGAACCTGTTCGCCGGCGCCACGGACCGTCTCCGCCAACCGAGCGTGCTCTTCGACCTGCTCGTGCGTGCGGACGCCCGCCATGGCACTCGGCGCTCGTACCCGTACTACGAAGGGGCGTTGCGCATCGCCCACGCCGCCGCAGCGATCGACCTGGTGCCCTCGCCGGACGAACTGGGCGCCATCGACGCCTTCCGCACGGTGTTGTTGCGCCACCTCGACGCGTGCGGCGTTCCCCGCCCCGGCCAACCGGCCGCTCCCGCCCGAGGCGGGGCCCCGGCCACAGGCGAGGCGCCGGCAGGCGAGGCGTCGCCCGGCTCCCCGGTCGCCACAGCAACCGCCAGCAGCGAGTCTGCGCCCCCCGCCGAGGCTCGCCCGGCTCGGCCGCTGAGCGAGCTCCTCGCCCAGCTCGACGACCTCGTCGGCCTGGCCAACGTGAAGGCTGAGATCCGCCGGCTCACCAGCCTGCTCCAGGTGCAACAGCTGCGCGCCGACCGCGGCCTGCCCACGATCGAGACCAGCCACCATCTGGTCTTCACCGGCAACCCCGGTACCGGAAAGACCACCGTTGCCCGGCTGCTGTCGGAGATCTACCACTCGGTCGGAGTGGTGTCCAAGGGCCACCTCGTCGAGACCGACCGCTCCAAGCTGGTGGCCGGGTTCGTAGGACAGACCGCGTTGAAGACCCAGCAAGCCCTCGAGGCCGCACTCGGCGGGATGCTGCTGGTGGACGAGGCCTACGCCCTGGCTCGCGGCGGCGACGACGACTTCGGCAAGGAAGCGATCGACACCCTCGTGAAATTCATGGAGGACCATCGGGAGGACCTGGCCATCGTCGCCGCCGGCTATCCCGAGGAGATGGCGGACTTCATCGACGCCAACCCCGGCCTCAAGAGCCGTTTCACCCGCACCGTCAACTTCCCCGACTACACCGGCGACGAGCTGACCTCGATCTTCGTCCGTCTCGGGGAGAAGAGCCAGTACCACCTCAGCGAGGACGCGCTCGCCCGCGTGCGCCACTTCATCGCCGCGGAGCCTCGAACCCGCGGGTTCGGCAACGCCCGCTTCGTCCGCAACCTCTTCGAGACGGCCGTCGCTCATCAGGCCCCCCGGGTGGCGCCGCTCACCGATCC
>JBPOIX010000144.1:0-5683 GCA_052034175.1 Actinomycetota bacterium
GCGTCCGCCGCCTGCGAGCGATCTGACCCCACGCCCCCTCGGGCACCGTTCCGACAGGTTCACCGCGAACCCGTCGCCAGCGAGCCGCCGCACTGCGACCCCCCGTGCAGTGCGGCGGTGACGCGTCTGCGGTCGGGTCACCCGTCCGCTGGATGGCCGGATCGGTGGGCCATTCGTCCGCATCGCGCAGGTCCACGTCCGTACCGTCGGCGCAGGTTCGAGAAGGAGCAGACGATGACGATGCAGGACGACACCCAGGGCACCGGACGGCCGGGCGACTTCGACTTCCTGGCCGGCGAGTGGCGCATCGCCAACCGCATGCTGCAGCCGGGTTCGCAGGACGAGTGGCTGGAGTTCCCCGGCGAGGCGACCGTCTGGACCATCCTCGGCGGCGTCGGCAGCATCGAGGAGCTGCGCATCCCCGCACGCGACTTCAGCGGCATGGGGCTGCGCCTGCTGCACCGCGACCGTGGTGTGTGGAACGACTTCTGGGTGAACGCCAAGAGCGGCGAACTGTCGGCCGACGGCCTGACCGGGGTGTTCGTCGACGGCGTCGGCAGCTTCACCGCCACCGAGCAGAACGACGACGGCACGACCAGTGTCGTGCGCGGCGTGTGGGACCGCATCACCCCCACCTCCTGCCGCTGGCGCCAAGGCGTCAGTCACGACAGCGGCGTCACCTGGTTCGACTCCTGGTTCATGGACTGGACCCGCGTAGTGCAGTGAGCACCGATCAACGGGCAGCGATTCGGGGTTGGCGCGCTCACGGCGTACACGAGGTCAGCGCGATCGTGCCGATGCCCGACAGCGACACCTCGCGTGCCGAGGGGAGCACGAAGACGATCGTCTCCTCGGCATCCTCCTCTGCGGGACTGAGGACGATGGTCGAATGGGGCGCAAGGTCGCCTGACCAGTAGTCCCTGCTCGCCGATCGCCAGGCAACGGGTTCGTCGCAATCGTTGGCGACGACGAGGTCGGGAAAGTCGTCGCCCTCCGGTACAACGCTGCAACCGACCAGCAGCATCGGAAGGACGAAGCGATACCTCACGATCCCTCCACTTGGCGAGAACGCAGCTTTCGTGGTCTCTCAGGGGAGCGTCGACACACTTTGCACTCCGTAGGCCGGGGCGGCGTCGACCAGGAAGATCTTCCCGTCGTCGTTCGTGCGGCTGAGGCACGCCAGCGCCTCCGCGGAGGCGGGAGCCGCGGCGACGGGCAACTGCTCGATGTCCACGCTGCCACCGGTGAGGAGGATCAGATCACCGTCCGCGAAGGCACGCCCATCAGCGAGCGTGAGCGTGCGTGCCGAAGGGTCGAAGGTGGTTCCCGCTGGCCAGATCACGGTGTCCAACTGACCCCCGTCGGGCGAGTCGAGATACACGCATCCGTCCTCCACAGCGAGTACGCCGCCGTAGGCGCCATCCATTTGGTCGTGGGCATCAGGATGTCGGGTCAGGAGCGACCCGATGGAAACACCGGCCGTGGTGTCGGGAGGAACCCCACCTCCCCCATCCTGGCCGCACGCAGGCAGGATGGCCAGGCATGCGAGCCAGAGCGCGGCTGGCATCCTCACACGTGCCGAGATCGGCGACATCGCGACAGCTTCGCAGGTTTCGCGCGGGTTCTCCTGACGCGCCCGCGGGCGCGTCAGGGCACGGTCAGGGCGAACGTCGAGCCCTTGCCGGGGCCTTCGGACGCGGCCACCAGGTCGCCGCCGTGAGCCTTGGCGATGGCGAGGCCGATCGTCAGGCCGATGCCCGTGCCGCGGGCGTGACCACCCGGGTCGCCGCGGTAGAAGCGTTCGAAGACACGAGCGAGCTCCTCCGGGCGCAGGCCGCGGCCCGTGTCGGCGACCGTCACGGTCGATCCGCCACCCGTCAGCGGCGCCGCGGTCATCGTGACTGTGCCGCCGCTCGGCGTGTAGGCGAGCGCGTTGTCCAGGAGGTTGGTGAGCACCTGCTCGATGCGCCCCCGGTCGCAGCGGGCGGGCACGGGCTCGGGCGCCATCAGCGCGAGCGCGATCCCCGCCGCCTCCGCTCGTGGCCGCAGCCGCGCCGCCACCGCACCCGCCACCTCTGCCAGGTCGTGGTCGGCGAGGGTGAGCGTCACGCGGCCTTCCTCCGCCCGCGACACGTCGGCTAGGTCGCCTGCCAGGCGCTGCAGGCGGGCCAGCTCGGCACGCGCGGTCGCTGCCATCTCGTCGGCCGTGAACAGGCCGTCGCCGTAGCCCTCTACCACCCCGCCAAGGGTGGTGAGCGGGGTGCGCATCTCGTGGGCCACGTCGTTGATCAGCGAGGCGCGATGCCGCTCGGTGGCAGCGAGCGCCGCGGCGAGATCGTTGACGTCCGTGGCCAACGCCGCCAGCTCACGCTCCCGCGGCACCTCCACCTGGGCGCCGTAGTCGCCCGCCGCCAACAGCCGGGTCGCACGCTGCAAGGACTCCAGCCGCCGCACCTCGCGCCGGCTCATCCACAGCGCTGCCACCGTGGCCACCACGAGCGCGGCCAGCACGGCGACCACCGTCGCCTTGTTCACAGCCGACACGACGGCGTCGTGCTGGGCGCCCATCTCGGCCATGCCGCTTCCATGCCCGTCGCCGTTCATCCCGCCGTTGCCCATCGTGTCGTCGAACAGGCGGGGCACCATCACCCGCACGGCCACGGCGAAGACGGCGGCCCCGGCCAATGCGATCGCGAGGAACGACCACAGCAGTCGGGCTCGGACGGACCTCACGAGGCACCGCCCGCGTACTTGTAGCCCACGCCGCGCACGGTGGCCACGAAGCGCGGCGAATCGGCGTCGTCGCCCAAGGCACGGCGCAGGTTGCGGATGTGCACGTCCACCACGCGCTCGTCGCCGTAGTAGTCGAAGCCCCACACCCGCTCCAGCAGTTGCCGCCGGGTGAACACCCGCCCAGCCGCACCGGCAAGCGCGGCCAGCAGATCGAACTCGAGCGCGCTCAACGACACGGGCGCACCGTCCACCGTCACCTCGCGCCGCTCCGGGTCGAGGTGCAGGCCGCTGCCATCCGCGGCGATCGGCGCCGCCCCCGCAGCCCGCGGCCGGCGCAGCAGGGCCTTCACCCGCAGCACCAACTCCCGGGCGCTGAACGGCTTCGTCACATAGTCGTCGGCGCCGACGGAGAGCCCGATCACCCGATCGACCTCCTCCGTGCGCGCCGTCAACATCAACACGTACGTGTCACCCTCGGCACGGATGCGCCGCAGCACCTCGATGCCGTCCACCCCCGGCATCATCACGTCGAGCACCACCACGTCGGGCGCCAACTCGGCGAACCGGCGCAGCGCCTCCTCACCGTCGGCGGCCTCGGCCACCTGCACGCCGTCGGCCTCCAGGTAGCGACGCACCACCTCGCGGATGGTGGCCTCGTCGTCGACGACGAGCACGAGCGGCGGGCGGGTCACGGTGCCACTCTCGCGCAGCGGGCGAACGCGCACGAGGGTCCCTGCCGGTCGAACCGGCGGGACCCTCGTGTGGTGGTTGGAGGCAGGCGCCTCATGAACTCAGCTCCGACCGTGCTGCTGCATGCCCGAGCCGTCCATCGGCCGCACCGTGGTGCCGTCGACATGGTTCGGGCCGGTGCCGTCGCGTCGTTCCTGACCGTTGCCGGTGCCCTGCTGACCGTTGCCCTGGTGGCCCTGCTGCATCTGGCCCTGGTGGCTCTGCATCTGGACGCTGCCGTCGCAGTCCATCGAACCGTTGCCGTGGCCGCCCATGCCGTTGCCGTTGTTGCCCCAGGCCTCGGCGGCGACGAACGCTGCCGGGGTGAGGGTGGCGAGCACCACACCACCGATGACCAAGCCCTTCTGGTACTTCTTCATGATCCTCCTTCAGACCTTCTTGCTGATGAGGTCATGGTGCGCCCAGCCCGTGAAGGCGCCAGGAGGAGGGTGATGAAGCTTCTGTGAAGGCGGCGGCGTCGGCCGCGAGCCGGCGGCTACAGCTTGAACAGATCGTCGTAGGCGCTGGCCGCGGCGGCGTCGGCGGTGGCCTGGTCGCCGCTGAACGCCTCGTAGCCGTCGCGCTCCAGGCGATCGGCCAGCTCGTGCCCGCCGCTGGCCACGATGCGGCCCTTCACCAGGATGTGCACATAGTCCGGCTTCAGCTCTTCCAGCAGACGGTTGTAGTGGGTGATCGCGATCACGCCCAGCCGCTCGTCGCCCTCGCCCTCGTTGGTGAGCGCCTCCACGCGCCGCGAGCAGTCCCGCAGGGCGTCGATGTCCAGGCCGGAGTCCAGCTCGTCGAGGATGGCGAACTTCGGACGCAGCATTGCCAACTGCAGGGTCTCGTTGCGCTTCTTCTCGCCACCCGAGAGGTCCACGTTCAGTGCCCGGTCCAGCAGCGCAGGGGGGAACCCGATGCGCTCGGCCTCGGCAACCAGCAGCGCCGCCAAGCCGTCGGTGGCCTTTCCGCGGGCGGCGAACGCCTCGCCCATCACGTCCGGCAGCATCACGCCCGGCACCTCGCTGGGGTACTGCATCACCATGTGCAGCCCGGCCTGCGCCCGCTGCCAGGCCGGCATGGCCAGCACGTCGGCCCCATCAAGCAGCACCTGCCCGGACAACACCTCGTACCCCGGGCGCCCCATCACGGTGGACGACAGGGTGGTCTTGCCCGCCCCGTTGGGCCCCATGATCGCGTGCACCTCACCGGAGCGCACCGTGAGGTCGATGCCGTTGAGGATCTGGTTGCCGGCCACCGAGGCCACCAGCCCACGAATCTCCAACGTGCTCATTCGGCGACCTCCAGGCTCAGTTCGACGTTGCCGTCCACAACCCGCGCCACATAGACCGGCACCGGCTGGGTAGCGGGCAGCGTCTGCGGTTCACCGGTCTCCAGGCTGAACAGGCTGCCGTGCTTCCAACACTCGATCTCCTTGGAATCGCACCACACCTCCCCTTCGCTCAGCGACACATCGGCGTGGCTGCACGTGTCGCCGATGGCGTACACGTCGTCGCCGAGGCGGATGACGGCGATGGCACGCCCGCCGACCTCGAACCGGGTTGCCGAGCCGGGGGCCAGGTCGGCGAGGGCACACACCACGACGTTCACCCTGCCACCTCCGCCCGGCGATGCAGCTTGGCGGCCACGCGGGCCTTGAGGTCGGCCCGCAGGGCACCGACCGGCAGCGCCGCCAGCACGTCGTCGAAGAAGCCGAGCACGACCAGCCGCTCGGCCACCTCGGGCGGGATGCCGCGGCTCTCGAGGTAGAAGCGCTGCTCGTCGTCGATCGGGCCGACGGTGCTGGCGTGGCTGCACTTGACGTCGTTGGTGCGGATGTCGAGGTTGGGCACGCTCTCGGCCCAGGCACCCTCGCTGAGCGTCAGGTTGCGGTTGGTCTGGTAGGCCACCGAGCCACGGGCGTCCTCGCCGATGCGGATGAGACCGGTGTACACGCTCTTGGCCGTGTTCTGAACAGCGCCCTTGAACAGCAGATCGCTGTTCGTCTTCGGGGCGATGTGATCCTGCAGGGTGCGGAAGTCGTGCAGCTGATTGCCGTCGGCGTAGTACAGCGCCACCTGCTTGGTGGTGGCGCCCTGGCCGACCACGCGGGCATCGGTGCGCACGCGGGCGTAGTCGCCACCGAGGGCGACGGTGCCCAGCAGGGTGGTGCTGTCGCGTTCACCGGTGGCCTGCTGGTGGCCCAGCTGCCAGGTGTTGA
>JBPOIX010000229.1:0-10963 GCA_052034175.1 Actinomycetota bacterium
GACACGTCCACCACTCGCCACTCCACGCTCGCCGACGTGACGAAGCCCAACCAGAGCGAGTCCTTCATGGTGATGCGCGAGGACGCAGCGGACGGCGAACAGGTTGCCGCGGGGAACTACCTGGCCGGGCCGAACCAATGGCCGACTTGGCTGCCAGGTTTCCGTCCACTGGCGGAGCGCTATCAGGCCACGATGGTGGGTGTCGGAATGCGGCTGGTGGCCCTGGTGGAGGAAGGCTTGGGCTGCGTGCCAGGCGAGCTTGCCTGCCACTTCGCGCCACCCACCACCTGGCTACGGCTGCTGCACTACCCGGTGCGGCCCGCTGGCGCGCCGGACGACCTGTACGGCTCCGCCCCGCACACCGACTTCGGGTTCCTCACCCTCCTGGCCCAGCACGACGTCGGCGGGCTGGAAGTGCTGAGCCCCGATGGGCAGTGGCTCGACGTGCCGCCCGTGCCCGGCGCCTTCGTGATGAACGTGGGCGACATGCTCCACCGCTGGAGCAACGGCATCCTGCGGTCCACTCCGCACCGGGTGTACAACCTGTCGGGCGTGGAGCGCTACTCCGTGCCGTTCTTCTTCGACCCGCATGTGTCCACCACGATCGCGCCACTGCCGTCGTGTGTGCCTGCTGGGGCCGCGCCGGCCTTCGAACCGATCCACTTCGGCGAGTTCCTCCGCGGGCGGCTCCTGGGCTCGTACGTTCAGCACCAGCACCAGCCCTCGTCGTAGGGAGCGCCCGGCCTTGGTGGGTGGCCCGGCTGCGCCGCTACCGTCGCGTTCATGGCCGACACCGTGACCCGCCCCCACTTCGAGCCTGAGCACGAGGCGTTCCGCGAGTCGTTCGCCGCGTTCGTGGCCAAGGAACTGGCGCCCGACTATGCGCAGTGGGAGCGCGACGGCATCGCCCCGCGGGGCATCTTCGCCAAGGCCGGCGAGTACGGCTTCACTGGCATGGCCGTGCCGGAGCAATGGGGCGGTGGGGGAGTGAAGGACTTCCGCTTCAACCAGGTGCTGGCCGAGGTGCTGGCCGAGGCGGGCATCGCCGGCGCTGGCCTGGGCATCACCCTGCACAACGACATCACCACCCCCTACTTCGTGGAGTACTGCACCGACGAGCAGGCGGCCCGGTGGCTTCCGGGCATCGCCTCGGGCGAACTGATCACGGCCATCGCCATGACCGAGCCGGGCACCGGCAGCGACCTGGCGGGCATCGCCAGCACGGCCGTGCGCGACGGCGACGTGTACGTGCTGAACGGGTCGAAGACGTTCATCACCAACGGCATCAACAGCGACTTGGTGATCGTGGCCGCCAAGACCGACCCCACCCAACGCCACACCGGCATGTCGCTGCTGGTGGTGGAGCGCGGCATGGAGGGGTTCGAGCGTGGGCGCAACCTGGACAAGGTGGGCATGCACAGCCAGGACACCGCCGAGCTGTTCTTCACCGACGTGAGGGTCCCGGTGGCCAACCGCCTCGGCGACGAGGGGAAGGCGTTCAGCTACCTCACCGCCAACCTGGCCCAGGAGCGCCTGTCGATCGCCGTCACCGGTGTGGCGTCCGCCCGGGCCGCACTGAACTGGACGGTCGACTATGTGAAGGAGCGGCGGGCCTTCGGCCAGCCGATCTCCGCCTTCCAGAACACCAAGTTCGTCCTCGCCGAGGTGAAGACCAGCGTCGACGTCGCGCAGGCCTATGTGGACCAATGCGTCGTGCGCCTCAACGCCGGCAGCCTGTCCGCGGCGGAGGCCGCGCAGGCGAAGTACTGGTGCACCGAACTGCAGCAGAAGTCGGTGGACCGCTGCCTGCAGCTGTTCGGCGGCTACGGCTACATGACGGAGTACCCGATCGCCCGGGCCTACGCCGATGCCCGCATCACGTCCATCTACGGCGGCACGACGGAAGTGATGAAAACGATCATCGCCAAGTCGCTCGACCTCTGAGCCCGGCGGCCCCGCGCGCCAGTCGGCGGACGCAGGCACCAAATCTCGCCGGATACGCGAGATCTCGTGACCGCGTTCGTCGAACGATTCCGCTGCGGGACCTTTGTCCCTGTTCGCCGGCCCGCGCGGTGGACAGCATCGTCTGCGTGAGCGACGAGGACCGGGCGGCCGAGGTTGGCGTGCGCGTGCGCACCCACCCGAGCGTGTGCAACGGCTGGGGGCAGTGCCACCGCTGGGCGCCCGACGTGTACCTGCTCGACGCCGACGGGTACATCGACGTGCATGTGGTGGACGTGCCGCCCGAGCACGCAGCGTCCGCCGAGCTCGGTGCCGCGGCCTGCCCGGAGCGGGCGATCACGATCGTGCGCGCCACTGCCTGACTCCTCCCTCCGACTCTTGCCTGAGCGGCCCGCCGTCGTAGCGTGACGCGCACATCACGTCCGTGCCACATGCTTCGAGGAGGAGCCGTGACTTCCCAGATCCCCCTGGTCAACTACCTGGTGCTCGGCGACCAGCCGCACCTGCAGGCGAATGAGTGCACCGCCTGCGGCGCCCGCTACTTCGACCGCCGCAACGCCTGCGCCGGCTGCTTCGCCACCGATTTCCACAAGGTGGACGTGTCCACCGACGGCGAGGTCCGGGCGTTCACCATCGTCACCTTCGCGGCCCCCGGCGTGCCGGTGCCGTTCGCCGCGGCGATCGTCGACTGCAACGGCACCAGCGTGCGCGGCAACCTGATCAACATCGAGCCCAGCCCGGAGCACGTGAAGCTCGGCATGAAGGTGAAGCTCGCCACCTACTCGCTCGGCACCGACGACAACGGTGTCGAGGCCATCGGTTTCGGCTTCGAGCCGGCCTGACCCAACCCCCATTCGCACACGCACACCACATCGACACAAGGGAGAACCCAGATGGCTGACGACATCTACATCCTCGGCATTCGCATGACGAAGTTCGGCAAGCACCCGGACAAGGACACCGTGGACCTCGCGGCAGAAGCCGCAATGGCCGCCCTCGCCGACGGCGGCGTCACGATGAAGGACATGGGCATCCTGGCCGCAGGCTGCCTGATGGGTCAGGGTGGCATCGGCCAGCAGATCCAGAAGCAGGTCGGCCAGACGGGCATCCCCGTCTACAACGTGTCCAACGCCTGCGCCACCGGCGCCACCGCGCTGCGCACGGCGATCATGGCCATCAAGGCCGGCGAGACCGACATGGGCCTTGCGGTCGGCGTGGAGAAGCTGGCCGGCGCCGGCCTCCTCGGCGGCGGCGGCAAGCCGAAGAGCGACAAGAAGGAATGGACGCCCGGCGGCCGCTACGGCGCCGTCACCTCCACCGACGGTCGCATCGGCACCGACGCCATGCCCGGCACGTTCGCCCAGGTCGGCATGGAGTACGGCCACAAGTACGGCGGCGCCACCTTCGAGCTGTTCGCCAAGATCGCCGAGAAGAACCACGCGCACAGCACGCTCAACCCGCTGGCCGCGTACACGAAGCGGATGACGCTGGACGAGATCATGAACGACGTGATGATCTCCTACCCGAACACCCGCTCGATGTGCTCCGCCAACTGCGACGGCGCCGCCGCTGCGGTCGTGGTCAGCGGCGCGAAGCTGCGCACGATGTCGCTGGAGCAGCAGCGCCGGGCCATCAAGGTGTCGGCCTCGATCCTCACCAGCGACCCGTGGCAGGAGGCCTGCCAGGTGCTGCCGGACGTGAACACGCTCACCAAGATCGCCGCCAAGCAGGCCTACGAGCAGGCCGGTGTCGGGCCGGAAGACCTCGACCTGGTCGAGCTGCACGACTGCTTCGCCACTGCCGAGCTGGTGCACTACGACAACCTCGGCCTCTGCGAGGAAGGCGGCGCGGTGGACTTCTTCAACTCCGGCGCCACCTGGCGTGACGGCTCCACCCCGGTGAACGTGTCGGGCGGCCTGGAGAGCAAGGGCCACCCGATCGCCGCCACCGGCATCGCCAACATCTGGGAGGTCTGCCACCACCTTCGTGGCGAGGCCGGCGACCGCCAGATCGAAGGCGCCAAGGTCGGCCTGGCACATGTCATCGGGCTCGGCTCGGCGTGCGGCATCCACATCCTGGAGAAGTCCGCCCTCGGCTGAGCTGCGTCGTCGACGACGTCGAAGCGAACGTGCGTGCCCATGGGGGCGGGGGTTAGCCTCCGCCCCTATGGACGTTTTCGAGGCAATGGGCACCTGTCGCGCGATGCGGCACCTCAAGCCCGACCCCGTGCCCGAGGAGCTGCTCGACCAGGTGTTGTGGGCAGCTACCCGTGCCCCCAGCCCCGGCAACAGCCAGGGGTGGGACTTCGTGGTCGTCACCGACGCCGCCAAGCGGGCCGCCATCGGTGGCGCGGTGCGCGACGCGATGGGCGACCGCGTGCAGCAGATGCCGCGCCACGACCGCACGAGCCGCCTGATGCTCGACGGCACCCAGAACCTGATCGACACGCTGAGCAGCGCGCCGGTGATCATCCTCGTGTGCGGCCCCGTGATCTACCCGTTCGACTCGCCGCGGGAGCAGTTCACGTGGTCCGCCATCTATCCGGCGGCGCAGAACATCCTGCTCGCGGCGCGGGCGCTGGGCCTCGGCACCGTCTTCACGACCCTCTTCCGCGCTGCCGAGCCGACGATTCGTGAGGTGCTGGGCATTCCCGAGCACATCAAGATCGGGGCGATGATCCCCATGGGTTTCCCCGAGCGCGAGTTCGGCCCGGTGAACCGCCAGCCGGTGGAACGTTTCGTGCACCGCGACGGCTGGGAAGGCGACAAGCGGCACCACGGCCCGCCGCTCTGACCCTGCACAGCCGGCGAGCGCTCAGGCCCACCACCGCAGCGCGGTGAACACCAAGAGGCCGATGGTGATCATGCCCATCATGTTGCGCCACTTGACGAAGACGGTGCCGGCCACCAGTGCGGCCAGCAGCTCGTGGTTGTTCCAGGTGAGCGCCGGGGTGCCACCCTTGTTCAACAGGGCGGGCGCGATCACGCCGGCCAGCGCGCACCCGGGGGCGTAGCGCAGCACCCGCTCGGCCCAGTGGGGCAGCTCGAGGCGCGCCGGCAGCAGGTAGAAGCCGCTGCGGGTGGCGAACACGGTGACGGTGAGCCCCACGATGCCGCCCACCAGGTACCACGTGGACGGGCTCACGCGGCCACCTCGGTGGGGTTCGGGCGGAGGGCTGCTCGGCGTTCGGCCCAGTGCTCCACGAGCAGCGCCACACCCACGCCGGCGACGACTGCCAGCAGCAACCCGGTGCGCAATGGAAGATGGGTGGTGGTGACCGCCACGCCCGTGGCTACCAGGGTGCCGGCCGCGGCCGGACGGGTGCGGAGCATCGGGATCAACACCGCCAGCAGCGCCAGGTACGACGCCAGGCCCAACCCCCACTCCGTCGGCACGAAGTTGCCGAGCAGGATGCCGACGACGGAGCCGACCTGCCACGACGCCCAGTTCCCCAACGCCAGCCCGTAGAAGAAGCCCCATTGCTCCGGGTTGCCGTGCTCGGTGGCACCGGCGAAGCGCTGGCTGAAGATGGCGAACCCGAGGTCGCCGTTGAGGTAGCCGGCCAGCAGCTTCTGATACCACGGCAGGCGGGCGAACGCCCGGCGGGAGGCGGCCGAGAAGATGACGAAGCGCAGGTTCACCACCAGCGACGTCGCCCAGATGACGGGGAGCGGCGCCCCGGCCGCCAGCATCGGGGTGGTGGCCAGCTGGGCGGAACCGGCGTAGACCAGGACTGTCATCAGCAGGGCCATCGGTGCACTGAGGAGGGCCACCATCGCCGCCCCGGTGACCAGGCCCCAGATGGCGATCGGCAGGGCCAGCGGCACCATCTTGCGTGCCCCTTCGCGGAAGGCGGGCCGCTCCAGCGGGGGAAGCAGCCCGCGGGCGGTTCGGCGCAACATCGCCGCCCATCATGCCCTGCCAGGCGGCGGACGCCGCAGTCGATTGGCGCGGTGGGTGACCGGAGTGCGGAGATTCCCCGAGTCTGTGATTGCCTGAGCCGCCTCCCTGACCCCGATCCGAATGAGGGCCCGGATCCGAGTATGAGGGCCCGGATCCGAGTGTGCGGGCCCGGATCCGAGTGTGGGCCTTCAATGGAGTGCACACTCCGATCCCGGATGCGAGTACCCACTCCGTTGCGACGCCTCACTCGGATGTGGCGGGCCCCACTCGGATGTGGCGGGCCTCACTCGGATGTGGCGGGCCTTACTCGGATGTGGCGGGTCTCACTCGGGTCGATCGCTGCTGACTCGGGTCGCGGAGGGTGTTGACGAATGGGCGACATCTGCCTAATGTTTGGCGAATGTCGGACGTTGGCGCGGTGCACCACCTGGACTACGAGCTGGCGGATGAGATCTCCGCCGATACGCCGGCGCGCCTCAAGGCGGTGGCCGACCCGCTGCGTCTGCTGATCCTCGACCTCGTGCTGGAGCGCGCGATGTCGGTCACCGAGTTGGCGGAACGTGTGCAGCGGCCGAAGGGCACGCTGGCCCACCATGTGGACGTGCTGCACGATGCCGGCCTGTTGCAGGTGACGCGCACGCGCAAGGTGAGGGCCATGGAGGAACGCTTCTACGGCCGCACGGCGCGCACCATCCGCTTCCCCGACAGCCTGCACGACGGCGACCTCCCCTTTCTGGCCGATGCCCGAGCGCTGGCCGACATGGACGCGATGGCTGCGGACATGCCGTGCCTGTTCACCATGCGTGCGGTTCGCATCCCGGACGAGCGGGCTGCGGAGTTCAGCGCCCGGATGATGGATCTGGCCATCGAGTTCAGCAGCCAGCCGCGAGGAGGGGTGCGCGAGTACGCCCTTCTGCTCGGCTTCTTCCCCACCAATCGCCCCGTCGCCCCGAAGGACGCCCGATGACCGACACCTCCGACCACGCAGCTTCCGGCCACACTGCGACGGACCACACTGCGACGGACCACACTGCGACCGACCATGCAGCGGCCACCCTGGCTGCGGCCGCCGAGGCCGCCGAGGCGGCTGCCCCCACGTCGAAGCGGGTGCGCCTCGGTGGCAGCTACCGCAAGCTGTACGTGGCCACGGCGCTCTCCAACATCGGCGACGGGATGGCGGGCATCGCCTATCCCTGGCTGGCGTCGGCCATCACTCGCAACCCCCTCCTCGTGGCCCTCGTGGCGGGTGTGCAGCGCTTGCCGTGGCTGTTCTTCACCCTGCCCGCGGGCGTCATCACCGACCGGGTGGATCGCCGCAAGGCCATGGTGGCCATGGACACCCTCCGCGGCGTGCTGACGGTGGTGGTGGCCCTGGCCGTGCTCGGCGAGCAGGACGTGCTCCCAGCGCCGGACGAACTGGCGGGAGTGACTGGTACCCGCACCGGGTTGTACCTGTTGCTGCTGGCGGCCACCCTGCTGCTCGGGTGTGCCGAAGTGCTGCGCGACAACTGCAACCAGACGTTCCTTCCATCGATCGTGCCGGCCGAGCACCTGGAGCACGCCAACGGGCGCATCTGGAGCATCGAGGCCGCGGCCAACACGTTCATCGGTCCGCCGATCGGTTCGCTGCTGCTGCTGGCAGCGTTCTCCGCCCCGTTCTTCGTCGACGCCGGCTCGTTCTTCGTGGCCGCGGCGCTCGTGGCGCTGATCCCCGGCATGTTCCGCGCCGAGCGGCCCGAGCACGCTTTCAGCGGCACCTGGCGCGAGGAGCTCGGCGAGGGTGTCCGCTGGCTGTGGCATCACCCCTTGTTGCGCGCGATGGCGATCATCCTCGGCCTGATGAACATGGCCGGGATGATCAGCGGATCGATCCTCGTGCTCTACGCCCAGGACGTACTGCACGTCACGCCGTTGACCTTCACCCTGATGGGGTTCGGCTTCGCCGTCGGGGCCATCGTCGGCGGCCATGTGGCGCCGTGGATGTCGAAACGCTTCGGAAGTGGCACGTGCCTGGCCATCACGCTCGGCTCCGGCGCAGTCGCCCAGACGATGATCGGGCTGATGACGTGGTGGCCGTTGGTGGCCGTGCTGTTCGCCGTGGGCACCCTCCTCGGCAGCACGTGGAACGTCATCACCGTCAGCCTGCGCCAGACGATCATTCCACCGCACCTGTTGGGCCGGGTGAACAGCGTGTACCGCTTCTTTGCCTGGGGGATGATGCCGATCGGCGCGGCCATCGGCGGGAGCGTCGTGTGGATCGCCGACCAGTACACGTCACGGGAGATGGCGTTGCGTTCGGTGTGGTTCGTCGACGGTGGCATCAGCCTGGTGCTCTTCCTTGCCGGCCGTAGATGGCTGACCACCGAACGGCTGGAGGCCGCCCGCGCCGCGGGTGTGGTGCAGGAGCCGGCTCAGGCCTGACGGCGGCGTTCCACGCCGGGCGGAGGCGCCGGACGGTAGGAGGCGATGGCCTCCGCCACGGTGCGGTCCAGCGCGCCCAACTGGTCGCCGGCGGGCACGTGCACCAGGCCACGACGGATGCGCCCCGCCAGCGTGCGTTCCAGGAAGGGCTGCACGAGCCGCGCGACGTCCCATCCGTTGCCCTGGGTGCCGAGTGCGCGGTCGTGGAGGAAACGGTGCTCGGCGAAGGTGACCGTCCCATCCGCAGCGGTGATGCCCGGCTCGCGCAGGTCCACCATCCAGCAGGTGAGGCCCTTGAGCCCGGTGGACGCCGGGTCGCTGCGGGTCATCACCAGCGCGTGGGTGGTCGGTTGCGGTGCCAGCTTCGCCCCGTGGAGCGAGGTGTACTTCCAATCCACATCGGCCCTGCACGCCACGTCGCCGGCCTCGCGCCCGGGCTCGTCCACCAGTAGCGCCCAGGTGTGCTCGCCTCGGAGCAGCGGTTCCAGCCAGGTGACCAGCTGGTCGGCGGGCAGCAGCTGACGCAGCACCGGGGCGATGGCGCGAAAGCCGTCGTGGTCCACCGGTGGTGCGATGGCCCCGGCCGCGGCGAGCTCGGATTCGATGATCTCCTGCACCCGGGTGGTGACCCCCAGCCCGCCGTGGATGCGCGGCCATGTCGGCGCGGCCAGGCCGGCGTCGGCCAGGTGCCGCCACCACACGCGCACGGTGGCGGCAGGGTCGAGGTGGTTGGCGATCCAGTAGCGCAGCGACTCGCGCAGTTGGATGCCGTCGCTCGGCCACCAGGGGCGTTCGGGAAAGCCGTGCATGGCGGTGCACCGTAGCCCGGTGCTCGGACCCGCGAGACTGCAGCCGTGGAACTCGCCATCGATCGTCGTGCCGCGGTGCGGCGAGTCGCGCTCGATGCCACGTCGTGGGTGGATGTGGTGGAAGGGTTCGTGCGCCGGCCGGAGGAGGAGTTGGCGTGGCTGCGGGCGGAGGTGCCCTGGAGTCAGCAGGAGGTGCTGCGCTACGACACCTATGTGCCCGAGCAGCGCCTTGGCGCCGGCCTGCGCCCGGACAGCGTGCCCCTCCTGCGCCAGATCGACCTGCACCTGCAGGCCACCTACCGGCAGCCGCTGGAGGGCGTGGCGGCCCTGCTGTATCGGGACGGCACGGACTTCCAAGGCCTGCACAGCGACCGCTCGATGGTGTGGCTGGACGACACGCTGGTCGCCATCACCGTGCTCGGCCAGCGGCGACCCTTCGTGCTGCGGCCCCGCGGCTCGTGGACGGAGGCCAAGGCGAACCCGGTGCCCGCAGGCGCTGCGCCGGACGACCTGGTGCTGTTGCCGGGGGAGGGGACGCTGCTCGTGATGGGCGGCCGATCCCAGGCGGACTGGCTGCACGGCATTCCCGCCGCGGACACGCCGAACCCGCGCATCTCGCTGACCTGGAGGTGGGCTCGGCGCCGCGGCCGGCCGGACACCGGCCCGTCGTACTTCGACGGTCGGCAGTTCTCCGACCGGTCGCGAAAGCCCGGGTACCGGCGCAGCGGCTGAGCCGGGCGCGTACGATGGTCGGCCTTGGAAGCCACTGACCTCCTCCCCGAACTCGAGGCCATCGTCCGCCGGTATCAGGCCGTGGCCGGTGGGCTGCTGCCGGCCCTGCACGCGGTGCAACACAGCGCCGGTCATGTGCCGCGGGCGCTCATCCCGCTGCTGGCCGACACGTTCAACATCGGCGAGGCCGAGGTGCACGGTGTGCTCTCGTTCTACAAGGACTTTCGCACCGCCCCGCCCGCCGGCCCGGTGCTGCAGGTCTGCCGCGCCGAGGCATGCCAGGCGCGTGGCGGCCGGGCCGTGTGGGCCGCCGCCCAGAAGGCCCCGGAGTGGGCTTCGGTCGAGGTGGAGGAAGTGTTCTGCCTCGGGCTGTGTGCCCAGGGCCCGGTGGTTGCCGCCGGCGGAGTGGCCACCCCCGTGCGCGACGAGGGCGATCTGGAGAACCTCGTGCGGCGGGCCGTCGAGCCCGCTGCCCACCTTCCGGAGGCCGCCACCGCCACCACGGGGGTCACGGTGTTCGTGCCTCGCGACGCGGCAGCGCGGGCGGAGGGGGCGGACCATGTGGCTGCCGCGCTGGCTGCCCAGCATGGTGTGAAGGTCGTGCGCAACGGTTCGCGCGGGATGCTGTGGCTGGAACCGATGGTGGAAGTCGCTACCCCTGAGGGCCGTGTGGCGTACGGGCCGGTGGGCGCGGCGGACGTGCCGGGCCTCCTCGCCGCGGGTGCGCTGCAGGGCGGAGACCACCCGTTGCGGCTCGGCCCGGTGGACGACCTGCCGTGGATGAAGGCGCAGCAGCGGGTCACGTTCGCCCGCGTGGGCGTGACCGACCCGCGGGACGCCGCAGATTTCGAGTTGCACGGCGGCCTGGCCGGCCTGCGGCGGGCGCTGGGCATGGCCCCGGCGGACGTGGTGGCCGAGGTGACGGCCAGCGGCCTGCGCGGCCGCGGTGGTGCCGCCTTCCCCACGGGCATCAAGTGGAAGACCGTGCTGGATGCGCCGGGCGCCACGAAGTACATCGTGTGCAACGCTGACGAGGGCGACAGCGGCACGTTTGCCGATCGCATGCTGATGGAGGGCGACCCGTTCACCCTGCTGGTAGGCATGGTCATCGCCGGCTGGGCGGTGGGCGCCCGCGA
>JBPOIX010000271.1:0-29008 GCA_052034175.1 Actinomycetota bacterium
ACTGCTCGGCTCCTACATGACCGGCGAGATGCAGGAGGCATCGTGAACTCCACTCTGAACGATGCGGGCGAGCGCCTCACCGAGGCGCTCCAACCCGCCAAGTTGAAGAGCGTGGGCGGTGGTCGCATCCAGCGGATGCTCATCACCTCGGCGAGCTCCGTCGCGGCGGTGGCCATTGCGCTCGGGATCTGCGCCGTAATCCTGCTGATCACCGACAAGAACCCGTGGGAGGCGTACAAGAAGCTCTTCGGCGCCGTCACCGAGAAGAAGGTCCAGCAGGACACCCTCAACCGTGCCGCGCCGATCATGGTGTCCGCTGCCGCGGTGGCCATCGGGTTCAAGATGAACCTGTTCAACATCGGCCTCGAAGGGCAGATGAGGGTGGCCCTGCTCGCCACCGCCGTCATCGGGGCGTCGGTCAGCCTGCCGGCGCCGCTGCATGTGGTGTTCTGCCTGCTGGTGGCCATGGTCTTCGGTGCGGCCTACGCCGGCATCGCCGCCTACCTCAAGGTCAAGCGTGGGGTCAACGAGGTCATCGCCACGATCATGCTCAACTACATCGCGCTCTCGCTGGTGGGTTGGGCGTTCGACGACTTCTTCCGCGACGAGTCCAACACCCAGGGTGTGCTCGTCAAGTCCAAGGAGCTCCCCACCTCGGCCTGGCTTCCCCGGCTGTGGGGGTCGGCGAGCTCTGCGTTCGTGCTCTCGGTGATCGTGCTCTTCGCCTTCTGGGTGCTGGTGTGGAAGACGAAGTTCGGCTTCCGCCTCCGGGCCTCGGGCGGCAACCCCGGGGCGGCCCGCGTCACCGGCGTCAACCCCAGCCGGATGATCGCCATCTCGCTGCTGATCTCCGGCGCCATCGCCGGCCTCACCGGCATGAAGGCGCTGATGGGTGAAACCCCGCACGCCTACCAGAACGGCTTGGGCGACGGCCAGGGCTTCAACGGCATCTCGGTGGCGTTGCTCGGCCGTAGCCACCCGGTGGGCATCTTCTTCTCCGGCCTGCTGTTCGGCTTCCTCAGCGTTGCCTCGGGCAAGCTGCAGCTGGAGGACATCCCGCGCGAGATCGTGGTGATCATGCAGGGCATCATCGTGCTCGCCGTGGTCATCATCAACGGCGCGGTGAAGCGATGGGACGAGCGAAGGATCCAACGCAAGGCGGCAGCTGAGCTGGAGCGACTGGAAGTGGCGGCGACCGCATGAGCACGGAAACGATTCCCAACCCGCCTGCGGGCTTCGAACTGGCTGCGCCGAAGGCCGGCCCACTGAGTTGGTTCACCTCGATGCCCAAGCACCGGCGCACGATGTTCATCTTCCTCGGCGGGCTGATGTTGCTGTCGATCGTGCGGCTGTGGGCCGACGCCGACGACATCACCAGTTCCGGCACGGTCGCCTCGACACTGCGTATCGCCACGCCGATCATGCTCGCCGGCCTTGCCGCGCTGTGGGCCGAACGCGCCGGCGTGATCAACATCGGCATCGAGGGCATGATGATCGTCGGCTCGTGGCTCGGCGGCTTCGGCGGCTGGAAGTGGGGCTCGTGGGCGGGCATCGGTTTGGCCGTCCTCGGTGGTGCGCTGGTGGGGCTCATCCACGCAGTGGCCACCGTGCACTTCAACGTCGACCACAGCGTCTCCGGTATCGCCCTCCTGCTGCTCTGCAGCGGCACCACGGACTACCTGTCGATCATCGCCTTCCGCGGGCAGAAGGGTGGCGGCGACAGCCAGTCACCAACGGGTAAGGGTGGGTACGGCGAGTTCGACATGCCGTTCCTCGCCGGCGGCAGGATCGGCAGCTGGAGGAGCCCCGACATCCTCGGCCGCATCGAAGGGTGGCACGACATACCACTCCTGCCGGACCTCGCGGGCTTCCTGCGGGGTCTGGTCGGCGACGTGTACCTGCCGTCGCTGCTGGCCATCGGCCTGCTCCCCGTGACGGTGTGGGTCCTGTGGCGGACCCGCTTCGGGCTGCGAGTTCGCTCCTCCGGCGAGGCGCCGTCCGCGGGTGAGAGCCTCGGCGTCCACATCAACAAACTGCGCTACATGGCGCTGGCCATCAGCGGCGCCATCGCGGCGTTCGGTGGCGCCTACCTGTCGTGCGTCAACACCAGCACCTTCCGCGCCGGCCAGACCGGAGGCCAAGGCTTCATCGGCCTCGCCACGAACATCTTCGGCAACCACATGCCGTGGGGTGTGTTCCGCGGCGCGCTGCTGTTCGGCTTCCCGAGCGCGTTGAAGTTCCGCGACGAGAAGAACGTGCCGGCGCTGTTCCTGGTGGCGGCCATCGCCTTCCTGCTGATCGCCATCGTGCTGTTCATCCGCGGCCGCATCCGCAGCGGCATCGCGCTGACGATCGCCGCGGCGCTTGCCGTCGTCGTCTACGTCGCGGTCGACGAGGTCCCGCAGGACTGGGTGACAGCCACGCCGTACATCGTCACTCTGCTGGTTCTCGCCGGCGCCCGCCAGGCTCTCCGGCCACCTGCCCACGCCGGCATCCCGTACCGACCAGGCGAGAACCACTAGCCGCGCGCCATCATGGACGGCATGACCGGCCCTCTGTCCGATGTGCGCGTCCTCGATCTCACCTCGGTGGTGATGGGGCCATTGGCGACGCAGATCCTCGGCGACCTCGGCGCCGATGTGATCACGGTGGAGGACATCGGCGGCGACACCAATCGCTTCATGGGGCCGGGGCCCCCTCCGCAGCTGTCGGGTGTGGCCCTCAACCTGATGCGCAACAAGCGCAACATCTCCCTCGACCTGAAGCACCCGGAGGGCCGCGAGGCGTTCCTGCGCCTTGCCGAGACGGCGGACGTGATGGTGACGAACCTGCGCCCCGGCCCGCTCGGCCGGTTGCGCCTGGCGTACGACGACGTGCGCGCCCGCAAGCCGGACATCGTCTTCTGCCAGGCCCAGGGCTGGCCCACCGACGGCCCCCACGCGGACCAGCCGGCGTACGACGACGTGGTGCAGGCGGCCAGTGGAGTGGCCGACGTGTACGCCCTGCAGTGCGGCGAGCCGCGCATCGTGCCGACGATCATGGCGGACAAGGTCAGCGGGCTGACCATCGTCTACACGATCCTCGCTGCGCTGCACCACCAGCGGCGCACGGGCGAGGGTCAGCGGGTCGAGGTGCCGATGGTGGAGGTGATGACGGCGTTCATGCTCGCCGAACACGGGGCCTCGGCCATCACGGTTCCGCCGAGCGGCCCGGCCGGCTACACCCGCGTGTTGTCGGCCGACCGTCGCCCGCAGCAGACCGCGGACGGGTGGATCCATGTGCTTCCCTACAGCCGCGAGAACTATGTCGACCTGTTCCACGCCGGAGGACGCGAGGACCTTGCGGACGACCCGCGCCTGGCCGATCGGGCCACGCGCACCGCGGCCATCGACGAGCTGTACGCCCTGGTGAACGAGGTGATGCTCACCCGCACCACCGACGACTGGGTGGCGTACTGCGAGGAGCACGACATCCCGTGCAGTCGCATCGTGCGCCTCGACGACCTGGTGGCCGAGCTGCCCGTGGCCGAGCATCCGATCGGTGGCAGGTACCGGCAGATCCCCAACGGCATCCGCCTGGATGCCACACCGGCGTCGGTGCGTCGCCATGCCTCGCTGATCGGGCAGGACGGCGACGAGGTGCTGGCGGAAGTGGGCTTCAGTGCCGAGGAGATCAGCGCCCTTCGGGCCGCCGGCGCCCTGAGGTCACGCCCCGGCTGAACGCAGCTCGGACACCGCCTGCACCTCGATGCCGCCGCGGGGCCGCTGGGTGAGGGTGACCGTCACCCGGTGCGGCCTCGCGGAGGCCATCACCTCTCCAGCGATCTCCGCCGCCAGCGCTTCGGCGAACACGGCACGGTCGCGAAAGCCCCACAGGTACAGCTTCAGGCTCTTGCTCTCGATGCACCACTCGGCCGGCTCGTACTCGATGACCACGGTGGACAGGTCGGGCTGTTGGGTGACCGGGCACATCGAGCACAACTCGTCGTTGGTGAAGCGCACCCGCGACACGTTGGCCGGCGCGGGGAACACCTCCACATGGTCGATCGCGTGGCGCACCGTGGCGCCGAGCACGGTGAGGGTGGGCTGCGAGGAGGCGGCGTGCTCGTCCATGGCCTCACAGGGTAGGGGCGCCTCACGGTGGCCCCTACCATGGCTCCATGGGTCGAGTCCTCACCGACGAGCAGGTCGACAGCTACCACCGCGACGGCTTCCTCGTCGTGCCGGGCTTCGTCGGCCCCCAGGCCCTCGCCGAGTTGAAGGCGGCCGCCGAACGCATCGTCGACGAGTTCGTCCCCCCGGCCCGCCCCACCGTGTTCACCACCAACGAACAGGAGCGGGTGAGCGACCGCGAGTTCCTCGCCAGCGGCAGCAGGGTGTCGTGCTTCTTCGAGGAGGAAGCGTTCCTCGCCGACGGCAGCCTGCGCCAGGCGAAGCTGCTGAGCATCAACAAGCTCGGCCACGCGATGCACGACCTCGTGCCCGAGTTCCAACGCTTCACCTACACGTCCGACCTGGCCGGGGCGGTGGCCGACATCGGGCTCACGGATGCGCTGGCGCTGCAGAGCATGTACATCTTCAAGCAGCCGCACATCGGCGGCGAGGTCGGCTGCCATCAGGACGCCACGTTCCTCTACACCGCGCCGGTCACCGTCACCGGCTGCTGGTTCGCGGTGGAGGACGCCACCCTGGAGAACGGCTGCCTGTGGGCGGCACCGGGCGGCCATCGCACCAGCCTGCGCAAGGTGTTCAAGCGGCTCGGCGGGCCTGGGCCGGAGGGCGACGACGCAGGCACCTCGTTCGACGTGTTGGACACCGCTCCCCTGCCCACGGCGCCCGACGACCTCGTGCCGGTGGAGGTTCCCGCCGGCACGCTGGTGCTGTTGCACGGCCTGCTCCCCCACTGGAGCGACGTCAACCGCTCATCCACCAGCCGCCACGCGTACACCGTGCACTGTGTGTCCGCCGCGGCCGACTACCCCGAATGGAACTGGTTGCAGCGGCCCGCCGGCCTGCCGCGGCGCCGTCTCGCCTCGCCGGCGCACGAAGAGGCATCCCCCCGATGAACATCCGGACCCTGCCCAAGGTGCTCCTGCACGACCACCTCGACGGTGGCCTGCGCCCGCGCACCGTCATCGAGCTGGCCGAGGAGTACGGCTACACGAACCTGCCCACCCACGACGAGGCCGACCTGGCGGCGTGGTTCAACCGCGGCGCCAAGCGCAACGACCTGGTGCTCTACCTGGAGACGTTCGCCCACACGGTGGGCGTGATGCAGCACAAGGACGCCATCGAGCGGGTGAGCTACGAGTGCGCGGTGGACCTGGCGGCCGACGGGGTGGTGTACGCCGAGGTGCGCATGGCCCCCGAGCTGTGCACCGAGCAGGGCCTCACGCTGGACGAGGTGGTGGAGGCCATGTTGGCCGGCTTCCGCCGCGGCAGTGCCGGCACCGATCTCACCATCTACCTCATCTGCTCGGCGATGCGCACGGCTGCCCGCAGCCTGGAGATCGCCGAGCTCGCCGTGCGCTGGCGCGACGCCGGCTGCGTGGGCTTCGACATCGCCGGCGCCGAGGCCGGCTACCCGCCCACCCGTCACCTCGATGCGTTCCACTTCGTGCAGCGGGAGAACTTCCACACCACCATCCATGCCGGCGAGGCGTTCGGCCTGCCGAGCATCTGGGAAGCCGTGCAGTTCTGCGGCGCCGAGCGACTCGGCCACGGCGTGCGGATCATCGACGACATCACCGGGCCCGAGGGCGAAGAGCAGCTCGGCCGGTTGGCCGCCTATGTGCGCGACCGCCGCATCCCGCTGGAGCTGTGCCCCACCAGCAATGTCGGCACGGGCATCTGCAAGAGCATCGCCGAGCACCCGATCGGCATGCTGCGCCGGCTGCGCTTCCGCGTCACGCTGAACACGGACAACCGGCTGATGAGCGCCACCTCGATGACCACGGAGATGGAGCAGCTGCACGAGGCGTTCGGCTGGGGCATCGACGACTTCGAGTGGATCACCATCAACTCGATGAAGAGCGCCTTCGCTCCCTTCCCCGAGCGCCTGAAGATCATCAACGGCATCATCAAGCCGCGCTACGCGATGGTGCGTGCCGGCGCCCTCTGAGGGCCGTGCACGGCCGCTGCCGCGGCCTGGCCCGCCGGCTCAGGGTTGGCAGGTCAGCGAGGCCGTGATCGGGTTGCCCCAGCCGTCGTCCAGGGTGAACCTGGCGGTCAGCGTGGCTTCGTCCCACACCACTTCCGCGGGCTCGCTGAGCCGCTCGATCCAGGAGAAGTTGAAACCGGCCGGGGCGGTCACGCTGGGGGCGTAGATGCTGGCAGTGCCCTGATAGGTGCCACTCCCGCTGAGTGCCGGCACGTCCACCATCAGCGTCTCGACCGGCAGGCCGGCCACCGGGGTGTCGAGCAGGAAGAAGCCGACGCTGAGCCATTCCCCGTGGGTGCACACGGCAGTGGGGTCGACCACGGTTCCGCTCCCGGCCATGTATGCCGGCGCCTCGATCGTGGCCACGAGCGCCGACAACGTTCCCGGCACACCCGGGTCCCCGGGGATCGTCGTGGGCGGGGCGGCGTCGGCTGGGCGGGCGATGAGGGCGGCCTCGAAGAGGCGGGCGAAGGCGACCACCTCGGCGTCCGTGTAGGGCGCGGCGTCCCCGCCCAGCGCATCGAACCGGACGTACCAGCCGTTGATCGACGCCTCGATGATCGGGAAGCCTGGCTTGTCCGGGTATGCCTGGTAGAGGATGCCCATCTCGCCCACCCCAGCCTGCAGCGACGGATCGCCGAGGTAGGTAGCCATCGCGGCCGGGTCGTCGGCGAACGGGATGATGACCTGCATCGTGCGCCCGTTGCTGCCCGTCCAGCTGCAGCCGGCGCCCGCGCTCGGGTCGGCGGCGTAGTTGTCGTAGGCGCTGGTGACGTCGCCGGTGATCGACGCCATCTGCTCCGCAGTCAGGAGCGCACAGCCGGAGGCGCTGCGCGGGTCGAGCACGCCACCAGGGCCGCCCCATTCCCCGGTCCCGGCGGTGCCTCCGGCGGACGACGAACTCGCCGCGGTGGACCCCGTGGCGCCACCGGGCACCGCGGCGCCGCCATCGCTGCCGCAGGCGGCAAGGGACAGGGCGAGGAGGACAACGGCCGAGAGTCGCTTCATGCACCTATGGTGCCGCCGCCGCGGGCGGCCGACATGAGTGTCGGGTACTCAACCGGATGTCGCGGCACACTCAATCCGCCGTTTCGGTGGGCGCGGCCGGTCTGGCACACTCGTGGCATGTCCGTTGCCGTGCACGTCGTCGACCACCCCCTCATCGCAGATTCCCTCACCCGAGTGCGGGACAAGAACACCCCCAACGCCTTGTTCCGCCAGGAGCTCGAGCGCATCGGCACCCTGCTGATCGCCGAAGCCACCCACGGCCTGGCCACCCGCAGCGTGAATGTCGAAACGCCGCTCACCACCACGCTCGGCCGCCAGCTCGCCAGCCAGCCGGTGGTGGTGCCCGTGCTGCGCGCCGGCCTCGGCTTCCTCCACGCTGCGCAGGAGCTGCTGCCGAGTGCCGACGTCGGCTTCATCGGCGTGGCCCGCGACGAGGAAACCCACCAGCCCAAGCCGTACGTCAACAAGCTGCCCGAGAGCCTGGAGGGCCGGCAGGTCATCGTGCTCGACCCGATGCTGGCCACTGGCGGTTCGCTGGCCCATACGTGCCGCCTACTGGTCGAGCGCGGCGCCACCGGCACGATCATCGTCGTGTGCGTACTGGCCGCACCCGAAGGCATCGAGTTGCTGCGTCAGGCGAACCTCGAACTGGCCGTGTACACCGCTGCGCTGGACGAGCGGCTCAACGACCAGGCGTTCATCGTGCCCGGCCTCGGCGACGCCGGCGACCGCCAGTTCGGCTCCCCCGCCTAGCCAGCGGTTCGCAGGGTCGTGCCTGACGCGTCTGCTCTCCCCCTCGGCGTCATCGAATCTCAGCGCCGAACGCTGAATTCGGATGACACCGAGGGAGAAGTACGCGACGGAACGGCGAGAGGCCGTTCGTTGGAGTGGTTGTGAGTGACGGACGGCGAACGCTGCTACGGGACCGTGAGGCCTTTCTCGCGTTCTATGACGCCAGCGTCGACGATGCCTACCGCTACGCCGGCCGCCTGTGCGGCGCGGACCGCGCCGCAGCCGAGGACCTCGTGCACGACGCGTACATGCGCCTCCTGCGTGGCGTGCAGGAGGGCAGGAACCCGGAGGTGAACATCGGATACGTGGTCACCACGATCCGCAACCTTCACCTCGACCAGCTGCGCCGGCGCACCCTGGCGGAGCGCCGCCTGCACCTGGTGGCCACCCCCGGCACCACCGACGGCGAGGCTCCCTTCGCCGACGACGTCTCGACGCTGGCCGCCCTCCCCGAGCGCGACCGCACCGCACTCGTGCTGAGGTACGTGGACGGCCTGAGTGTCACGGAGGTGGCCACGGTGATGGAGATCACCGTGCACGCCGCCGAATCCCTGCTCGCCCGGGCGCGCGCCCGCCTGCGCAACCAGGAGGCTTCCCATGGATGAGTTGCATCTGGACGACCACGCGGGCGACGAGCTGAGCCCGCGCGCCGGCTTCCGCGACTCCCTGCGTCGCGAGCTGGAGGCCGAGTGGCCCGGCGTACGCCCCGTCCACCGACGCTGGCAGGTGTGGGCCGGGGCGGCCGCGGCCGTGGCAGTGACCGCCGGCGTCGTGGTGGCCGTGGATGGGAAGGACGCGGCGCGCATCTCCCCCGCCACGACGCTCTCGGCCCCGTCGACCTCGGCTGCTCCCTCTCCCACGACCACCCTGGCCGATGACGAGCTGGCTGCGGCGGTGGACGGCCGCACGTGGCGCGTATGGTCGATCGACGGCGCACGCACGTCCGGAACGGCGACGTTCATCCTCGGGACCGACGGCACCATCACCGGCTTCGATGGCTGCAATTCGTGGGGCTACAACTTCTCCGGTCCCGAACGGTGGAGGTTGGAGGGCTCCACCTTGCGCATGCCTGAGGGGGCCATGGTCGGGAGCACCGCGGTCTTCTGCCTGACACAGGGAGTCCGCCCGCCGCTGGCCGACGGGACGGTGCTCCAGTTGGATGACGCGGGGCAGCTCACGCTGACCTCGCCGGACGGTGCACACGTCGCCGTAGCGACCTCCACGGGCACCCTGGACGTGGGCACGGTGCAGGTGCCCGACGACCCAGGCGCGCCCCTGGTGCGCGAGGTGCTGTGGACGGCCACGAAGGGCGCCGGGGATACCCAGCTGGGCTGGGAGGACTGCCAGGAGTGCGACCCGGCACGGCCGTGGTCGCCGATGGTCTCGGCCCAGGGCACGATCGTGATCGCCGATTCGGTGAACGGTCGATGGGTGCTCGTGCGCGATGGCGACGCGATCACCGTGCCGATCGACGGGGCGATCGTCGGCCAGCCGGTTTTCGCCGATGGCTTCGTGTTCGTGGCCCTGCAACCGGCCGACCGGCCAGAGGACGTGGTGGTGCGCACCTATGACCCCGAGGAGATGGTGACCGTGCTCGAGGAGGTCGACGTGCCGGACGTCGTGTACACCGTCCTGACGATCGACGGCGATCGCCTGCTGGCCGGCGCCACGAAGGTCCGCGGGCTGTCGCCGTACGGGGCCGGCGCGGCGGTGGATCCTCACTTCGACTCCGCCCCGAACACGATGCACGCCACGTGGAACTCGGCTCGGCGGCTCTGGCAGTTCCCCTCGTGGGCCGTCCTGCCCCTCCCCCTCGCCGACGGGTCCGTGTTCGTCGAGGCCGAACTGGGCGGGGTGCCCGCCTTCGTCCGACTCTTCCCCGACGGCACCACGGCAGCCGGCACACCCGCGGCAGGCAACATGAGCTACAACTCGCAGCTCACCGCCGACCAGCGCGGCATCGTGCAACTGGAGTCCGACGGCACCACCATGAGCGTCGTCCGCTACGCCCTCCCCCACCCGACTGCCACGCCGATCGCACTCGACATCGAGAGCGGCGCGATCCTCGGCTTCGCTCCCGGCCCGCAGCGTGCCGACGATGTGGTGGCGGCGGTCGACCAGGCGCTCGGAAACCCGGTCGACGACACCGGCTGGCTGGCCGTGTCCGACCAGTACGCCTGCAGCGGCGCCACGCAGGAACGTGTGGTGCGCTGGAACGGCCTCGGGGCCACGTTCGTGCGTCACGATGGGTGGGAGGTGTTGGCGGAGTGGTCACTCGGCGAGGGCGTCCTCACCTCCGACGGCATCGGGCTGGGCAGCACGCTCGATGACGTGCGACGGGCATGGCTCGACCGAGTGTCCGTGGACGACACCGGCGGCGCCATCATGACCATCAAGTGGGACGTCGTGCACCTGCCGATGACGTTCACCGCCGACGCGGCTACCGACCTCCGGGTGAGCTACCGCCTCTGCAGCTGACTCCCCAAAGGGGCCGGAACGCGGACGTGCCGTGGCCCCCGAAAGGGCCACGGCACGTTCCCGCCTGTCAGTGGGTGTGCAGGATGGGTCAGGTGAGGGTCATGTTCGGCTCGCCGTTGGCGTTGAGGCCGTTGGCGCCGCGGCTGCAAGTGCCGCCCTTGGGCGTGCCACCGTTCCACGCCTGACGCACGCAGTTGCGGATGGCCTTCTCGCCCCACCAGTTCGGGTGCAGGCTCTCCTGCACGTAGTACGGCCCGAACACCGTGCTGACGGTACGGATCTGGGCGATCCACTCCGTGCTGTTCGCCGCGTTGGCGTTCGTCCAGTTGCCGAGGCCGGTGTTCTCCATCAGGTTCACCGTGTTCTCACACAGGCGCCGACCGTTGAACGCCGAGTCCAGACGCATGACCTTCACGTTGCCGGCGGTGTTCGCGGCGTTGGCGCCGTTCACGACTGCGCCGTTGATCTTCACCAGCGCGGTGTTGTTCGCCCAGTTGGCGTCGGCGTTCCAGAAGCCGCAGCCACCGGTGCTCTGGCGGGTGAAGCCGCTCTCGCTGTAGCGGAAGCCGCTGCTGGTGGGCACCGGCGACGGGTAGGTCTGCACGACGATCGTGTACTGGCCGGTGGTGTAGCCGGCGTTGGCCATGGCCGTCTTGACGTTGTTCACCGCGCTCGTGATGAGGTTGGTCTTGGCCGTGACGTTCGCCGTGGTGAAGTTCGAGGTGACCGAGCTGTCATCGTTGCAGTAGTTCTTCCACCACGACGGCGACGTGAGGAAGTTGGTGACGCACGTCTGCACGATGCTGGCGAAGTTGAAGTCGTTGCCGCCGATGCTCAGCTGGATCATCTTCACGTTGTGGGTGCCGGCGAACTCCTGCAGCATGCGGGCCTGGCCCTTGTTGCTGCCGGACTGGTAGAAGTCGATGCCCGGCTTGAAGTAGCCGTCGCTGGTGGTGTGGGTGGCCACCTTGGCGCCGGAGCACGCGAGGTTGAGGCTGTTCACGCCGCCACCGATGTGGATCTCGGCCGCGGTGCTGCGATGGCAGCGGTTGATCGTCTCGCTCACGCCACCGTTGTCGTAGTACGCCGCCGACCCACCGGCATCCACCGACGACGAGCTGTTGTTGCTGTTGCCGGCCCAACGGCCGCCTTCGCCCGAGATGTACGAGTCCCCCAAGCTGACGACCCACGGGGTACCGACCCCGGGCCCGTCGGCCTGCACGACCTGGCTGCCGCCCACTGCCGGTACGACGATCGTCGCCCCGATCAGTACGGCCAACGCCCCCAACTTGCGCATGGATGCTCCCTTGTCCGAGGTTCCGCCGCCCCCACGGCTGCGGGTCACGACGGTGTGACGGACGACACCCTAGTTACTCGCCGGTAGCCCGTGGAACACCCTTGCCGAAGACTTGACGAACGCGGCAGGTTCAGGCCTTTCGCCACTCCTCGCCCGGCATCACGCGGCACATGAACTCGTCGAAGAGAGGCACCGTGAACGCGGTGTCGCCGTGGCTCGGACTCCACACCATCCCCTTGTGGACGAGCTGGGCGCGCAGGGGCGCCAGCGACGTGACCGGACGGTCGACCACGGCGGCGATGTCGCCAGAGCGGTGCGGGCCGGGGCCGAGCTCCGCCATCGCCCGCAGGTAGCGCTTCTCGGAAGGGCTGAGGCGGTCGAAGCGCACACGGAAGAAGCTCTCGTCGAGCGACGCCACCGCTTCACTGGTGGCCAGTTCCACGTCGGCGACAGTGATCGGCGAGTTCTCCGTGACGTCCCATGCGAACTTGCCCCACTCCTGCAGGAAGTACGGGTACCCCTCGGTGCGCTCGACAATCGCATGCACCGCGTCGTCCGCAATCGACTCGCCCTCTGCTTCGATCGGCACGCGGATTGCCGCCGCGGCATCGTCGGCGTTCAGCGGGCCGACGACGGGGAACTCGAACAGCCGCTCCGCGTAGGACTTGGCCCGGCCCATCTGCCCCGGCAACTGCGGAAGGCCGGCACCCATCAGCACCACCGGCAGGGTGCGTTGCGCACAACGATGAAGAGCGGTGACCAGCGAGCCGAGCTGGTCCTCCGGCACGTACTGCAACTCGTCGATGAAGAGAGCAAGCACGGTGCCGGCGGCCTGTGCCGCCTCGCCGGCGGCCTCGAGCAGCGCCACGAGATCCTGTTCGAGGTCGCCATTGTCGGCGAGGCCCGCCTCGGGGTCGACGTCGATCCCCACCTCGATGTCGCCGTACTTCACCTTCAACCCGCGGGCGAACCCTGCCAGGGCGCGCAGCGCACGAGTGGCGCGTTCGCGGGAACGTTCGGTGCGCCGCAGTGCCAGCAGGGCGAGCCGCAACTGCGGCGCCAACATGCCGGGGAGCGAACGGTGCTCAGGCGCCTCGATGCGGACGGTGATCATCCCCTCGGCCTCGGCGCGGTCGCGGATGCGATCCAGCAGGACGGTCTTGCCGGTGCCACGGAGCCCGACGAGCATCAGGCTCTTCGCCTGCCGGCCGATCCGGATCCGAGCGAGCGCGATCGCCGCCGAGGTGAGGATGCCGTCGCGCCCGACGAGCTCCGGCGGCGGCGCGCCCGCACCGGGTGCGAACGGGTTGCGGATCGGGTCCATGCCCGCAGACTATCGCAACCTTAGAGACATTATCGCCTGAAGATAACTTCCCTAAGTTCCCTCGAAGTCGTTCAGCCGAGGAGCGTTGCGAGTGCGTCGAGCAGGGGTGCGGGGTCTTCGCCGATGCCTTCGCCGTACAGCTTCACCTTCGGCTCGGTGCCACTCGGGCGCACCTGCAGGCGCATGTCCGGGCCCAGCTGTAGGCGCAGCAGCCCAGCCTCGTCGAACCACTCCACGCTCGTGACATCCCGCCCGGCAACCATGGTGGGCGGGTTGGCGCGCAGCGCGGCCACGGCGGCGGAACCCTCGGCCGGTGGCATGCGCAACGACTTCTCGGCCATCACATGCCGGCCGAAGCGCTCGGCGATGGCATCCAGCCGGTCCTGCAGCGTCACGCCCTCGGCGTGGGCCACCGCGGCAACCTCGGCCATCAGCACGGCGGCGGTGATGCCGTCCTTGTCCAGCGGCTGGCCGGCCACCAGGTAGCCGAGCGCCTGCTCGTAGCCGAACACGAACCGCAGTTCCGGGTGCTCCAGCACGGTGTGGCCGATCCACTTGAACCCGGTGTAGGTCTCCATGCAGGTGGCGCCGTACGCCTCCGCCATCCGGCCGAGCAGCGACGACGACACGAGCGTGGTGACCACGAGGCGACCCTCGCCCTCGGTGTGGCGCAGGATGTGGTCCGCCAGCAGCCAGCCGATCTCGTCGCCGCCCAGCCGCCGCCAGCCGCCCTCACGGGTGGGGATGGCCGCGCCGAGACGGTCGGCGTCCGGGTCGTTGGCGAGGGCGACGAGCGCACCCGCATCGGCAGCGCGGGCCATCAGCAGGTCCATCGCGCCGGGCTCCTCCGGGTTGGGGAACGACACCGTGGGGAACGACCCGTTGGGCTCCTGCTGTTGCGCCACCACGGCCGGCGCCGGCAGCCCGGCCACGTCGAACGCCTCCACCAAGGTGGCCCCACCGACGCCGTGCATGGCCGTGTAGGCCACCTGCACACCGGGCACACCGGGGCACAGGCGCACGGTGGGCACGAACTCCAGGTAGGGCTCCACACGCTCGCGGCCGAGGTGCACGATGAGCGGGTGGTCCGCGGGGGCGAGCGGCACCGCGCACGGGTCGACAGCGTCGATGTGCGAGCTGATCAACGCGTCCGCCGGCGGCACGATCTGCGAGCCGGTGTGCAGGAACACCTTGTAGCCGTTGTCCGCCGGCGGGTTGTGCGAGGCGGTCACCATCACGCCCGCCGCGGCACCGACCTCGGTGATGTTCCAGGCCAACACCGGTGTGGGAACCACGAAGTCGAACAGCATCGCCTTCACCCCACGGGCCGCGCACACACGAGCGGTGTCCAGCGCGAAGGAGTCGCTCTTGCGGCGGGCGTCGTAGCCGATGATGACGCCCTTCTCCGCGGCGTGCGGCACATGCACCAGCAGATAGTCCACCAGGCCGGCCGCGGCCTGTTGCACGACCAGACGATTCATCCGCTGCGGCCCGGGGCCTACCGCGGCGCGCAGCCCGGCCGTGCCGAACTGCAGGCGGCCGGTGAACCGGTCCTCCAGGGTGTCGTCGGCACCGGCCAGCAGCGCGGCCAGCTCGTCGCGCATATCGGCGTCCGGCTCCGCCGCCAGCCAGCGCTCGGCGGTCTCTCGTGCGGGCATGGCACTCATCTCAACACCTCGTTCGGCCGGCTCAGGGCAGCAGGGACTTCAGTTCGACCAGCGGGCGCGGGCCGACGTGGGAGATCACCTCGGCCGCAGCCACCGCACCCAGCTTCGCGCAGCGCTGCAGCGATTCCCCGCGGGTGTAGCCGTAGAGGAACCCGGCGGCGAACAGGTCGCCCGCGCCCGTCGTGTCCAGCACCTGGTCCACCGGTTCAGCGGGGAAGGCGTGGCTGCCCTCCTTGGTGACGATCACGCAGCCTTTCGCACCGTGCGTGATGACGGCCAGGTGGCAGTCCGAGCGCACGCGTTCGATGGCTTCGTCGAAGGACTCCACCTCGTACAGCGACAGCAGCTCGGTCTCGTTGCCGAACAGGATGTCCACCTGGTCGGTGACGAGGGCCCGGAAATCCGCCCGGTGGCGATCCACGCAGAACGAGTCGCTGAGCGTGAGGCTGACCAGGCGGCCGTTGGCGTGGGCGATCTCGGCTGCGTGGCGGAAGGCTTCCTTGGCCTCCGGCCGGTCGTACAGGTAGCCCTCCATGTAGAGCACCGCACCGGCAGCAACGGTGGCTTCGTCCACATCGCTCGGGCGCAGCAGGCTGGACACACCGAGGTAGGTGTTCATCGTGCGCTGGGCATCCGGGGTGACCACGATGATGCACCGCCCTGTGGGCACGTCCGCCTCCGGCCGGCCGGCACGGAACTGCACACCGACGGCGCGCAGGTCGTGGCCGAACACCTGGCCCAACTCGTCGTGGCTGACCTTGCCGATGTAGGCGGCGGTGCCGCCGAAGCTGGCCACACCCGTCATCGTGTTCGCCGCCGAACCGCCGCTCATCTCCACGGCAGTCCCGAGGGCCCGGTACAGGTAGAGGGCCCGATCGGTGTCGATCAGCGTCATCGAACCCTTGACCAGCTCGTAGCGATCGATGAACGAATCGTCCGCATGGGAGATGACGTCGACCAAGGCATTTCCGATGCCGACGACGTCGTAGAGCGGTTCGTTCCCCTTGGCGCCTGACACGTGGAGAAACGCTACCCGAGCCAGACCCGCGGCGTCGTGAGCGCCGCGGAGGGCCTGAGACCCCACCGCGCACACGACGCCGGCTGAGTACCCTGGGCGCATGACCGACAACCCGTATCGCCTTCCGCGCGCCGTCGTTCCCCACCGTTACACCTTGGCCCTGGAGCCGGACCTCGCTGCCGCGACGTTCGTCGGGCACGTGGTCATCGATGCCACCGTCTCCGAAGAGGCGGCCACCGTGGTGCTCAACGCCGCCGAGCTCGGGGTGGATTCCGTGAAGCTGGACGGCGCGGACGTGGCCTTCCGGTTGGAGGAAGCGACGGAGCGGATCATCGTCGAGCACCCCGTGGTGCCCGGCCCGGTGAGCCTGGAGCTGACGTTCACGGGCACCCTGAACGACAAGCTGCGCGGGTTCTACCGCAGCACGTACACCGACTCCGACGGCACCCTGCAGGTCATCGCCACCACCCAGATGCAGGCCACGGATTGTCGCCGCGCGTTCCCCTGCTTCGACGAGCCGGACTTCAAGGCGGTGTTCGACGTCACCCTGGTCATCGAGCCCGGGCTGATGGCCGTCAGCAACGGGCCGGAGGTCGAGCGCGTCGAGCAACCGAACGGCAAGCTGGCCGTCCGATTCGCCCCCACGATGCCGATGAGCAGCTACCTGGTGGCCTTCGTCGTCGGCCGGTTGGAAGCCACCGAGCCGGTGCTGGTGCCGCGCCCCGAGGGCGGCGACCCGATCCCGCTGCGGGTCATCCACCTGCCCGGCAAGGGCCACCTCACCGCCTTCGGGCTCGACGTCGGCGCATTCGCGCTCGGCTGGTACCAGGAGTACTACGGCCTCCCCTACCCCACCGAGAAGTGCGACATGCTCGCCCTTCCGGACTTCGCTGCGGGCGCGATGGAGAACCTCGGCTGCATCACCTACCGCGAGAACCTGCTGCTGGCCGACCCTGCGACTTCCACCCAGTACGAGCTGCAGACCCTTGCGGACGTGATCACCCACGAGCTGGCCCACATGTGGTTCGGCGACCTGGTGACGATGAAGTGGTGGAACGGGATCTGGCTCAACGAGGCCTTCGCCACGTTCATGGAGGTGGCCTGCTGCAACGCCTACCGGCCGGACTGGCTGCGCTGGACGAGCTTCAGCCTGGAACGCAGCGCGGCCTTCGAGGTGGACAGCCTGGCCAGCACCCGGACGGTCGAGTTCCCCGTGGAGGCCCCGGAGGACTGCGACGGCATGTTCGACGTGCTGACGTACCAGAAGGGCGGCTCCCTGCTGCGCATGCTGGAGCAGTACCTGGGTGAGGCCGAGTTCCGTCGCGGTGTCAGCCACTACCTGTCCACCCACGAGTACGGCAATACCGAGACCGGCGACCTGTGGGACGCGATCGAGGAGGCCGTGGCCACCGGCGACGGCCCCGCGGCCCCGGTGCGCACCCTGATGGACTCCTGGATCTGGCAGGCCGGCTACCCCCTCGTGCGGGCCCGCCTGGAGGGCGCCACCCTGGTGCTGCAGCAGCAGCGGTTCGCCTACGCGGACACCGACGACGCCACCCTGTTCGTGGTGCCCGTGCACCTGCGGATCGACGGCGAGGAGCACAAGGTGCTGCTGGACGGCGACGAGTTGCGGCTGCAGCTGCCCTCGGCCGCCAGTGCGGTCGTGGTGAACGCGGGCGGCCACGGCTTCATGCGCGTGTCCTACGACGCCACGCTGAGGGCACGCATCGAGAGCGAACTGGCCTCGCTGACCATCCTCGACCGCTACAACCTGGTCGACGACGCCTGGAACGAGGTGGTCGCCGGGCGCCTGGCCGCGGCGGACTTCCTCACGTTCGTCGACGGGTTCACCGCCGACCGCGACCTGGCGGTGTGGCAGGCCATTGCAGTCGGCCTGCGCGGCGTGGGCCGCCTGGTCGAGGGCGACGCGCACGCTGCGTTCCGCGCCCGCATCCGGGCGCTGGTCGGCCCGGTGCTGGCCGATCTCGGCTGGGCACCCGTGGCCGGCGAGGACGACCTGCGGGCCAAGCTGCGTGGCCTGCTGGTGGGCCTGCTGGCAGTGCTCGGCGGCGACACCGACGCGCAGGCCCGCTGCCGGGCGATCATGGACGGCGCCCGCGAAGCCGACGCGGAACTGGTGTCGGCCGCCACGAACGCCGTGGCGGCAGTCGGCACCGACGCCGACTTCGACGCCTACCTCGCCAAGTACCGCGAGGCGGACACCCCGCAGGAGCAACTGCGTTTCCTCTACGCGCTCGGGGAGTTCCCCACCGCCGAGCAGGTGGACCGTGCGGTGGCACTGGCGTTCTCCGCCGAGGTGCGCACCCAGAACGCACCGTTCCTGCTCAACCGGTGCATCGCCAACCGCCACCACGGGGTGCGCGCATGGCAGGCGGTCCGCCGCCAGTGGGACGACGCCAACGAGAAGTTCCCGTTCAACTCGATCGTGCGCATGGTGGACTCGGTGAAGCTGATCACCGAGCCGGCCGTGGTCACCGACGTGCAGTCGTTCTTCGCCGAACACCCGATTCCCCAATCCGCCACGACCCTGGACCAGGTGTTGGAACGCCAACGCGTCAACGCCGCCCTTGCCGTTCGCGAGGCGGGCCGCCTTCCCGCCGCCCTCGGCTGATTCCCCGCCACACCGCTGCTCGTCCAACCCGCGTGCCACTACCCTGCCGGGAACCCCGATGAAAGGACGATCATGGCTGGTGGGTTGGTAGGGCTGCTCGACGACATCGCATCGCTGGCGAAGCTGGCGGCGGCCTCCATCGACGATGTCGGTGCGGCCGCCGGCAAGGCCAGCGTGAAGGCCGCGGGTGTGGTCATCGACGACACCGCCGTCACCCCCGCCTACGTGCACGGGTTGGAGGCCGACCGCGAGCTCCCGATCATCAAGCGCATCGCCAAGGGTTCGCTGAAGAACAAGCTGCTCTTCATCCTTCCCGCGGCGCTGGTGCTCAGCGAGTTCGTGCCCATCCTGGTGGAGATCATCCTGATGTGCGGTGGCACCTACCTCTGCTTCGAGGGCGCCCACAAGATCCACGCCAAGCTCACCGGCCACGGCGACGACGCCCACGACCTGCCCGCGGTGGCCGAGGGCGTCGATCAGGAAGAGGCCACCATCGCCAGCGCCATCCGGACGGACTTCATCCTCTCCGGCGAGATCATGGTGATCGCCCTCAAGGAAGTGATCGACGACGGGTTCGTCTCCCGGGCTGTCATCCTCGTCATCGTCGCCGTGCTGATCACCATCGCCGTCTACGGAGTGGTGGCCCTGATCGTGAAGATGGACGACGTCGGCCTGCGGATGGTGCAGCGCAACCGTGGGGCACGCCTCGGCCGGGCGTTGGTGAACGGCATGCCCAAGGTGCTGTCCGTGCTGTCGGTCGTGGGGACTGCGGCGATGGTGTGGGTCGGCGGGCACATCCTGCTGGTGGGTACGGACGAGCTCGGCTGGCACTGGCCGTACGAGCAGGTGCACCATCTGGAGGACGAGGTTCACCACGTGTCCGGCGTGGGTGGTGTGCTGGCCTGGCTGCTGAACACCTCGATCTCCGCCGTCATCGGCCTCGTCGTCGGCTTCCTGGTGGTGTTCGTGGTGTCGAAGCTGCCGAAGCATGGTGCCGACGCCAAGGGCGCCTCCCCCGCCCACTGACCTCAGGGCTCCCACCCCGCCACCCGAGTGAGCGGCCCCGCCATCCGAGTGAGCGGCCCATCATCCGAGTGAGCGGCCGCAACCGAGTGGGTACTCGCATCCGGGATGGGAGTACCCACTCGGTTGCCGTCTGACACTCGGATGTGCGGGGCCTCACTCGGATGTGCGGGGCCGCACTCGGATGTCCCCGGCCTCACTCGGATGTGCGGGGGCTCACTCGGATGTGCGGCGGGCCCTCAGGGGCAGGTGCGGCGGAGGTACTCCGGGTCGTCGGGGAGGACGAGGTTGACGTCGCGCAGGATGACGGAGGCCGCCGGGTGCAGCGCGGCGCACGCCGTCGCGAAGCCGTCCTCGGTGTACTCGATGGCCAGGATCTGGTCGCCGTACACCGCGGTGTAGCCGGCGCACTCGTCGTAGGCGCCACACTCCTCGGCCACCACGAAGTCGAACCCGGCCGTGGCGCGGGCCCGGGCCGCGATCTCCACGGCGTTCTTCTGCCCGGCGGCCAGGCCAAGCGAGTGCGCGTGTGCCACCAACTCGGCGACGTATCCGATCGCCTCCGGTGCGTCGAAGCCCAACTCGGGGAAGCGGGTGAACGAGTCGAGGTTGTCGAACTCCACCGCCTGGAAGCCCTTGGCGGCGCACTCGTCGAGCATCGCCGCCACATGGGCAGCGGCCACCGCTCGGAGCTCCGGGCTCGACAGGTCGATGGCGAACTCGCCCGGCCACGCGGGGTCCTCGGCGTCGCTGACGACCTCCGCCGGCCAGCCCTCGCGTTCGTCCGGGCGGTCCATGTCGTCCGGCGGCTGGGTCTGGAACGCGTTCACGTAACAGATGGAGTACGCGCCCGGGGCGGCAGTCCCGGCGAACCAGTCGCGCACCACGACCGTCACCCCGTCGGGCAACGGCGCATCCCCGCCCAGTTGGTAGTCGAACCCCGCGCCCGCGGGTGGCGGCTCCGGGCCCGCAGGCGCCGAACCCGGAGCGCCGCCAGGCGCCGAACCGGGAACGCCGCCGGGCATCGACGTGCCCGCGCCGCCGGGCGCCGTCGTGACCGAGGCCGCCGTCGTGGCCCCCACCGACCCGCCGGTGTCGCGCCCTCCATCGCCATCGCTGCAGGCCACGCCCGCGACAACGACCGCAACGAGGAGCGCGCCGGCGCCGACGCCCGTCGACGACCTCAGGGGGTCTCCACCGTCAGGGCGTTGTCGCCGTGCTGGGCGCGCAGGACCTTCTTGTCGAACTTGCCGACGCTGGTCTTGGGCACGGTCTCGATGAAGCTCCAGCGCTCCGGCACCCAGAACTTGGCGGTGCGCTCGGCCAGCCAGGCCTTCAGCTCACCGGCCGTCGCCGCAGCGCCCGGCTTCAGCACCACGCACGCCATCGGCCGTTCGTCCCAACGGTCGTCGGGCACGCCGATGACCGCGGCTTCGAGCACGGCCGGGTGGCCCATGATCGTGTTCTCCAGGTCCACCGAGCTGACCCACTCGCCACCGCTCTTGATGACGTCCTTCGCCCGGTCGCTGATCATCACATAACCGTTGGGCAGCACACTGGCCACGTCGCCGGTGCGCAGCCAGCCGTCGTGGAACTTGTCGTCGTCGGCCACGTGGTAGTACGCGCCAGTGATCCAGGAGCCACGCACTTCGATCTCGCCGAGGCTCTCGCCGTCCCAGGGCTGCACGCTGCCGTCGTCCGCGGTGATGCGCAGCTCCACGCCCGGGATGATGCGCCCGGTCTTCACCCGCCAGTCGGTCTCGCTCTGCTCGCCCATCTCCTTGGGCGGGTGGCCGATGGCGCACACGGGCGACGTCTCGGTCATGCCCCAGCCCTGCACCACGGGCACACCGAACGTGTCCCGGTAGCCGTCGATGAGGCCACGTGGCACGGCGGAGCCGCCGCACATCACCAGGCGCAGGCTGCTCATGTCGGTGTCCGGGGCGTTGTGCAGCAGGTCGTTGAGCACGGTGGGCACGGCGCCCGTGAGCGTCGGCTTGGTGTCGTTGATCACCCGCGCCAGCGGGCCGGCCTGGAGGAACTGCTGCGGGAACACGAGGTCGGCGCCGATCATCCACGCGGCGTACGGGGTGCCCCACGCGTTGGCGTGGAACATCGGCACGATCACCAGCATGCGGTCGCCCTCGGCAAGCGCGATGTTGGCGGTGGAGGTGACGGCGAAGGAGTGCATGTACGTGCTGCGATGGCTGTACATCACGCCCTTCGGGTTACCGGTGGTGCCGCTCGTGTAGCACATCGCCGCGCCGGTGTTCTCGGTGACCTCCGGGTAGTCGTAGCCACCCGGCTCGGCGGCCAGCAGCTCGTCGTAGTCGAGCAGGCCCTCATCACCGGAATAGGCACCCAGCGACGAGGCGTCGCCCGGGCCCTTGACGATGATGTGCTGCACCGTGGTGAGCTGATCTCGAACCCGTGCAAGAAGTGGCGCGATCGAGGCGTCGACGATGATCACGCGATCCTCGGCGTGGTTGATGACGTACGCCAGCTGCTCGGGGAACAGGCGGATGTTCAGGGTGTGCAGGATGGCGCCCATGCACGGAATGGCCAGGTAGGCCTCCATGTGCGTCTGGTTGTTCCACAGGAACGTGCCCACCCTGTCGCCGGGTTGCACGCCCAGCCGGTTCAGGGCGGAGGCCAGGCGGTCGGCCCGGTCGGCCACTTCGGCGAACGTGGCCGTCTGGTAGCCGGCGTCGCCCTCGGCCCCGGTGAACGTGATGATCTTGCTGTTGGCGTGCACCTAGCGGCCGTACTTGAACACGGGCAACAGGGTGAGCTGGTAGTCGTCCATCATCGTGCTGGACATGGTGCTGATCGGCATAGGAGTCCCCCTCTTCGCGACCGGTGCGGCGATCGGGAAGAATAGGCGACCGTGACTGCCGCAGCCGCCCCCCAGCAGACGATCGTGACCCTCGACCTCGAGGGGGTGCTGGTTCCTGAGATCTGGATCGCCGTCGCCGAGCGCACTGGCATCCCCGAGTTGCGCCGCACCACCCGCGACGAGCCGGACTACGACGTGCTGATGAAGGGCCGCCTGGCCCTCCTCGCCGAGCACGGGCTGACGATGAGCCTGATCGCGGACGTGATCGCCGGGTTGGAGCCGATGGCCGGCGCCCGCAACTTCCTCGACGCGCTGCGCGCCCGCACCCAGGTGATCATCCTCAGCGACACCTTCGAGCAGTTCGCCGCGCCGCTGATGCGCCACCTCGGCATGCCCGCGATCTTCTGCCACCAACTCGTGGTGGAGGACGACCGCATCGTGGACTACCGCCTGCGCCAGCAGGACCAGAAGCGCCACGCCGTCGAAGCCTTCCGCGGCCTCAACTACCGCGTCGTGGCCGCGGGCGACAGCTTCAACGACAGCGCGATGCTCGGCGCCGCCCACGCCGGCTTCTGGTTCCACGCACCGGACTCCATCGCCGCCCAGTTCCCCCAGTTCCCGCCGACCCATACCTACGACGAACTGTTCGCGGCCATCACGGGCGCCCTGTGAAGCCAACCACCGTCGAGCGGCTTGCCGCCCTCGCCGCGGCCAGTGCTGCCGAACACCACTGCCCCGCCGTGTCGTGGGGCGTCGTCCGCCACGGCGAGCTGGTCGCCCACAGCGGCACGCCGCACACGGTGTTCCGCATCGCCTCGATGACCAAGAGCTTCACCACCGCAGCGGTGCTCGGGCTTCGGGACGAGGGCGTGCTGGCGCTCGACCGGCCGGTGGCCGACGTCGCACCCGAGCTGGCCGCGGTGGCCGGCCCGCCAGGCTCGGCGCCGATCACGCTGCGCCACCTGCTGTCGATGACGTCGGGCCTGGCCACCGACGACCCGTGGGCCGACCGTCAGCTGGACATCACCGAGGCTGCCATCGACCGCATCTACGCCGCCGGCCCGGCCTTCGCCCACCTTCCCGGCAGCGCCTACGAGTACTCCAACCTCGGCTTCGCGATGATCGGCCGGGTGGTGCGTCGGGCCACCGGGCGGCCGGTGCAGGACCATGTGCGCGAGCGCCTGCTGGGCCCGCTCGGGCTCACCCAAACCACTTGGGTCCAGCCGGCGCACGACGACTGGGCTCGGCCTCACCGCGTGGTGGACGGGGTGTCGCAGCCGGAGGGCACGCCCCTGCTCGGCGACGGCGAGATGGCCCCGATGGGTGGCCTGTGGAGCTGCGTGGCCGACCTGGCCCGCTGGGTGGCCTGGTTCGACGACGCCGTCACCCGACCGGACGCCCCCGACTGGATCGGCCTCTCCCCCGCCAGCCGCCGGGAGATGCAGCGGGTCAACACCTACATCGGGTTGACCACCGTGGCCGGCCGCACCAGCCCGGCGGGCTACGGCTTCGGGCTCAACCTGCGCGACGACGCCGAACTGGGCACGGTGGTGGCCCACGCCGGCGGCCTGCCCGGCTACGGCAGCAACATGCGCTGGCTCGCCGGCCAGGGCATCGGCGCCATCGCGCTCGGCAACACGACCTATGTGCCGATGAGCGTGCTCACCATGCGCATGCTGGCGGTGCTGCACGAGGAGGGTGAAGCCCCCGGCCGCGGCGTGGTCGCCGCCCCGCTGCTGCACGCTCGCTGCCACGAGCTGGTGGCCCTGTTGAACGCCTGGAGCGACGCCCGCGCCCATGCCCTGTTCGCCGACAATGTCGCATCGGACGACTCCTTCGCCCGGCGCGCCGCCGCGGCCGCGGCCCTCCGGGAACGGCACGGAACCCTGGAAATGGTGGCCGTGCATCCGACATCCGCCACCAGCGGTTCGGCAGAGGTGCGCGGCCGGGGCGCCAGCTTCCGCATTGCCGTCGAGCTGGCACCGTTGGCCGGCGGCCCGGTGCAGCAGTACGTCGTCAGGGGCTGAGCGGGGCCAGGGTGAGCTCGCCGAGGCGGGTGCGGCGGCGGGCGACGTCGTCGATGACGTCGAAGTGGTGGCGCGCCACGCACTCCAGCTCCGTCACCGCAGCGCCCGCGGCACGCAGATGTTCGGCGTAGGCGCGGCTCTGGGCGCGGAAGGCATCCGTGTCGTCGTCGCCCCAGGCCACCACCACGTCCGGCCCGCCGGTGACGGGGAGGAGCTGCGGGCTGAGCGCTGCCGCCGTCGCGGCGTCCAGGCCGAGCGGATCGTTGACGGAAGTGGCCAGCAGCGGCCGCAGGTCGTACACACCACTCACCAGGACGACGCGATCGACACGGACACGGGCCGGTCGCACCAGGGCCGCCATCGCCGCCAGGTGCGCCCCCGCGGAGTGGCCGACGACCACGACCATGGAGGGCTGCGGCACCATTCCAACCACGGCGGCGAGCTCCACCCCGACTTCGTCGACCATCGCCCCGACGGTGCCCTCCGGCGCAATCGTGTACTCGATGGCGGCGAACGACCACCCTTCGGCCACCGGGCCCGTTGCGAGGAAGAGGGACGCCGCGGCGCTCAACAGCTGCCAATAGCCGCCGTGCACGAACACCAGCAGAGGCGATCCTTCAGCAGCCGCCGGGACGACGAGCGAGCCGCCGGCCGTCGGCAGCACCCGCCCACCCAACGATGCCGCCGCCTGCTGGCTCTCGCGGCGGTAGCGGGCCACATGGGGCTCCGCCGACCCGCCCGCACGTGAGCTCGGGGAGTACTCGCGTTCCAGGTCGTCCATCCGAAGCACCGTACTGCGACCGGCCTAGGGACTTTGGTCCTGCGCGCGTGTGGTCGCCTGCCCCTGCCTGCGTTGTCCACAGAGTCGCTAGTGTCGGCCACGTGTTCGTGATCCGTAAGCTTCAGCACCAGACCCATACCCGCAGGAGTGCCCATCGTGCTCTTGCCCTCGTCAGCCTCGTGGCACTCGGCGCCGCAGCCTGCTCGGACGACAGCAACGACTCGGTGAGCCCCACCACCGTCGCGTCGAACGGCACGGCGGCCCCGGGCGACACCACAGGTGGCACCGACACCACGGTCGCCGGCCCCACCACCACGGTGGCCCTGCCCGTCGGCGACATCGTGGCCACCGCCCTCACCAACCAGGTCTTCACCCAGCTCGCGGGCATGGTGGTGGACGCCGGCCTGGTGGAAACGCTGCGTGGCACCGACCCCGGTTTCACCGTGTTCGCCCCCACGGATGCGGCCATGGCCAAGATTCCGAACCCGATGCTGCACATGGTCCAGGACCTCGACGCCAACGAGGACGGCACGCCCGACCTGCTGGCCACGGTCCTCACCCACCATGTCATCGCCGGCCAGATCGCCCCTGACGACCTGGTTGCCGGCGAGTACACGTCGGTGGCCGGCACCACCCTCACCGTCACCGTGGTCGGCGAGCAGAAGTACATCAACGGTGCGCCCATCGGCGCCGGCGTGAAGGCTTCGAACGGCTGGGTGTACGTCATGAGCGACGTGCTCGTGCCGCCCGTGGGCGACATCGCCGACACCGCCATCACCTTCGACTGCTGCTTCGCCACCCTGGTGGACCTCGTGGTGCAGGCCGAACTGGTGGAGACGCTGAAGAGCGAAGGCCCGTTCACGGTGTTCGCCCCGATGGACTCGGCGTTCGCCGCCGTGCCTGAGGCCACGCTGAACAGCCTGGTCGGCCAGTACGGCCTGGACAACATCCTGCTGTTCCACGTGGTGCCCGGCAAGTTCAACCTCGATCAGCTCACCGATGGCCAGGTGCTGGAGACGGCTGCCGGCCTCACCCTCACCGTCACCATCGACGATCAGGGCACGGTCAGCATCAACGGTGTGCCCGTGGCCGTCGGCAACGTGCAGGCCACCAACGGCGTCATCCATGTGATGGGTGGCGTGCTGGTCCCGGCCGAAGCCTGATCCGGCTCGTGTGCGCTCCGGGGTGCCCCGCACTCCGGAACGCTCACGACGCCCGTCAGTAGGCGAGTCGGTCCAGCGGCCCTGCGGGCCCGCGGCGCACGAACCACTCGAATCCATAGACGCCGACAAACGTGGCGGGCGGCATGGTCAGTGCCTCAGAGTCAGACGAAATCTGGCTCTCGTGCACGGCCATCGCCGCCCGCTTCGTCGCGTCCTGGGCCCGCACGTCCACGGTCAGCGAGACCTCCACGGTCGGCACGCCCAAAGGCGCAGTGTTCAGGGCGGACACTTCCATCCCGAGGAGTGAGTTCACCGCGTGGCCGACCAGGTGGGTCTCGACGAAGTGCAGGTACTCGCGGTCCACGGTGGCCTCGTAGACGGTGGGAACCGAGCCCTCGGCCCGCAGCCACTCTCCGACCCGGTGCACCACCAGATGGTCCGGGTGGCCGTAGATCCCACCCTCGTCGTACGTCACCACGGCGGCGGCGCCGCTGGCCTGCACCAGCGCGGCAACGCGAGAGGCCACATCCACCAGCGGCGCGGCGCACAGGGCCTCGGCCGCACCGGATTCGCCGTACAGGCCGGAGTCCCCGTAGCCGAGGAACTCGGTGCGGCCCACACCGAGCAGGGCGCACGCCGCCACCGCTTCGGCCCTGCGGACCGCCGCCAGCGGGTGTGCACGGCTCGGGGCACCGTCGGTGGCGAACACCACCGTGGTCGGCACGCCGGCGTCGGCCAGGCGGCACAGGGTGCCACCGGTGAAGATGGCCTCGTCGTCCGGGTGGGCGTGCAGGAAGAGCACCCCGCCCCCATGCGAGAAACCCTTCGCCGTCGTGTCACCCTTTGCCGTGCTCATACGTCAATGCAGCAGTGAAGACGCCCGCATGGGCGGACTGCAAAAGGAGAACTGAACATGAAGGTCAACATGGGCCCGCTCGATCGCAAGATCCGCGCCTTCGTCGTCGCCCCACTGCTGGTCATCCTGGCCATCGTCGTCGGGCCGGGCGAAGTCCTGGGCATCATCTTCTTCGCGCTGGCGGCCATCATGCTGCTCACCAGCGCCGTCGGCTCGTGCCCCCTCTACCTCCCGTTCGGGCTGAGCACGTGCAAGGTCAAGCCGACCAAGGGCTGAGCCTGGAGGAACTGGGCCGGCTGGTGAGCGAGCTCACCCCGGACCTCTTCCGTGCCGCCCGGCGTGTGTGCGCCACCCGCGCCGAGGCGGAAGACCTGGTGCAGGAGGCCCTCACCCGGGCGGTGCAGGCGCGGGCCGGGTTCCGCGGCGAGGCCAGCCCGAAGACGTGGCTGCACCGGATCCTGTGGAACCTGGCGATGGACCGCGCCCGTCGCGGCCAGCGCGAGCTGCTGGTGGACGACGTCGAGACCCGCTGGCGTGACGACCACTACTCCGTCGACCCGGCCGAGGTGGCCGCCCAGGTGGCCGACACCGAAGCCATGCAGGACGCCCTGTTGCGCCTGCCTTTCACCTACCGCAGTGCGGTGGTGCTGCACGACTCGCTGGCGTGGACACACGCCGAGATCGCCGACCGGCTCGGCATCTCCGTGGACAACGCCAAACAGCGCGTCCATCGCGGGCGGATGCTGTTGATCACTGCCCTCGCCGACGCGGCCAACCGCCGCACGGTGACGAAAGGAGTTCCGATGCGCTGCTGGGATGCCCGCGTGCAGGTGGGCGACTACCTCGACGGGGCGCTGGACACCGCGCAGCGGGCCACGCTGGAGGCCCACCTCGCCCACTGCCCCACCTGCCCGCCCCTGTACGCGTCACTGGTGGGTGCCACCAGTGCGCTGGGCACCTGGCGCGACGCGGACGCCACCCTGCCGCCGGCGTTGGCGGCCCGCGTGGCCGAGGTGGGGCTCAGCCGGCGAGGCTCTTGATGTACTCCACCAGGGCGTCGATGGCCTCCGGTGTCAGCTGGCCGTTCACCGGCATCGGCAGCACCACGTTGGCCGGGATCTCGGCGTTGGGGTCGACGATCGAGCGGCGCAGGTAGGCCTCGTCCGCCACCACGACGCTGCCATCCTTCAACTCGACCTCGGAGCCGAACAGACCAATCCACGCCGGCCCGGTGCCCCCTTCGCCGTTCGGCCCGTGGCACGCCGCGCAGCCGTATTGGCGGGCGAGATCCGCCCCGGTCGGTTCCCCGGCAGAGGTGGTGGTGGCGTTCGGGTCGCGGGTGCTTCCTGCGCCGCACGCCGCCACCAGGGCGAGGGCGGCGACAGCGGCGGCAAGCGCGGTGGGGGCCAGACGAAGGGCGTGACGCACGGAACCATGGTCCCACGTGGCGTGAGCATGCGGAAATCAGGTGCCACTCGGCTCGTCCGCTGCCATGCTGGCAGGCGGTCATGGACGCCGACATCGACGCCACCGTCACCCTCACCGAGGCGCAGCAGCGCCGCGCCGACACTCTGGCCTCCCTGCGCGCCCGGGATGCCCTCGCCTGCCCGGAGGGCTTGCCACTCGCGGAGCGACGCGACGACCTGCTGGAAGCCATCCGCGACCACCAGGTGGTGATCGTCGCCGGCGAGACCGGCTCGGGCAAGAGCACCCAGCTGCCGAAGCTGTGCCTGGCCCTCGGCCGCGGCGTCACCGGGCTCATCGGCCACACCCAGCCGCGGCGGGTGGCGGCGCGCACGATCGCCGAACGAGTGGCCGAAGAGCTGGGGACCGAGCTCGGCGCGACGGTCGGCTACTCGGTGCGCTTCACCGACCGCATCGGCGAGGACACGATGGTGCGGGTGATGACGGACGGCATCCTGCTGGCCGAGATCCAGCGCGACCGCA
>JBPOIX010000314.1:0-10028 GCA_052034175.1 Actinomycetota bacterium
GTTGACAACTGGCCGCTCCCGGCGGCAGCATGACCCCATGTCGACCGCCGATGCTCAGCGCCAGTGGCGTGCTCGCCGTGGAGCGCGTACGGGTGTGCGGGGCCGCCCGGCCTCGGCACCATGCGGAACACTCGCGGCGCACAAGCGCCATGTGCGGCATGGGGAGGTTCCGTGCGACCTCTGCCGCCTAGCCGCCCGCGCGGACCGAGGGTTTCGGCGGAGGAGCGCGGAGTGGCAGCAGATCGATCGCGACTTGTGGCTCGTCCATCGAACTGCTCTCGACCAGTTGCTCGCCGAGCCCGACGAGGCGGTGGAGGCATTGCGGTCCCAACTCGGCGCTCGCATCCGGGGCGGTGGTGCCGCCGAGTCGCTCGCCGTGGGGAAATGGAAGCAGCTTCTCGACGGCCCGCTTCTCGACCTTGCCTCCACCATGGTCGGTCTGGATGGCGATGCGAGGTCGCTTCGAGCGGGCATGAGGCTCGATGGGCTTGTGACGGCGCGGAGCCGCGCCCCAGCACCGCAGCCAGCGGGCGCCTCGAGTCTCCTCGCTGAAGAGTTGGAATCCCATCTGCCGACAAGCCGATGGCGATCGAGCACGCCGCCGCCGAACTGGTGCGTGCACACAGGGCCCACCGTGGGCGTCGTCGAGTTGCCGTTCCACCTCTACTGGAGCGACGACAACAACCGATTCGACCTGTCCAAGCGGTCACGGCTGCGCAGCATGTACCAGACTGTCCTGACAGAGGGTTCGGCGCGCGACGTGCTCGACCATCTCAACCTCGGGCTGTTGCTCGATGTGTGGGATGAGCTGTGGCTCTCGCCGGCCGTTCATGCAGCGTGGGATGAGTGGGTGGAGGCCCGGCGCGGTGCCGTTATCTGAGCTCCAGCTGAGGACGGCGACCATCGTCCTCGCGGTGTCCGAGGCTCGCGGCTTTGCGCTTGCCGGCGGAGCTGCACTTGTCAACCTACGATCGCGACGACGAGTACCCGAACCTCGCGGACGATGAGTATCAAGCGCTCCTTGCCACGTTCGAGCGGTGGCAGCGTGATCTCCGAGCACGGTGACGAGTCCACTGCGTTGATGCCGGCAACGTCGGGCGCCAGCATCGCCGAGAGCAACCTCAGGCTGGACCCGAAGTTCGCGTGGTGTAGCCCTCCGAGGGCTCAGGCGGATTCCAGGCCCTCAGCGGCGGCGGCCGTCGCCTGGTGTTGGTCGCCGGTGGCGAAGGCTGTGCTGTCCGAGGGGTCGGCAAGCGCGGCCAGCAGTGTTCGCGCGCTGGCGATGTGCAGGGCGTCGAGCGCTCGCAAGCCGTGGGCGCGCACGAGGCCCAGCGCGTCGGCATCGACGACCGCGGCGTCGGGCTGCACCACCAAGGGGTTTGCGGCCGCGACGTCCGCATCGAAGCGGGCGAGGACGGGCCCAGGCTCGACACCGGCATGCCGGGCGGCGCGCACCAGTGCCCCCGAGACCTCAATGCGGGACAGAGGACTGGTGATGCGGACGGTGCTGGCGTCGCTGTTCGTGAAGAGAGCCACCGCGGCTGCGTGCCCCGCGTCGGTCGGCAGATACCGGCGCACGATGACAGAGGAGTCGACGTAGACCAGCTTCACATCGGGTCCCGCTGCTCATCGAGCAGTTCGTCCGCCGTCGCCCGCAGCCCGGCGAACAGCGCCGTCACGGTCGAATGTGTGGGCGGGGCCGCCACCTCCGGCCGTTCCACCAACAGGCCCAGTGCAGCGGCGCGGGCCCGCACCGCCACCGTGGCATCCGTGGCCGTTTCCGCAGGCGAAGGGCCGGGCCCCGCGACGAGCGCGGCGGCCAGCACGCGGGTGGCCAGCGAGTTGACGCTCTCCCCCCGCTCGCCGGCGCGGGAGGCCAGTTGGGCGTGAAGCTCGTCGGGCACACGAAGCAGGAGTTGACGCACGAGCGGCATGCTATCTCTCTTCCATGACTGATATCAGACGGTGAGGGGCCGGTCGGCGGGCGGGTCGGCGGGCCGGTCAGCGGGTGAGGGTCCGCAGCGCGGCGAGCAGCAGGGGCACCACGGCCAGGAGCACGAACGACGGCAGGGTGCAGAGCACCAACGGCGTGGCCAGGCGCACCGGCAGCTGGCGGGCAAGTGCCTCCGTGCGCCGCCGACGCTGCTGGCGGGCTTCCCCAGCCAGCCGCTCCACGATCGGCGCCAGGGGCAGGCCGTAGCGCTCCGCCGCGGCGAACGAATCCGCCAGGGGCTGGGCCATCGAGCCGAGATGGCGGGGGAGTTCGGCCAGGGCATCGGCGAAGCGGTCGCCGGCCTCCACCCTGGCCACCACTGCGGCGAAGCCAGCGGCCACCGCCGGCGCCAGATGGGGCAGCGCGGCACGCACCGCAGCGGCCGGGAGGTGGCCGGCGCGAACGCACAACACCACCAACTCCAGCGCATCCGGGTATGCGGCTGCCACCGCCGCCCTGTGCCGCCGGCCTGCGCGGCCACCCCGCCTCGGGTCGGCGGTCGCAGGGCCAGACGATGGCGAGGCTGGCGAGGCCGGCACCGGGCGGGCGGGGTGGGGCCGCAGCGCCACGGCGGCCACACCCAGCGCCGCGAGAGCGGTGAAGGAGGCGAAGGCGGCGATGGACGTGAAGGCGGCGATCATGCGGCTACCCGGGCAACGACCCGGCGCATCCACCACCAGCCGGCGAGGTTGAGCGCACCGCCGAGGGCCACTGCGGCCGTGCCGGCCGGGGTGAGCACCGCGGCCCGGAACGAGCCGCTGCCAACGGCGCTCCACGCGGCGAACGCCACTGGCACCGCGGTGAGCACGCGGGCGCTCAGCCGTGCCTGGGCGCTGTGTGCCAGCGCTTCCTCCCGCGCCGCGACCCGTTCGCGCAGCAGCGACGCGCCGGCGTCCAGCGTGGCTGCCACCGGGCCGCCCAACTCGGCCGCGGCGCCGAGCACCTGCACCACGACCGCCTCGTCAGCGGGGACCACCACGGGCCTTCGCTTTACGCCGGGCGTCCCCGGGCCGCGCGCCCCAACCCCGCCGCGCACCCCGGTTCCGGCGCGATGACCCGCACCGATCACCGTGCCGACGCACGGGTGGCGACGTTGGGCTTCCTGCCAGGCCGTGGTCAGCGACACCCCTGAGCGGACCTCCGCCGCGGCCGCATCGAGCACCGTGGCCCACTCGCCCGCTGTGGGAATGGGCGGGCGCTTCCCGCGCATGGGCAGCAGCGGGCGCACCCGTCGGCCCAGCCGGCAAGCCAGGGGCGCACGCTGCCCGCGCACGCGTCCGCGGGCGCCTCCGGGGCGACACCGGGCCGCCACCAGTGCCACCAGCAGCGCGGCCGAGAGCGCCGCCGTGTCCGCCGCCATGTTCGCCGCGTTCATCGGTCGCTCCGCGCGGGAAGCGGCACCACGCGGGCCAGGTCGGCCAGCGGCCGCACGGCCAGCCGCCCATCCGCGGTCGACACCTCGGCCACTTCGGCCACCACGCGGCGCCCGTCCGGCAGGCGGGCCAGGTGCACCACGGCGTCGATCCCGCGCGCCACCTCGTCGTGCACCGCGGCCAGCGGCCAGTTCGGGGTGGATTGCAGCACCAGCGACGCCAGCCGGGCCATGGCGTCCGCGGCGCCGTTGGCGTGCACGGTGGCCAGCGAACCGTCGTGCCCGGTGTTCAGCGCGTGCAGCAGGTGTACGGCCTCGGCGCCGCGGATCTCGCCCACCACCAGGCGGTCCGGCCGCAACCTCAGGGCCGTGCGGAGGAGGTCGGCCAGGGTCACCTCGCCCACCCCGTCCGGGGTGGCGGCCCGCGCCTCCAGCCGCAGCACGTGCGGGTGCGGCAGGCGCAGTTCGGCGGTGTCCTCCAGGGTGACGATCCGTTCGTCCGGCGGCACGGTGGCGGCCAGCGCCCCGAGCAGGGTGGTCTTGCCGGAGGACGTGGCCCCGCTGACCACGATGTTCGCCCGCTGCGCCACCAGCCGGCGGAGCAGCGCCACGACCTCGGGTGTGGTGAACCGCTCCAGCGGGATCGGTGCGGCGGCGAAACGGCGGATCGTGAGGCACCCCCCGTCTACCGCCACCGGTGGGATGACGGCACACACCCGCGACCCGTCCGGGAGGCGGGCGTCCGCCATCGGCTGGGCCCGGTCGAGGCGCCGACCGGTGGGTGCCAGCAGGTGTTCCACGATCGTGGCCAGCGTGGCCGGGCGGATGCGGCCCACCGGTTCGAGCCGGCCGGCGCGGTCCACCCACACCTCGGTGCCGGCGTTGACGATCACCTCGGTGACCGCGGGGTCGTCGAGCCAGCGTTGCAGACCACCGAGCGGCCCGGTCTCGGCCACCAGATCGGGCTGGGGAAACGTGGCGCAGGCCGTGGTGGGGGTTGGCCCGGGCGCGGGCGTGCGGGTGTGAGCGTTCATCGTGCCCGCCTCACGCGGCTCGGCGCAGGCCGTGGCCCAGCGACGCGGGAAGACGGCCGGCCAGCAGCCCGGCGTCCACCGAGCGGGCGATGGCAGGGTCCCACTCCACCTCGGCCACGACGGGTGCCTTCACGGCGTGCTCGATGTCCCGTCGCCCGAGCGACCTGCCCGGCTCGCGCACGAACACCACCCCATCGGGCACGGTGCCCGCGTGGGCGGCGCGGCGCAGGCTGAGGTAGCAGGCGCGGGTGACCAGCAGGGAGGTGCTGCCGGGAAGAAGCGCAGCCGGCGGTGCACCGAGGCCGGCATCCACCACCACGTCGAGGTCGATGCCGTGCAGCACGGCGGCCAACCGCTGCCACGCCTCCGGTGCCGCCCGGCCGACCTGGCCGACCTGGCCAACCGGGCCGACGTAGCCGACAGGGCCGACCCGGCCGGCCGCGGCGAGGGGCGCGCCGCCCGCACTGATGACGGCGCGCGTGGCAGCCGCCGCCGCGCCGGCTGGTAGGAGGTGCAGCGTCGGGTTCACCGGCACGGTCAGCCGGTGCAGCGCCGCGGCATCCGCGGTCGGCGACGCCAGCCATTCGTGGACGCCGGGGCCGGTGGGCTCGGGCACGCTGCCGAGGACGCCCGGGAGGTCGCCATCGAGGTCGACGAGGAGGGTGGGACGGGTGCGTGCGAAGAGCACGCCGAGGCTGGCAGCGACGACCGAAGTGCCGCTTCCGCCCTTGACGGACCAGCAGACGAGCATGACGAAACCCCCTGTGGGTTCAGGGTTGCAGTGACAGGGGGAAGTCGAAGCGGAACATATCGACCGTGCCGCCCCACGCCAACCCGCGACTCGCGCGCGGCGTGGCCGAGGCCGTCACCCGGCGGGTCGTGTTGGCGGGGGTGATGCCGGCGGGCGGGCCATGCGCGGGCGTGCCTCGTTCCAGCCGTAGAGGATGGATTCGTGGAGGATCGGGCCGCCCCATGCGGCCCGCTGTTCGGCGGCGTTGAGCCGTGCCTGGTCAGCCGCGGCGCTCCACTCGTCGCGCACGACCTGGATCTGGTGGTCGACGAGTTCGAGTGCTTCACGCCGGTCGAGCCCGTAGTCGGCGGCGCGGGCGACGCATCCCGCAAGATTCGCGGCCTTGAAGCCGTCCCGGCCGATGTCCATCGCCTGCTGCGTTTCACCGCCGGAGCGCACCTGCGGGCAGATGTCGAAGGCTGGGGCGAGGTGGAGGTGATGCCCGTCCCAGATGGCTGCGTGATTGCGGGCATGATCGTCGGTGTTGCCGACGATGACGTTGAACGTGATGCGGGCGAACAGTTCCTTGGCGTCGCCGGCGTTGACGGAGTTGGCCCGCAGGAAGTCCGCCAGGTCGTGGTAGGTGGCGTAGCGGGCGCCGAGGTAGGGGTCGAGGCCGAGGATCGTCGCCGCGGACACGACCATCAGGCGGCTGCCGCCGGCAGTGCGGTCGAAGCGCTCGACGAGCAGGATGTCGCGGCCAGCGGCGCGGGCCAGGGTTGATGGGGCGACCTTGATGCCGACGCGTCCGGCGAGGTCCATGGCGACCGCTTCAAGGTTGGTAACCGGCCGATGGTCGGAGCGCGACGACAGTTTGGCGATGTAGTGCCGCTCGCGGCCGCTGATCAGCGCTTTGGGCCGCATCCCTCCGGAGGCGGTGGCCTGGGCGAGCGCTGCGGCCAGCTCGGGGTCGATCCGTTCGCCGGTCTCGATGAGCTCGGCAGCGGACTGCAGTTGGTCGAGGGTGGCATGCGCCTCCCCCCGGGGTGTCCACTCCGGCGTGTCGGTGTAGTCGAGCGCTCCGGTGCGGTCGCTGCCGGAGTCGCGCAAGTAGTCGAACGGGTGGAGGCTGCTGGTGCTCCGGCCGGCGTCCAGACGGCGGCGTTCGATGACCACTCTGGACCAGCCGTCTGGCCAGGTGTCGTTGAGGCAGCCGGCAACCGAAAGCCCTGCCGCGGGCCGTTGCACGCCGTGGACCATCGGCAGTTCGGTGTACAGCGCGACGGCCGCAGGGTTGCCCAGGTAGCCGGCGTCGTAGGCGAAGGTGGTCTCCCCGCCCTGTTCGTGGACCTGCCCGGCCAGGGTCGGTGTGCGGTCTCCGGGGAGCCAAACCCAGACATGCATGATGGCCGCCATCAGCGGCTTCCCTGCTCGTCGAGCGCGGGGCGCACTCGCGCCGGCAGGAGTGCGAGGCGGTCGCGGAAGCGGGCCTTGTAGCGCTCGACGGCGTCAGCGTCCGCCTCCCACAACTCGACGCCGACGAGTGTGGCGACTTCGAAGTAGGAGCCGATCATCACGGTTGCTTCGCCGCGTTCGATCTTGCGAAGGGTGTCGAGGGAGATGTGGGCGCGTTGGGCGAGGTCGGCTGCGGTCCAGCGGCGCTCGCGCCGGGCCATCGCGATGCGCTGACCGAGGACTGTGATGGCACCCTGTGCTGGGCGAGACACGAGGAGAGGGCGCTTCATCAACTCAGCTTAGAGTCGTAGTTATCACCATAGCAACGAATTTATTCGCAGTTGCCGACGATGATCGGGTTCGGCCGGCGTGGCCGAGGCCGTCAGCGCGTGGAGCGCCAGTAGCGCGGTGCCGCGGACGCGGCGGCCAGCGGGCGCACGCACGCCCTCGCGGCGCGGGGGATCTGCGCCGCGGCCCAGCCGGCGCCGAACCACGCCTCGGGCGTGCCCGCGGCGGCGTGCGCAGCCAGGGTGTCCCGGGCTACCACCAGGTCGTTCAGCGCGCCGAGCGCATCCTGCGCCGGGGCCAGCGCCTTCACGTACGCGGCCACCTGCTTGCGCGGGAACAGCCCGGCGGTCAGCTCGGCCACGTAACGCAGGCGCTTGAGCTCCTTGCGCACCGAGTGCTGGGCCTCTTCCTCGAGGCCGGCGAACTCGGCGTGGCCGCGCAGGGTGTGGCGGTGGAGGCGGCGGAGTTCGGCGGCCACCAGGTCGCGCACGGGGAGGTCGCCCTCCTGCGCCGCCAGGGGTGCACCGTGGGCGTACGCCATCAGGTCGAGCACGAGAAGGGTGAAGGCGGGGTCGCGGGCCACGTCGCCGGCGTCCGTCGCGGCGGCGACTGGCAGGGTGAACTCGGGGCCACCTGCGGCCACGATGGTGGGCAGCAGGTCGGCCAGCACATCACGATCGCGGGCAGCGCCGAGGCGGGCGAAGAACTCACCGAGACGGTCGGCCCACTCCGGCTGCACGGCCGGGCTGAGGTGGCCGAGCTCGCGCAACACGGACCTCAGCTTGCGCATGCCAACCCGGGCCAGGTGCACGTGTTGCGGTTCGGCCAGGTCGTTGGCGAGGGCGCTGGTGTTGCGCAGGATCTGGCCGAGGCACGTGCTGGTGATGGCCCGCAACATCTCGTCCGCGCTCATGGCAGCGTGCAGTTTCGGCTTCACTCCCTTGGCGACGGGTGCCACGGTGAGCCCATCGGCGACGAGCGAGCCGCGCAGCGCCTTGTTCACCACATCGATCCACAGGCCGTGCCGCTGGACCCACTTGCGGGCCGTGGCGATGACGGCCGCGGAGGAACCACTGACGAGCTCGATCTCCAGCTCGCAGACCTCGGTGCTGCGCCCGCCCGGCGCGCGGATGGTGCCGCGGTCGAAGGCGAAGGCGACACTGCCGCCGGCCACCTTCTGAACCCGCTCCATGCGCTGGATGTCTGTCCGGAAGCGTTCCGCCGGTGCAGGGCTGCCGCGCTCGGCCAGGGTGGCCAGCACGGTCGCCAACTGGTCCCCCGCGGGGGTGCCGGCGAACACGGCAGCGTCCGGCTTCGGCCAGGCCCGGCCGTGCTGCACCACATTGTGTTCGGCGCGCTCCAGCCCGTCGCTCTCGGGGAGATGCCCCTTCAGCGTCTGCACCCACCGGTTGCCTTCGCGGCGCACCCGCCATGCCAGGCCGGCGGCCGCGATGTCCCGCGCAGGGGTGTCGAAGTAGGCGGCCTGCAGGTGCACCATCTTGGATCGGGTGCGGTCCTGCAGCGCCTTCTCCACCGCCGGCACGCGGGCGGCCGGGACGTGGAGCTTGAGCTCGATCTCGGTCTCTGCCTGCGCGCTCACGCGGCTGACTGTACCGGTGTCGTCCGCCGGCCTTGCCGTGGCCTGCCAACGCTCACTCGCTGTTCACCTCGGGTTCACCAGCGCAGGTTCTGCAACGGCTCGCCCCGGGCCCAGCGGGCCAGGTTGGCCGTGCACACGGCGGCAGCGCGGTCGCTGCCGAGTGGGGTGCCGGCGGCGGAGTGCGGGGTGATGATCACGTTCGGCAACGCCCACAGCGGGCTGTCCGCAGGCAGCGGTTCGGTGGCGAACACGTCCAGTGCCGCTCCGCCAAGATGACCGGTCGCCAGTGCCGCGGCCAGCGCCGCTTCGTCGACCAACTCGCCGCGGCCGACGTTCACGACATGCGCGCCCGCGGGCAGCAGGGCCAGTTCCGCGGCGCCGATCATGCCGCGTGTGGCGGCGGTGAGCGGCGCGGTCAGCACCAGGTCGTCGAGGCGGGGCAGCAGTTCGGGCAGCCTGCCCACCGGCCAGGTCTCGCACGGCTCGCTGCCGTCCGGGTGGCGGCGCACGCCGATGATGTGCATGCCGAAGTGCCCGGCCAGGCGCGCCACTTCGGCGCCGATGCTGCCCAGGCCCACCACCCCCAGCGTGCGGCCTTCGACGTCCAGGTTGCCGTCGGGCGGGCGGGCCCAGCGCTGCTCGCTCTGTGCCACCGCCAGCGGGCGTGCGTGCCGGCAGAGGGCGACGAGGTGCATCATCACCGTGTGCGCGATCGGGGTGGCGGAAGCGCCGGCCGAGTGGGTGAGGGCCACACCGCGGTCGGCCAAGGCGTCGAACACGGGGTCGTCGAGCCCGGCCGCGAACGCGTGCAGCCAGCGCAGTGACGGGGCGCGCAACACCACGCCGAAGAACGCGCGGGCCTGACCGCTGGTGACGAGATCGTTGCTGAACACCGCGATGTCGATGGCGGCGATCTGCTCCTCCGTGAGCCGCGCCGCACCGGGCATCGGCAGGATCTGCAGACCCGGATGTGCGGCCACCCACGCCTGGCCGTAACGCTCCGCCGCAGCGGCGGAGCAGAACAGGCCGGTGGTCAGGAGGCCTTCACCTTCTTGAGGATCACGGCCACCAGGCCGACCACGGCGAGCAGGAGCACGAGACGCTTCATCGGCCCAGCCTACCGCGCAGCGGATAGGGTGCCCGGCGGAGGTGTCCGTGCACCTGGTGGGCACCGCCGCCTTCAAAGCGGTTGGGGCAGGCGATCCCTGCCCGGCGGGTTCGATTCCCGTCCACCTCCGCCATTCTCCTCGCTCGGGTCAGGTCTCTCGATCGCGCCGCCGCCGCTTGAAGCAGGCGCGGACCTCAGTCCCGCACATCGTTGTGGTCGCAAATGTGTGCACACAGATGGCGACGTAGCGAACTGTGGCTTCACAGAACCGGGTCGCGGCGGGCTGGGCGGCGCCGCGGCGGGCCGACCAGGGCGCGAGGCGGCCGGGCGCCCGGGAACGGCCCTCGCGACACGGACAATTCACTCGGGGCGGTGGGGGGCTCGGGCTAGGGTCGCTGGCAGGCGGGCGTCGGTAGGCCCGTCAACCCCTACCTCACCGAGGAGGTGC
>JBPOIX010000367.1:0-8045 GCA_052034175.1 Actinomycetota bacterium
TTGATGTCAGTAGAACGGGAGGTACTCGTTGAGCTCCCAGGCGGTGACGTCCTCCACCGACCATTCGTTGCCGCTGGCCTCCCAGCGCGCCACCTCGTCGCGGCGGATGGTGAGGTAGGCCCGCACGAGGTCCGCGCCCATGGCCTCGCAGAGCACGGTGTCCGCTTCGAACGCGTCGATGGCTTCGGGCAGGGTGTGCGGGATGTGGCGGTCGGTGTTCGGTTCGGTGTCCCCGTCGCCCACCTGCGGGGCACCGCAGTCCATCCCGTCCACCACGCCGAGCAGGGCGGCGTTGAGCATCGCAGCCGCGGCAAGGTACGGGTTCGCGGTACCGCACGGCATGCGGTTCTCGATGCGGGTGGCCGCGCCTCGCTCGCACGGCACGCGGTAGGTGCTGATGCGGTTGTCCAGGCCCCAGTTGGCCCAGTAGCCGGCCAGGATGCCGGGGATCAGCCGCTTGTAGGAGTTCACAGTCGGGGCGCTCATCAGCGCCAGCGCCTCATGGTGGGCGATCAAGCCGCCCAGGCATTGGCGGGCCAGCGAGGACAGGCCGTCGTCCGCGGCCGGGTCGTCGAACGAGTTGCGCCCACCACCCACCGGCACGAGGGAGAAGTTGATGTGCAGCCCGCTGCCCACCATCTCCGGGTGCGGACGGCCCATGTAGGTGATCGTGTAGCCCTTGCGGGCAGCGATCTCGCGGGTGAGTTCCTTGGCGATGAACACCCGGTCGGCGGCGTCCAGCGCGTGGCCGTAGCGCAGGTTGAGCTCCATCTGGCCGGGGTGGAACTCGGCCATGATGCCTTCGAGGTCCAGCTCGCTGGCCTCCACGGCGTCGAACAGCTCGAACGTCAGCCCGGAGTTGTCGCCGCCCAGCCCCACGCCGTACACCCGGTGCGCGGGCAGGTCGAGCGGGCTGCACCCGCCCGGCGCGGCGTCGTCGGGCTGCATCACGTAGAACTCCAGCTCGTACCCGAGCAGGGGCTCGTAGCCGAGCGCCCTCCATGCGTCCACCGCGCGCTTCAGCGCCGCCCGCGGCGAGATGGAGAGCGGGGCGTGCTCGAACTCGAGGTCGGCGATCATCACGTCGGTGTCGGGCTCCCAGCCCGGGCGCCGGGTCTCGGGAAGCGGCACCGTGGTGAGGTCGGCGAAGCCGACATCGGCCCCGAAACCGTCCACCTGCAGGATCTCGCGCTTGATGCTCATCGTCAGCGTGGTGACGGCGTGGTGACCGTGCTCGGTGCTCCGGCGCTCGGGCACGTACCGCCCGTGCGACAACCCGTTCAGATCACTCCACATCACACGTACTCGTCGGTTCCCCATAGGCCGCGCACGATAGCAAACCCCTCGTGACGGATCGTTTGCCCCCAAAGCATTTTTCTGGACTACGATCCCGGCTTCACATGTCCACGCCGCCGCGGCGGCGCCCCAGGGGGAGAAGGTAGGGGATCATGAAGAAGCGGATCATTCCGGCTGTCGTCGTCTCATTGGCACTGGTTGCCGGCGCCTGCAGCGACGACGAGAAGTCCACCGGTGGCCAGACCACCGAGGCACCGGACGGCACGGACGCACCCGATGCCACCGATGCCCCGGGCAGCGACACCACGGCCGCCCCGGGCGACTGCGCGCTCGACGAGCCGCTGAAGATCGGCTTCGCCGCCGACCTCGGCGAGCTCGGCGCGTTCTCGGATCAGCCCGGCTCGGCCGCAGCCCAGGTCATGGTGGACATGCTCAACGCTGCCGGCGGCGTCGGTGGCCAGCAGGTCGAGTACGTCATCAAGGACATCCAGGGCGACCCTGCCGCCACCCAGCGGGCGGCGCAGGAACTGCTGGACGACGGTGTGCACGCGATCATCGGGCCCCCGTTCGCCAACACGGGCGCCCCGCTGCTCGACACCGTGAACGGCCAGGTGCCGATCGTCTTCATGGCGGCCACCGACCCCGCCCTCGCGGACCCGTCCCGCGGCGCGTTCCTCACCAGCTTCAGCGACCCGGTGCAGTCCTCGGCCATGGCTGAGTTCGCGCTGGCGCAGGGCCACACCACGGCCGTCACCCTCAGCAGCACCGACGACGTGTACTTCTCGGGGAACCCGGAGTACTTCGCCGAGGCGTTCGAGAACGGCGGCGGCACGATGATCGACGATTACGCCTTCAGCCTGGCCGACGCCGACTTCTCCACGCAGGTGAACGAGATTGCCGACCTCGACGAGGCCCCGCACGTGCTGTACACGGCGATGGTGATGCCGCAGATCCAGACGCTCATGGAGCAGCTCGACGCCGCCGGCCTCGGCGACATCGTGGTCATGGGTGCGGACGCCTTCGACGCCACGGTCGTCTGGAGCGCCGGTGAGGTCGCCAACGGTGTGTTCTTCGCAGCTCACACCTTCCCGGCGGACAGCAACGGCGTGCAGGCCTTCCTCGACGAGGCCGCAGCGGCCGGCGCCAGCATCGAGACCATCAGCTTCGGTGCGCTTTCCGCCGACGCGGTGCAGATCATCGCCGCCGCCGCCACCAGCGCGTGCTCGCTGGACGGTGCGGCGCTCACCGCCGCCATCGACGGCCTGGTGAACCAGCCGGTCACCACCGGCACGGTCACGTTCGCGGGCACCGGTGGCGTGCCGGAGAAGGACGTCGCCATCCTCACCGTCGAGGGAGGCGCCCCCGTCCTCGTGGAGATGATGCGCCCCGAGTTCATCGCCGGCTGAGCCGAGCACCGACACCACCCATGTTGGAGGTCGACCAGCTCACCACCCGCTACGGGGCCATCACGGCCCTCCATGGCGTGTCCCTCTCGGTACGCGCCGGCGAGGTGGTGGCGCTGGTCGGCCCCAACGGGGCCGGCAAGACCACCCTGCTGAACACGGTCGCCGGGCTGCTGCGGCCGGCGGCAGGCAGGGTGCAGTTCAACGGCGCCGACATCACCGGCGCCGAGCCCGCCACCCTGGTGCGCGCCGGCCTGGCGCTGGTGCCGGAGCACCGGCGGATCTTCAAGGACCTCACGGTCGAGGAGAACCTGCGCCTCGGCGGCGCCACGCTGAAAGCCGCCGACCGGCGCCAGCGCACCGAGGAGATGGCCGAGCTGTTTCCTGTGCTGCGCGCCAAGTGGTCCACATCCGCCGGCTTCCTGTCCGGCGGGGAGGCCCAGCAGCTGGCAGTCGCTCGGGCGTTGATGTGCGACCCCAAGCTGTTGCTGCTGGATGAACCGACGCTGGGCCTCGCCCCCACCATCGTCGACCTCGTGTTCGACCTCCTCGATCGTCTGCGCAGCCAGGGTCGCACGCTGCTGGTGGTGGAGCAGAACGCCACCCGGGCGCTGGCCCTGGCGGACCGTGGCTATGTGCTGCGCACCGGGCATGTGGTGGCCACCGGCACCGGCGCCGAACTGGCGGCGGACAACGGCCTGTTCGAATCGTTCATCGGCGGAGCGGAGGAAGGATGACCAAGTTCCTGCAGACCGTGGTGGACGGGTTGGGCGTGGGCAGCACCTACGCCCTGCTCGCACTGGGCATCTCCCTGATCTTCGGCGTGATGCACCTCGTCAACTTCGCCCACGGCGAACTGATCACGGTGGCCGCCTACACGTCGTACTTCTTCTTCCTCCACGGCGGCAGCTGGTGGTGGATGCCGGTCGCCATCCTGGCCAGCGCTGCCGTGGCCTCCGTCGTCACCGAGCTCGTCGCCTTCCGTTGGGTGCGCAACTCAAGCCCGTTCACCCTACTGCTCACCTCGTTCGCCCTGGAACGCCTGTCGCACGCGTTGTGGCAGATCTTCGTGTCGCCCAAGCAGCGCGCCTTCCCCAAGCCGGCCTGGGCGTTCGACCAGTTCCAGCTGGCCGGCATCCGCTTCGAAGTGATGGACCTCGTCACGATCGGCGTCACCGCCGCCACCCTTGTCGTCACGGCCCTGGTCTTCAAGCGCACCCTGTTCGGTGTGGCCGTGCGCGGCGCCGCGGAGGACTTCGACGCCGCCCGCCTGATGGGCCTGCGGGCCAACAAGGTCATCTCCGGTGCCTTCGCCTTCGCCGGGCTGCTGGCCGGAGTCGCCGCATGCCTCATCCTCATGCGCACCCCTGCAGCCGAGCCGGCGATGGGCAGCGACTGGCTGATGAAGGCCGTCATCGCCGCCGTCATCGGCGGCCTCGGCAGCTTCACCGGCGCAGTCGTCGGTGGCCTCGTGCTCGGGCTGCTGGAGACGCTGAGCCGGGCGTACCTTCCCGACCTCGCCGACGGCTGGGACAAGTTCTCCACCGCCGTCGTGTTCGTGCTGATCGCCGCCTTCTTCGTGGTGCGCCCGGAGGGCGTCTTCAAGGTCTCCCACGCGGAGCGTGTGTGATGGGCGCGCTCGGGCTCCGCCTCGGCCGCAGCACCGTCGCCAGCGCCGCACTGCTGGCCATCGTGTGGGCACTGGCCACCGCCTACATGCAGACCGGTGGCACGTCGCGGGTGTTCCTCATCAGCGAGATGCTGTCGAACTTCATCCTCGTGCTCGGCATGCAGGTGTTCATCGGCAACACGGGCGTGCTCAGCTTCGGGCACATGGCGTTCGCCCAGATCGCCGCCTACACCACGGCGGTCGTCGCCATTCCGGTGGCCGCCAAGGCGAAGTCCCTCCCCGACATTCCGTTCGGCCTGGCCGACACCCACCTCGGCCCGTTCGCCGCGACGATCGTGGCCGTGCTGGTCACGGTGGCCATCGGCGCGATCTTCGGCATCGCCGTGTGCCGCGCCGGTGGGCTGGCGCCGACGATGATCACCCTGGCCGCCCTGTTCGTGGTGGACCAGGTGGTGAAGAACTGGAAGGAGCTCACCAAAGGCGCCGGCGGCCTCTCCGGTATCCCGATGGTGCGCGGCAACGGCTGGTTGTGGGTGGGCGCGTTCATCGCGCTCGTGGTGGCTCATCAGTTCCAGGAGAGCCGCATCGGCCGCTTCGCCATCGCCACCCGTGAGGACGAGCTGGCGGCACCTGCGCTCGGCATCCGGCTGTTCTCCTCCCGCTACGCGGCCTGGGTGGTGTCGATGGCCCTCATCGGCCTCGGGGCGTCGTTGCGCACCCAGTCGCTCGGCAACGTCAACCCGAAGCAGTTCACGCTGGATGCGGGCATCCTCGTGCTGGTGATGATGGTGGTCGGTGGCATGCGCACCGTCAGTGGCGCCGTGCTCGGCACCGTGGTCATCACCGCCGGCAACGAACTCTTCCGCCAGCTCGGCGACCCGGAGCGCTGGGACATCGAACGCTTCCCCGACCTCTTCCTCGGCGGCGTGATGCTGCTGGTGATGATCCTGCGCCCGGGGGGCATCCTCGGCGACCGCGACCTGGCCGGCTGGTTGCGCCGGCGGATGTACCGCCGCGCCGTTCATGAGCCCGCAGAACCTGCCCTCGGCAGCCGCACGCTCACCGCGGAGGGCATCATCGTCCACTTCGGCGGTTTCACCGCACTGGACGGTGCGCGGCTCAGCGTGCGCCCAGGCGAGGTCATCGGGCTGATCGGCCCGAACGGCGCCGGCAAGACCACCCTGTTCAACGTCATCACCGGCCTCGTCGCCGAGACCGACGGCCGCGTCTCGCTGGGCGACCTGGAACTCACGGAGGCCGTCCCTGTGCAGGTGGCCCGCGCCGGCCTGGCGCGCACCTTCCAGAACCTGCGCCTGTTCAAGAACCTCAGCGTGCGGGACAACGTCGCCCTCACCGCCATGGTGGCCGCCCGCCACCGCCGCGATCGGGTGCGGCCGGACGTGGACGACCTGCTCGAGGCCGCCGGGCTGCTGGAGTTCGCCGACCGGACTGCCAGCACCTTGGACTACGGCAACCAGCGCCGACTGGAGTTGGCGCGCGCCGTGGCCCTCTCCCCCGAGTTCCTGCTGCTCGACGAACCGACGTCCGGCATGAGCGACACCGAGAGCCTGGCCATGGTGCAGTCGGTACGGGCCATGGCTGCCAAGGTCGGCGCCGGTGTGCTCGTGATCGACCACGACCTCGGGTTCATCACACGCATCAGCGACCACATCGTGGTGCTGGCGGAGGGCCAGGTCTTGGCCGAGGGGACGCCGGCCGAGGTGCGGGCCAACCCGGCAGTGGCCGCGGCCTACCTCGGCTCGCAGGCCTGATTCTTCAGCGGCGGCCAAACCTCTTCGCCCCCACCGGCGTGACAATCCCAGCGTCCGATGGTCGGGCGCAGAGGTTCCTCCAGGAGTTCACATGAACCGCTCCCGCGCCCTGTCCCTGCTCGCTGCCGCCACCGCCTCGGCAGCCCTCGCCGTCGGCGCCGGTTCCGGCCCCGCGCAGGCGAAGAGCATCTCCTCCCTGCCCGCCGCATGCACCCAGGGCACCGTGGTGAACATGGTCTACATGTCGCAGGGCTCGAAGGTGACGCTCGGTGCCAGCTCCACCGACCCGGCGTCGCTCGGTACCTGGCACATCCTCATCACCGACAACGGCGCCCCCGTGATCAACCGCGACTTCACCCCCGGTGTGTCGTCCTGGAGCATCAGCACCACGCGAACGCTGGCCAAGGGCACCCATGTGCTGGCGCTGGAGGCCGTGAAGGCCGGCAGCGGCGAGGTGTGCACCCTGTCCGTGACCAACAAGGTCTGAGCCCCCGCTGCCCCGCTACGGTGCGGGAGCGATGACCGCCCGCCCGGACTCGCTCCCGCACCTCGATGTGCTCTCGCACGACGTCTACGAGCAGGGCGTACCCCACGCCGCCTACGACGAGTTCCGCCGGGCCGCCCCGGTGGCCTGGGTGAACGAGACCGCGGCGAAGGGGCACCACGGCGTGGGCTTCTGGTCGCTGACGGCACACGCCGACGTGGTGGCGGTGCACAAGGACTGGCGCACGTTCTCCAGCGAGGTCGGTGGCACCGAGATCGAAGAGCTCGAGCCGGACGCGCTGGAGGTCCGGCGGACAATGTTGGAGACCGACCCGCCCCGTCACACCGCGCTGCGGCAACTGGTGAACCCGACGTTCAGCAAGTTGGCGGTGGAGACATACGCCGCCCGCGCCGAGGCGCTGGTGACCGACGTGCTCGACGATGCCCTCGCCACCACGACCCGGGGGGAGGTGGTGGACGGCGTGTACGACATCGCCCGTGAGCTGCCGATCCGCATGATCACCGATCTGCTCGGCGTGCCGGCCGAGGATGCACCCCAGCTCTTCCGCTGGGCCGACCAGATCGTCTACAACGCCGACCCGGACTACTCGCCGCTCGTCAGCGACCAGGCGGACACCGACCCGTACCGGCTGCTGCCGTTCCGCAGCCCCGTCAGCCTCACGGTGTTGGACTATGTGCAGCGGTTGGCGGCCGCACGGCGCGGTGTCCCAGGCGGCGACGTGCTGACCGTGCTGACGAATGCGCTGGTGAACGGCCGGCCGCTGACCGAACGCGAGCAGGGCACGTTCTTTCTCTTGCTGCTGATCGCCGGCAACGAGACCACCCGCCACTCGCTGGCACAAGGCCTGCTGGCACTTGCCGCCCATCCAGAGCAGCTGGAGCGGCTGGCCGACGACCTGCACCTGCTCGACTCCGCCACGGAGGAGGTGCTGCGCTGGACGTGCCCGCAGCTGCACTTCCGCCGCACCGCCACGGTGGACACGGAGGTACACGGAGTGCACATCGCCGCCGGCGACAAGGTGGTCACCTGGTACGCGGCCGCCAACTTCGACCCGGATGTCTTCCCCGACCCCCACCGCTTCGACATCGGCCGCACCCCGAACCGCCACGTCACGTTCGGCGGGGGCGGGCCGCACCTGTGCCTCGGGCAGTGGATGGCCCGGCTGGAGGTGCGCACGTTCCTCGCGGCACTTGCCCAGCGGGTTGCACGGGTGGAGCTGGCCGGCGAGCCACGGCGGGTGCGCAGCAATTTCATCAACGGCCTCAAGGGCCTCCCCCTCCACCTCGCCCCTCGTTGACCACCCGGAGGGAAGCCGGGCAGCGGGGCGTCAGGCGACGGCGGCGATGTAGCGGTCGGGACGCACGAGTACGGCGCGGTGGCCGTACGTGGCTCGCGGCTCGAACACGGCGGGCAGCCCGTCGGGGGCGGTGAACGCAGGG
>JBPOIX010000096.1:0-3682 GCA_052034175.1 Actinomycetota bacterium
GCGATCGCTTCGACATCACCCGCGAGAACCCTGCCGGGTGGCACCTGCTGACGTTCGGGGGCGGCATCCACTATTGCCTCGGCGCCAACCTGGCCCGTCTGGAGCTGACCGAAGCGGTGGCCGAGCTGAGCGCACGCTTCCCGGTGCTGCGCCCTGCCGGCACGCCCGTCGCGCATCCGCTCGGCTCGCCGATCACCGGCTACGCCACCCTGCCGATCTCCTGGCGCCAGTAGCAGTTCAGGCCGCCGCGGCCCAGAACCGCTTTACGTAAACGCTGTCGACCCGGGAGCAGGGCGTTCGCGCCCAACTTCTTGACACAAACGAAGTGGACTCGTGCATGACCGGTTTGTGTCAAGAACTTGAAGGCTGCGCGCCTGGTCAGGGGCCGACAGCCTTTACGTAAAGCCGTCGGAGCGGGCGTGTTCAGTCCTTCTTCGCAGCGGCTTTCTTCGCGGCGGTCTTCTTGGCGGGGGCCTTCTTGGTGCCGACGGCCTTCTTCGCGGCAGCCTTCTTGGTGGCGGCCGCCTTCTTCGCGGGCGCGCCGCCCTTCTCGATGATCGCTTCGCGGCGCACGGCCAGCAGCTCGTAGGCCCGCTCGGGCGGCATGGCGTCCAGGCGGTCGCCCTTGCCGAGGGAGGCGTTGGTCTCCCCGTCGGTGACGTACACACCGAACTTGCCGTCCTTGGCCACCACCGGCTTGCCGCTGACGGGGTCGTTGCCGAACTCGCGCAGCGGGCCCTTGGCCGCCATGTTGGTGGCGCCGCCGCGGCGGAAGACCTTCGGCTGGCTGAAGATCTGCACGGCCTCGTCGAGGCTGATGGTCAGCAGGGCATCCTCGTTGGCGATGTTGCGGAAGTCCTTGCCCTTCTGCACGTACGGGCCGTAGCGACCGTTGTTGGCGATGATCTCCTGCCCGTCGCCGGGGTCGACACCGAGGGTGCGCGGTAGCTGCAGCAGGGCCTCCGCCTCGTCGACGGTGATGCGCTCCAGCACCATCGTCTTGAACAGGCTGGCCATCTTCGGCTTCGCCTGGCCGGGCGGCAGGTTGTCCGCGGTGCCCCACTGCACGTACGGGCCGTAGCGGCCGTTCTTGGCGAACACGGGGTAGCCGTCCAGCTCGCCGATCGGTTCGTCGGCCTTCGGGGCGGCCAGCAGCTTCAGCGCCAGCTCCACGGTCAGTTCGTCCGGAGCCAGGTCGTCGGGCACGCTGGCGGTGTCGTCGCCGCGCTTCACGTACGGGCCGTACTTGCCGGGCTTCACCACGACCAGGTCGCCGTTGTCGTCGGTGCCGATGGGGAAGGTGTTGATCTCCGCGGCGTCGATGCTGTCGAGGTTCTCCTCCACGAGGCGCTTCAGGCCAGGAAGGCCTTCCTCCTCGTCGCCGAAGTAGAAGTCGTGCAGCCAGTCCTGCTTCTGCCGTTCGGCACGGGCGATGGAGTCCAGGTCCTCCTCGATGCGTGCGGTGAACGCGTAGTCCACCAGCTCGTCGAAGTGCTGCTCCATCAGGCCGACCACGGCGAAGGCTGTCCAGGTGGGGACCAGGGCCTGGCCCTTCTTCCACACATAGCCGCGGTCCTGCACCGTCTGGATGATGCTCGCCCAGGTGGACGGGCGGCCGATGCCGAGCTCCTCCAGCCGTTTCACCAGCGACGCTTCGGTGTAGCGGGCGGGCGGCACGGTGGCGTGGCCGTTCGGGGTGAGGTGCTCAACCGGCACCGACTGGCCGACGGTGAGCTGGGGCAGCAGGGCTTCCTTCTCGGCGTCGCCCGCTGCGCTGTCGTCGTCGGTGCTCTCGACGTACACCTGGCGGTAGCCGGGGAAGGTGATCGTGGTGCCGCTGGCGGCGAACTCGCAGTCGGTGGGCTTCGCCGCGCCGGGTTCGGCGGCGGCGGCGCCGAGGCGCACGCTGACGGTGGTGCCCGCGGCGTCGGCCATCTGCGAGGCGAGGGTGCGCTGCCAGATCAGCCGGTAGAGGTTGAGCTCCTGCCCGTTCAGCTCGCCCGCCAGGCTGTCCGGAGAACGCAGCGGGGTGGTGGGGCGGATGGCCTCGTGGGCTTCCTGCGCGTTCTTCACCTTGGTGGAGTACTGCCGCGGCGCCGGCGAGAGGAACTGCGTGCCGTAGCTGCGCTGCACCTCGGAGCGCACGGCGGCGAGCGCTTCGTCGCTGAGCACCACATTGTCGGTACGCATGTACGTGATGTAGCCACGCTCGTAGAGCCCCTGCGCCACACGCATCACCTGCGCCGCGCCGAGGCGCAGCTTGCGGCCGCCCTCCTGCTGCAGCGTGGAGGTCATGAACGGCGCCTTGGGGGAGCTGCGGTACGGCTTCTCCTCCACGGAGCGGACCGTGACGTTGCGGCCCTCGAGCGCGGTGGCCAGCGCACGGGCACGGCCCTCCGGTACCACCACGACGTTCTTCTTCGGGGTGCCGTCGGAGTTGAAGTCCTTCCCGGTGGCCACCTTGGTGCCATCGAGCCCCACCAGCGTGGCGGTGAACGCGGGCGCGGTGGCGGTGAAGAGGTCGATGTCCCAGTAGGCGGCGGTGACGAAGGCGATGCGTTCCCGCTCCCGCTCCACGATGAGGCGAACGCTCGGGCTCTGCACGCGGCCGGCGGAGAGGCCACGGTTGACGCGGCGCCACAGCACCGGCGACACCTCGTACCCGTACAGCCGGTCGAGCAGGCGGCGGGTCTCGGCGGCGTCCACCAGGCCGTAGTCGATACCCCGCGGGTTGTTCACCGCATGGTCGATGGCGGACTTGGTGATCTCGTGGAACACCATTCGCTTCACGGGGATGCGCGGCTTGAGGTACTCGAGGAGGTGCCAGGAAATGGCCTCCCCCTCGCGGTCTTCGTCGGTGGCGAGATAGAGCTCGGAGGCATCCTTCATCGCGGCTCGGAGGTCCTTCACCACGTCCTTGCCGCGCACCGTCAGCTCGTACGTGGGCTTGAAGCCGTTCTCCACGTCGATCTGCAAACCCTTGCTCGGCAGGTCGGCCACATGGCCCACCGAGGCGCGCACATCGAACGCGTTACCGAGGAACTTGGAGATGGTCTTGGCCTTCGCAGGCGACTCGACGATGACAAGGGGGCGGGCCATGGCGAGCCAATGGCTAAGCGATGGACCGGCCCGTTGTCAAGGAGAAGCGCCAATCGGCCAGGCCGCAGCACGTGGTGGACGGGCTACGGATGGCAGTCGCCGACGCCCTGAGGTCGTCGAAGCCAGCCGGTCGCGGCTCAGTCGTTGTCGTGCTCGTGGTGGTCGTGGCTGGCTTCGACGTTGATGTGCGGCAGGATGCGGTCGAGCCACTTGGGGATCCACCAGTTGCGCGCGCCCAGTAGCTCCATCGTGGCGGGCACGAGCACCATGCGGACCACGGTGGCGTCGACGAAAACGGCCACGGCCATGCCTAGGCCGAACAGTTTCAGGGAACGGTCGTCGCCGAGCGCGAACGCGCTGAAGACGCACACCATGATGATTGCCGCGGCGGTGATGACGCGGGCCGTGCTGGCCAGGCCGTCGGCCACCGCAGTGGCGTTGTCGCCCGTGCGGTCTAACTCTTCCTTCATGCGCGACAGGAGGAACACCTCGTAGTCCATCGAGAGGCCGAAGACGATGGCGAACAGCATCATCGGCGCCCACGCTTCTACCGGGCCCGGGTGGTCCACGCCGATCAGCGACG
>JBPOIX010000063.1:0-19220 GCA_052034175.1 Actinomycetota bacterium
CAGCGCCGAACGCTCCATCGTGGCGCTGGAAGCCCTCAAAGCCCTGGGCGTGCGCCTGGCCATCGACGACTTTGGCACCGGCTACTCGTCGCTCACCTACCTGAAGCGCTTCCCGGTGGAAGCCATCAAGGTGGACCGCAGCTTCGTGAACGGGTTGGGGATCGACAGTGAGGACTCGACGATCGTCGAGGCCGTGGTGAAGCTGGGGCACTCGCTCAACCTGCAGGTGGTGGCCGAGGGCGTGGAGACGCCGCTGCAGCTGGCGCGCCTGCGCGAGATCGGCTGCGACCGCGCCCAGGGGTACCTGTTCGGCCGCCCGCGCCCGGCCGAGCTGATCGAGACCGAGTACTCGCTGCACTGACGGTCCGTGCGCCGGTGCCGGGCGTGCCTACGCTGGCGGCCGATGCCCACGCCACCCGAGCCCGCCTCCCACGACGTCGGCGAGGGGATGGCGATCTCCGAGTTGTCGCGCCGAGCCCGGGTCAGTGTGCCGACGATCAAGTTCTACATCCGCGAGGGGCTGTTGCCGGCGGGGCGAGTCACCAGCCGCACGACCGCGGTGTACGGCGCGGCGCACCTGTCGCGCCTTCGGCTTGTCCGCTCGCTGGTGGAGTTGGGGGGAATGAGCCTGGCAGAGGCTCGTGGGGTGTTGGCCGTGATCGACGACGGCGGCCGCGATGGGCACGCCGTGGTCCGCTCGGCGTTGCATGCCCTCGGGCCGCACGCGGCCGCGGCGCCGACGGAGCAGGCGGAAGCCACCCTGGCGGACACCGAGGCGTTGGTGGCCGGGTTGGGGTGGCGGGTGGCGGCCGATGCCCCGTCGCGGCGCACCCTGGCCGACGCGCTCTTGGCCCTGCGGGAGCTCTACGGCCCGGTGCCGGCGGACGTGCTGCTGCCCTACGCCACGGCGGCCGCAGCCTTGGCGGCGGACGAGTTGACCCGCCGGCCACCGGCGCAGGACGTGGGCGAACAGGTCGAGTGGGCGGTGACCGGCACGATCGTGTTCGAGCGGGTCTTCGCCGCCTGGCGCCGCCTGGCCCACGAACACCTGGCCCAACAACCAATGGAACAACCGTCGAAAAGACCTACTAGATAGTGCTACTATCTAATAGGGATCACTGACCTGACCCGCCGCCGCTTCCTGTCCACCTCCCTCGGCGCCGGTGCCGCCGTGCTGGCCGCATGCAGTGCGGACCCGTCGACGACACCGACCACCACACCCGGGTCCGCCGGCGAGACCACACCGCCCAGCCCCACCACGACGTCGGCTCCGACGACCACGCCCCCAGCGGCGACCACGACCACGGCCCCGCCGGTGTACCGCCCGAGCGTGAACCCCTACCTGGCCGGCAACTTCGCCCCGGTGGCGGACGAGGTGACGGAGGCCGGCCTCACGGTGCGCGCGTCTACGACACCGACGAGACCCCGATCCCGGGCGTCGACGTGGAGCTGTGGGCCGACAACGGTGGCGGCATCTTCGAGCCGGGCACCGACGACTCCCTCGTCGGCACGACGACGACGGACGCTGATGGCAACTACTGGTTCCTCGCCCAGCCGGACACCGACTACTTCGTGGCCATCGTGGATGGTCAGCCCGAGCTGGCCGACCATCGCTCGTCGACCGGTTCGGCCGGTGGCACCACCGACAATGACGACAACGGTGCACCCGCTCTGGGCTATGCGTCCGTCAGCGGCATCGTGTCGGTCACGCAGACGGCTGCCCCCACGGGCGAGGTGGACACCAACGATGGTGCCATCACCGCGGAGTCGGAGGCCAACACGGCACTGGGCACGATGCCCGATGCGAACAGTGATCTCACGATCGACTTCGGGTTCGTGCAGGACAACGTGTTCCGTCTGGGCAACCTGGTGTGGCTGGACTGGAACGACAACGGTGTGGCGGAGCTCGGTGAGTCCGGGCTTGATGGTGTGACGGTGCAGCTGCTGGACAGTGGCGGCAATGTGATCGACACGACCACCACGTCGGGTGGAGGCAAGTACCTGTTCACGGATCTTCCGGCGGGTGACTACTCGGTGCGGATTCCGGCGGGTCAGGCAATCCTGGAGCCCTTCCGGTCCTCGCTGAACGGTGAGGAGTTCGACCCGAACGCCGATGGCGACAACAACGACAACGGCACGGTGACGAATGTCGCCGGTGTGACCTCGGGTGTGGTCACGCTGGGGCCGTCGGGCGACGAGCCGACGGACGAGGTGTTGCGTGATGGCAGCATCACCGATGACGACAACGACACCTTCGCCGATGGTGATTCGAACGTGTCGGTGGACTTCGGGTTCGTCGCGGTGCGCATCGGTAACCAGGTGTGGCTGGACAATGGTGCGGGCGCGAACTTCGACAACGGCATCTACGACTCCGGCGAGGCGCCGATCGAGGGTGTGGATGTGGAGTTGTGGGCCGACGACTTCGACGGCATCTTCGAGCCGGGCACGGGCGACACGTTGATCGGCACGACCACCACGGACACGGATGGCAACTACTGGTTCTTGGCCAAGCCGGACGTGGAGTACTTCGTGGCGATCCCGTCGGCTCAGCCGGAGCTCGACACGTTCGTGTCGTCGACGGGTGCGGCCGGTGGAACGACGGACAACGACGACAACGGTGCCCCGAACGCGGGCTATGCGTCGGTGTCGGGTCTGGTGTCGGTGGCGCCGGCGTCGGCGCCGACCAGCGAGGTCGACGCCAATGATGGCGCGACGACGGCGGAGTCCGAGGCGAACACGGCCACGTTGACGATGCCGGATACCAACTCGGACTTGACGATCGATTTCGGCTTCGTGCCGACCCAGTACGACCTGGCGTTGATCAAGACGCGGGTGACGGCGTCGCCGGTGCAGCCGGGTGCGAACGTGGTCTGGACGATCACGGTGGAGAACCAGGGGCAGACCCCGTCCGGTTCGTACACGGTCACCGACACCCTCCCCGGTGGGTTGGGGTTCGTGGCCGCCAGCAATGGTGGCACCGAGGCCGCGGGCGTGGTCACGTGGTCGCTCAGCGGTCTCGAGCCTGGCCAGTCGATCTCGCTCAGCTTGACGACGTCGGTGGACGACGTGATGAAGGCGCCGTTCCGCAACTGGGCCGAGATCTCGGCCGATGGTGGCGAGGATGACGACAGCACGCCGGACAGCAACACCGGGAGCGATTCGTCCGGTGGTTCGGGTATGGGCCCGAATGATCAGATCATCAATCACAACGATCCGGATTTCGACAGTGATGCGGAGACCCCGCTGCCCAACAGCGAGATCGACGAGGACGACAACGACTACGAAGACGTCGATGTGGTCGTCAACTACGACCTCGCCCTGGCGAAGGTCACCTCGGCCAGCAATGTCGAGGTCGGCGCTGATGTGACGTGGACGATTCGTGTGCAGAACCAGGGCAACGTTGCCTCGGGTGTGTACACGATCACGGACAGGCTGCCGGCGGGTATGAGTTTCGTGTCGTGCTCGGGTGCCACGTCGTGCAGTGAGGCTGCGGGTGTGGTCTCCTACACGATGCCGACGTTGGCGGTGGGTGCGTTCGTCGATGTCACGTTGGTCACCGAGGTGACCGACATGAACAAGGCGCCGTTCCGCAACTGGGCCGAGATCTCGGCTGATGGTGCGGATGCGTACGACATTGCGAATGTGCGTGATGTCGAGGACGACGATTCGACGCCGGATGCCAACACGGGGAGCGACTCGGCGTATGGGCCGGCGATGACCGCCACCGACAACGGTGGCGCGAACGACACCTATGTCGGGATCACGGCGCTGGCAACGATCGCCACCGACGGGCTGCCGGCCTCCGATGAGGATGATCATGACGACGCGATCGTCAGTGGTGCGGTGCACTACGACTTGGCGTTGATCAAGACGGTGAACACGACGACTGTTGTCGAGGGTGGCGAGGTGATCTGGACGATCACGGTGCGCAACCAGGGCAACGTGGATTCGGGTCTGTACACGGTGACGGACACGATTCCTGGTGGGATGAGCTATGTCGGCTCGTCGCCGTCGGGCAGCCATGCGGCCGGCGTGGTCACGTGGGCGAACCAGGCGAACCTGACCCCGGGTTCGGAGGCGACGTTCACGCTGACGACCAAGGCTGATGATCTGTCGCTGAAGCCGTTCCGCAACTGGGCGGAGATCTCGGCTGACGGCGCGGACGCCTATGACCTGACGGGTCTGGATGTCGAGGACGAGGACAGCACGCCCGACGCCAACACCGGTTCGGACAGCGGGAGCGGCACGGGCACGGCCCCGAATGATCAGGTCGTGAATCACAACAACATCACGATCGATCAGCCCGCCAACGATGAGGACGACAACGACTACGAGGAAGTCGGCGGCGACGTCGCCTTCGACTTGGCGTTGGCCAAGGTTGTCGATGGTCCTGCGCTGGTGCAGCCGGGCGACACGATCACGTGGCGCATCCGGGTGCGCAACCAGGGCAACGTGTCCTCGGGTGTCTTCACGATCACGGACACTGTCCCGACGGGCATGGCGTTCGGCGCCTGCACGGGTGGCACGTCGTGCTCGGAGACGGGTGGCGTGGTCACCTTCGAGATGGCGAACCTGGCACCCGGTGGTGAGGCCGAGGTGACGTACACGACCACGATCACCGATGTGAACGAGGCGCCGTATCGCAACTGGGCGGAGATCTCCGATGATCGGGCCCCGGAGCTCTATGGGGTGGACGACGAGGACTCGACCCCGAACACGAACACGGGTGCCGATGCCACCCTGCCCGACGACGACTATGTGTCGATCACCGATCTGGACGACGTCACGGTCGACGAGGTGGTTGGCGACGAGGACGACAACGACGACGCGATCGTCGACGTCAACGTCGTCTACGACCTGGCGCTGGCGAAGGTGACGTCGCAGGCGATCGTCAACCCCACCGATCAGGTGGTGTGGACGATCCGGGTGCAGAACCAGGGCAACGTCCCCTCGGGTGTGTTCGATGTGACGGACACGATCCCTGCCGGGATGGAGTTCGTGTCGGCGAGCAACGGTGGCGCTGCTGTCGGTGCGGTGGTCACCTGGAGCGGCCTGGCGTCGCTGGACCCGGGTGAGTTCATCGACCTGACGTTGACGACGTCGATCTCGGATCCGAGCCTGCGGCCGTTCCGTAACTGGGCGGAGATCTCGGCCGACAGCGCCGATGACTACGACATCGTCGGCCGTGATGTGGAGGACGACGACTCGGTGCCGAACGGCGACGAGACGGATGGCACCACGGGCAACGATCAGGTGTTGCCGAACGACGACTATGTCGGCATCGACGACCTCGCGGACATCTCCACGGATGGGGAGCCTGCCGGTGATGAGGACGACAACGATGACGCCGTGGTGGACATCGTGGTCGACTATGACCTTGCTCTGATCAAGGAGGTCGAGGCCGGCCCGTTCCATTACGGCGACGAGGTCACCTGGACGATCACGGTCGCCAACCAGGGCAACGTGCCGTCGGGTGAGTTCACGGTGCTGGACAAGCTGCCGGTGGGCCTGACGTATGTGTCGTGTGCTGGGCCGGTGGGTGTCACGTGCGAGAGCTCGATGTGGACGATCGATCCGGATCAGCCGCCGCACGTCGAGGTCGAGTGGACGATCGCCGATCTGGCTGCTGGCGAGACGTTGGAGTTGACGTTGGTGACTGAGATCACCGATGGCACCTACCGTCAGTTCCGCAACTGGGCGGAGATCTCGACCGATTCGTCGGCCGAGTACGACACGATCGACGAGGAAGTCGCCGACGCGGACTCCGACCCGGACACGGACACGGGTGAGGATCGCGAGCAGGGCGGCACGGGCACCGACCCGAACGACGACGTGGACAACCACAACGACATCGAGCTCGACGAGCCCGCGGGCGATGAGGATGACAACGATATCGAGGACATCGACATCGAGGTCGAGTACGACTTGGCGTTGGCGAAGGTGGTCACGAATGTGTCGCCGGTGCAGCCGTCGGACATCGTCACCTGGGAGATCCGGGTGCGGAACCAGGGTGACGTGCCGTCGGGTGTGTTCGACGTGACGGACACGATCCCGTCGGGGATGACGTTCTCCAGCGCGAGCGATGGTGGCACGGCTGCCGGCCAGGTGGTCACCTGGACGGACCTCGGCAGCCTCGAGCCGGGTGAGGAGATCACGCTGTCGGTGTCGGTGACGATCACCGATGTGCGCGGCGACGACTATCGCAACTGGGCTGAGATCTCGGCCGACTCGGCTACCGATTACGGCGCCGATGTTGCCGATGATGACAGCACCCCGGACACCGAGACGGGTGCCGATGAGACGTTGCCGGATGACGACTATGTCGGGATCGATGATCTCGGTGATGTCGAGATCGATCAGGTCGAGGGTGACGAGGACGACAACGACGATGCGGTCGTGAAGGTTCAGATCACCTATGACTTGGCGTTGATCAAGTCGTTGCCCGGTGGCCAGCGCTATCGGGTGGGGGACAACATCACGTTCAACATCGTGGTCAAGAACCAGGGCAACGTGGACTCCGGCCCGATCACGGTGCAGGATGTGATCCCCGCCGGGCTGGCGTACGTGTCATCGTCGGATCTCGGGTTGAACGCGGGGCAGGTGGTGTCGTGGAGCTTGGGCAACCTGGCTCCGGGTGCCAAGCACACGTTCACCCTGGTGGTGAAGATGGTCGACGCCACCAAGGCGTCGTACATCAACTTCTCGGAGATCACCACGGATGGTGCGGACGACTACGACATCCCGGGCTTGGATGTGGAGGACGAGGACAGTGTTCCCGATGACGACATCACCAACGACTTGTTGGTCGATACCGATGACGTGGACACGGATCAGATCCCGAGCGACGAGGACGATCACGATCGGGCCTTGCTGGACCCGGCCAAGGTCCGTCAGGACAACCCGAAGAAGACCGTGCCGGATACCGGCAGCAACACGATGCCGTTGCTCGGCCTGGGTGCCGGGCTCCTCGCTGCCGGCTTGCTGACCCTGCTGGCCGGCCGCCGCCGCCGCACCGCCTGACCCTCAGGCGTCGACCGTCGGTGCGCGCGAGCTTCTGGCTCGCGCGCGCCGGCCTCGACAAGCCCGGGCCGCGCTCCGCTCGCGTGGCCCGGGCTTTGTCGTTCTGGTGCAACGGTCCGATGACGGAACGATGCCGATCACCGCGCGGTTGGTCAGGCCCGACTGCCGTCGCGGCGGACCCTCCGCTAGCGTTCTGAACCGACCATGGCGCCGATGGACCCCCTCCTGAACCGACCGTCCGGCAACCAGCCGGAACCGCCGCGCCGTCCCTCGCCCGCGCCCCGCCGGCCGGCACCGGAGGCCCGCCCCGTCCAACCTCGCCGCCAGCCCGTGGCACGCCCGCGCCCTCAGGCCGCTGATGGTGCAGGGCGTCAGGGGCCGCCGCGTCGGCCGCCCACGGGTGGCGGTGGCGGGGGCTTCGGCGGCACCCCACCGGGCCCGCGCCGGCCGCCCGGCGCCGGCCGCACACCGGGGCAGAACCGCCTGCCGGCGCTGGCCGCCATCGGCGTGCTCGCCGTGGTCGGGCTTGCTGCGTTCAGCGGCGGCGAGGACGCCCCGAGCAGCGCCACCCCACCCGCCGGCGACCGTGGCGGCATCAGCGAGTCGATGACGGTTCCCTCGACCACCGCCCCGATCGTGGTGGACACCGTGCCGGCCATCGAGAAGAGCCAGCTCGCCGCGGCCGTCACCATTGGTTCGGGCGGCGAGGACGTGCGCAAGGTGCAGCAACGACTGAAGGACCTCGGCTTCGAGCCCGGCCCGATCGACGGGGCGTACGGCGAAACCACCCAGCAGGCGGTGTGGGCCTACAAGAAGCTGATCCTGCGGATGACCCCACAGGAGTTGGAGGACAGCGACAACGCCTCTCAGATCAGCCCGGACATGTGGCTGGCGATGCAGGACGACATCAGCATTCCCCCTCGCCGGCCCCAGGGTGGCGGCCAGCACATGGAGATCTACCTCCCCGAGCAGGTGGCCATCGTCTTCCACGCCGATGTGCCGGTCCTGATCACCCACATCTCCTCAGGCGATCTGGACGAGAACGGCCAACCGGTCGAGTTCTGCGAGATCGGCAAGTTCGACACGGACGACAAGGGCAACGTGGTCGACCCGCCCGTGGAGAAGGCCATCTGCGCCAAGGCCAAGACGCCCGGCGGCATCTTCCAGTTCTACCGCGAGTTCGAAGGCAACCGGGTCAGCGCCCTGGGCGGGATGAAGAACCCGGCCTACTTCAACTACGGCATCGCCGTGCACGGCGCGTTCGAGGTGCCGCTGCACCCGGCGTCGCACGGCTGTGTGCGCGTCAACCACTACATCTCGGACTTCTTCCTCGACCTCGTAGGCCGGGGCGACCTGGTGTTCGTGTGGGGCCACGACGGCAAGGAGCCCGAGCACTACACCAAGAGCGAGCGCCTGCCCTCGTTCAACTACGCCGACCCGAACGCCACGACCACCACGAGCTCCACGACGACGACGGTGGCGCCGACGACAACCAAGCCGGCCACCACCACCACCAAGCCGCCCGCCACGACCACGACGGTGGCCCCCACGACCACCACATCGACGACGGTGCCCACGACCTGACGCACGCGGCGTTCGGTGGGGCCGCCGCCAACGACCCGGCGCTCACCGCCAGTTCGGGAGCACGTCGGCCCACAGGCCGACTGCGGCGATGGCCACCAGGAGGAGCCCGGAGATCACCCCGATTGCGGTGTGGTGCCGGGTGAGGAAACGGGTGGCGTGGCGCTGCACCGGTGTGGCCAGCAGCGGGAGGGCCACCAACGGCCAACCGAAGCCGACGCCGAAGGCCACGAAGTAGGCCAGGCTGTCCACCAGCCGGCCGGTGCCTGCCACGCTGCCGATGGTGAACGCGGACAGCACCAGCGGCCCGGTGCACGGCAGCGTCATCGGCCCCAGCGCCATGCCGTACACGTACGACGTGGCGGCCGGGCTGCGCAGGACCGGCGCTTGGGTGGTGGCCAGCCGGGCGAACGGGTTGCGCCCCGCCAGCATGGCCACCCCGAGCGCCAGCACGGTGAGGTAGATGGCTGGAAGGGCGTAGTCGAGTATCTCGGCGAACGCCGTGCTCAGCAGGTGCAGCACCAGGCCGAGCGCCACCATCACCGTCAGCACGCCGGCCAGCACCAGCAGGCCGAGGAAGGGCAGCACCCGCCGGGCCCGGCCGTTCGCCGACTGGTTGGCGAACATCACGAACATGCCGGGGTAGAGGGGCAGCATGCACACATTGCCGAGGATGGCCCCGTTCCCGAGGGCGAACGCCTTGAGATACTCGTCCACGGATCAGCTCACATCGCTGCGGCGTGCAGCGCGTCGACGATGGCCTGCAGGTCGCTGAAGCCGGTCATCAGGTCACCAACGGCGCTGTGGGTGTCGATCACGTAGTGCGGCGTGCTCGGCGGGTTGATCGAGTCGTTGCCGAAGTAGTCGGACACGGCGGCCAGGAACTCGGGGGTCATGACGGCGAAGCGCACATGGTCGAAGCCGTTGTCCGCCGCGTACTCCGCCACGTCCGCGGCGGAGAGGTCCGTCTCCACGCTCAGGGCCAGCACCACGGCGTCGTCGCCCAGTTCGGCCGCCGCGGCGTTGGTGTCGGCCAACTGTTCGCGGCAGTTCGGGCACCAGGTGGCGAAGTGCTCCACAAACACGGGCCGGCCCATGAACTCCGCCAGGGTGAACTCGTTGCCGTCGACATCGGTGAGCGTCAGCTCTTGGAACGGAGCGAGCATCATCTCGTCGACCATCGAGACCTCGGTCATCATCGAGTCGTCGGTCATGTCGTCGACCATCGAGTCCTCGGTCATCATCGAGTCCTCGGTCATCATCGTGTCGTCGGTCATGTCGTCGACCATCGAGTCCTCGGTCATCATCGAGTCCTCGGTCATCGTGTCCACCGACGTGGGGGTGGACGCCGGTGCGGTGTCGTCGCCGCAGGCCGCTGCCAGAAGGGACAGGCCGAGGGTGGCGGCAAGCAGGGGAGTGGTGCGCATGGGTGCTCCTGGGGGATGGCCGACCCGTGTGCCGGCTCCCTGATGCTCGGCGCCCGTTCTCTCAGCGCACCGACAGCCTGCGAAACAGCTACGAAACTCTGGCCGCACGGGGTATCACCGCGGCCGTGCGTTCCATATGGTTGGCGCATGCCCGCTTCCCGAGTGCTCGTGGTCGACGATGAGCCGACCGTGCGCGAGGTGGTGGCGGAGTACCTCCGTCGAGACGGGTACGAGGTGTGCGAGCTGGATCGCGGCGACACGGTGCAACAGACCGTGGAGCGTTTCCAGCCCGACCTGGTGGTGCTGGACATCATGCTGCCCGGCGCCAACGGCCTGGACCTCCTGCGCGCCGGGCGCACCGGCGGCGTGCCGGTGATCCTGCTGACGGCTCGCAGCGAGGAGACCGACCGTGTTCTTGGCCTCGAGTTCGGCGCCGACGACTATGTCACCAAGCCGTTCTCCCCGCGGGAGCTGGTGGCGCGTGTGCGCACCGTGCTGCGCCGGGCGCAGGGCGGCAGCAACGCGGCCGGCGGCGCCCCCGAGGTCGTGACGTTCGACGGGTTGCACCTCGACCTGCGGGCTCGCGAGGTCCGCGTGGCCGGCAAGGTGGTGCCGTTGACGGTGAAGGAGTTCGACCTGCTGGCGTTCCTTGCGGCGGCGCCGCGCCAGGTGTTCTCCCGCGCCCAACTGCTGCACCATGTCTGGGACTCCTCGCCCGACTATCAGGACCCCGCCACCGTCACCGTGCACGTGCGCCGGCTGCGGCAGAAGATCGAGGCCAACCCCGACTCACCGCGCTGGATCACCACGGTGTTCGGTGTGGGCTACCGGTTCGAGCCATGAACGCTCGCTTCCTGTGGTGGCTTGCCGCGCTCGTGGCGGGTGCGGCGCTGCTGGCCGAAGTGCTCCTGCGGCCGCCGAGCACCGACGAACGCCTGCACCTGCTGGTGATCCTTGCCGCGCCGGCGGTGGTGACGGCCGCGCTGGTACCGGTGCTGCGGCGTTGGGTCTCCAGGCGGGCCAGCGTGGCCGGCGCCGCGCTGCTGGTCGGCCTGTGTTCACTGGCGCTCGGTGCGGCCACCACCTCCGCAGCATCGAACGCGATGTTCCTCTCCAACCACGACTTCCGTCTGTTCCTCGTGGTGCTCCTGCTGTCGTGCGGGATCGCGCTGGCGGTGGGAGTGCAGCTGTCCGCACCGCTGGCGCGGGACATCGCCCGGCTGGGGCAGGTGGCGGAAGCGGTGGCCGCCGGGGACCTCGACGTGCGCACGGAGATCCACCGCAAGGACGAGGTGGGGCGTGCTGCAGCTGCCGTGGACGAGATGGTGCAGTCGTTGCGCGCCGCGGCGGAGGAACGCCAGCGGCTGGCGCAGGCCCGGCAGTTGCTGTTCACCAGCGTCGGCCACGACCTGCGCACCCCGCTGGCGGCCATGCGCGCCGCGCTGGAAAGCGTGCAGGACGGGGTGGCGCGGGACCCCGATCGCTACCTGCAGATCGTCGGTTCGGAGCTGCACAACGTGGAAGCGCTGCTGGACCAGATGACCGCGTTCGCGCGCATCGAGAGCGGCGCGCCCCTTGGGCAGCGGGAGCTCGTGTCGATGGCCGAGGTGGCCCATGAGGCCGTGGAGGCGTTGGGGCCGCTGGCCGAGCGGCGCGATGTGCAGCTGGCGGTGGAGGCGGCCGATGCCGGCACCGTGCGCGCCACTCCGCTCGACCTGGCCCGCTGCCTGCGCAACCTGGTGGAGAACGCCATCGCCCACTCGCCTGCGGGTGGCACGGTCACCGTCACCGTCGTGGCCAGTGGCGGCGGTGTGGAGGCGCGCGTGCGCGACGACGGCCCTGGTTTCCCTGCGGACTTCCGCGAGCACGCCTTCGAACCGTTCACCCGCGCCGACCCGGCGCGCACCACCCGCACCGGGCACGCCGGCCTCGGCCTGGCCATCACCCGTGCGCTCACCCTGCAACACGACGGCCGCGTCTGGCTGGGCCCCGGGCCCGGCGGCGACGTCCGCCTCTGGTTTCCCACAGGAGCATCGACATGACCGACCTCACTCACCCGTTCGACTCCGAGCCCGAGCCCGAGCCCGAGCCCATGGCCGAGGCCCACGCGGGCGCCGCCGCCGCCCAGCCGGCTTCGCCGCGGCTGCCGCTGGCCCCACCCCTGTCTCGCGCCCACGGTGCGTGGGCCGGGCTCGTGGCCGGCGCGCTGGCCGTCACCACCGGCATGCTGCTGGCGGCGATCACCGACGTCGTGTCCCCCATCGACGCGGTGGGCAGCGAGGTCATCGACCGCTCACCGCGGGCCGTGAAGGAGTGGGCCATCCGCACCTTCGGGCAGGACGACAAGCTGGTGCTGCGCATCGGCATCGTGGTCGTCCTTGCCATCGCTGCGCTGGCGTTCGGCGCGCTGGCGGTGCGCCGGCCGCTGGTGGGCGTGCTCGGCATCGACGCCTTCGGCGTCGTGGGCGCGCTGGCCGCGGCCAATCGCCCAGGTGAGGGGTTCGCCGCTGCCGTGCCCAGCCTGCTCGGCGCGGTGGTGGGCGGTGGTGTGCTGTACCTGTTGGTGCGCCGCCGGCCGATCCAGGTGCCCGGCGAGTCCCAGGCGCCGCTCGGGTGGGATCGCCGCCGCTTCCTCGCGGCCAGTGGCGGTGCCGCCGTGGCGGCTGGTGCGGCCGGGACCATTGCCCGTGTGATCACCAGCCGGCGGGAGTCGAAGTTCGTGGCTCAGGCAGCCCAGCCGGTGGACGAGTTCGGTGAGACCGGTGTCTCGCTGGAGATCCCAGCCGGTGCGGAGGTCGACCCCAACACCCCGTTCGTCACACCGAACGCGGACTTCTACCGCATCGACACCGCCCTCTCGCTTCCCCGTGCCGACGCGTCGACATGGTCGTTCACGATCGACGGGATGGTCGACCGGCCGCTCACCCTCACCTACGCCGACCTCTTGGCCCGCGAACAGCAGGAGCGGTTGATCACGATCTGCTGTGTCTCCAACGAGGTTGGCGGGCGCTACATCGGCAACGCCGTGTGGCGCGGGGTGATGTTGCGCGACCTGCTGGAGGAAGCCGGTGTGCAGGCGGGCGCGGAGCAGGTGTTCAGCACCAGCCTCGACGGCTGGACGTGCGGCTTCCCCGTGGCGGCAGCGTTCGACGGCCGCGACGCGATGGTGGCGGTGGCGATGAACGGGGAGCCGCTGCCCCTGCCCCACGGCTACCCGGCGCGGCTGATCGTGCCCGGCCTGTACGGCTACGTCAGCGCGACGAAGTGGCTGGCGCGCATCGAGCTGACCAGCTGGGCGCGCGAGGGCTACTGGGTGCCGCGCGGGTGGGCGCGTGAGGCGCCGATCAAGACCCAATCGCGCATCGGCTACCCGCGCCACGGGGTCTCCCTCACCGCCGGGCCGACGAAGATCGCCGGCGTGGCCTGGGCGCAGAGGCGCGGCATCGAGCAGGTTGAGGTGCAGGTGGGCGACGGCCCGTGGCAGGTCGCCACGCTGGCCACCGACGTCAGCGACGACTCCTGGCGGCAGTGGGTGGTGGACTGGGACGCCCCCGCGGGCGACCACGTGATCCGCGTTCGCGCCACCGACAAGAACGGCGACACCCAACCGGAGGAGCGCACGGCCGTCGCGCCGGACGGTGCCACGGGCTGGCACTCGATCGCGGTGACGGTGCGCTGATTCGCTGCGTCGTTGGCAGGATGCCCTGCGTCGGTGGTACGTCGGTGACGTGTCGGACCGTGGCATCCTATAGGAATGTCAGATTGGCGGATCGACGTGGCGGTGCTTGGTCCGACGCGGGCGATGGCCGATGGCGAGGCGAAGGACCTGACACGACAGGACCGCCGGGTGCTCGCTGCGCTCGTCCACCTCTCCGAGGGGGGGGGCGCGAGGTCGAGTCCGACCTGGTGGAGGAGTATGCGTGGCGTCGGACCCCCACGACACGGGCCTTGCGATCGTGCATCTACCGGCTGCGGCTGGTGCTCGGATCGGAAGTGGTGCTCTCGCGTCGCCGAGCCGTCGTGCTCGGGCCCTCGGTCGGGCCGTCAGACGCCACGGCGTTTCTCGCGGCCACGGCCACCGCGGCTGAGGTAGGGACATCCCGAGCCTGGCGGGAGGCACTCCTACTCGTGCGTGGGGAGCCGTTCGCCGATCTTGCGGACCACCCCGCGTGGGTTCCGATTCGGGGGATGTGGGCCGCCCGCATCGAGCACGCACGAGACAGGTTTGCCGACGCGCTGGCGGCGGAGGGTGACACAGAAGGTGCATCTGTCGAGTTACGTGCCCGCCTCCAAGCTGACGAGACGAACTCCGTTCTCTGGGAGAAGTTGGCGCGACTTCACCTCGAGACGCGAAGTGCAGTCGAGGCGGCGAGGGTGATCGATCAGTCGCGTGTCGCCTTCGCCGCCCGCGGGCTCGAACTCTCCCCTGAGCTCGCCAGGATCTCGGTCGACCTGCGCACCTCCAGCCGGTTGGCGGGCCCCGCCGCCCGACCGTCCGCCGACGACCTCGGGGTCACCCTGGCCATGATGGTCGGCCTCTCCGGCGAGGCACTCGTGCTGGCTCGCCTGGCCCCTGCGCTTGGCAGATCGACCCGCGACCTGATCGACCTCGCCCGCGGGGAGCCCACGCTCGCCGAGGACAACGGCGTGATCACCCTCGTCCGATCCGACGCGGTGGATCTGGATCGCTTGATGAAGGACGATCGCGCTCGATGGAGCACGTTGCTCCTGGATGCTCAGCCGTGGGCGGACGGCCGTCGTTCACCGCTGGCGACGGCGCGTCTGTTCCTGAGCGGAGGCACGAGCGACGACTGGGAAGCGGCAGCAGGGGTTCTGCTGCAGCACTGCGGGCCGGATTCGCTGCTCCGCTTCGACGAGGCGGAGCACGGGCTGTCGGCGCTCATCGACGCCATCACCAACCTGCCTCATGTTGACGGAGCCCTCCAGGCGAGGCTCTTCGCCGAACGAGCCGTGGCGCGAGCCGAACTCGGTCGCCGCGACGAGGCGCAGGCCGACGCGGGAGGGGCCTATCGGCTGGCGATGCGTACGGGGGCCGCCACGCCGCATGGTGTCGAGCGAACGGCCACGTGATCCTGGGCATGCGCTGCCAGATCTACGAGTTCTGCGGGCTGATGCGTCAACGGTCCGTCACGTTCGATCATCCCGTCATCGACGAACTGCAGGTGCTCGGTGGGGAGCGTCGGCATCTGTGGATGACCGTTCGCGCTGCCTTGGTGGCTCAGGTGCGGGCGGCGCTGGCGGGGGACCGCGCCGGTGGTGACGCCGTCCGTTCTGCGATGGCTGCCGCTGGGGGCGCGATGCTTCCAGGAGTCGTCCGCCGGATCAGCGACACGTACGGCCGGTTGGCGTTCTCGCCCGAATGGTCCACGGTTCGTGCCGTCGACCTCATGGGAGATCCGCGAGAGTGGCACGTGTCCGCCAGTTGTGACCTCAGGCTGTGGACGGCGGCCGTGGCGTCGGCTGCGGGGCGAGTCGATGACGCCCGGGCAGCACTCGAACGGATCGACACCGACGTGCTGTCGGCGGATCCCTCGCTGCTCAGCGTCAGTCGCTTGCCGCTCCTTGCGCTGCTCGTCAACGAGCTCGGCGATCGCGACCTGGCGAGTCGCCAGTTGGATCTGCACAGTGGGCTGGCGGGTCGGGACGTCACACTGCTCCCGGCGGTGCACTTCGGCCCGACGGACTCGTGGCTGGCCATGATGGCCGACGTCGCCGGCAGCCCGACTGCAGCTGCGCTGCACGAGAACGCGGCGGGCCGCCTCGGCGAGCTCGGAGCACGGGTACTCGAACTCGCGTGAGCTGAACACTCGACGGGCGGCGTCAAGGCGTTCCTCAACGGCACCCAACTCAACGGCTGCTCCGAGCACACCAACTTCTCGAACGCCACCAACTCGGCCATCACGCTTCCCCGCTCGAGCGACCCGAACGACCTCGACGGCGACGGCATCACCACCGGCGACCAGTTCTGCCAGGGCACCGGGTTCTTCAGCCGCAGCGGCACGGTGGCGTTGTTGGAGAGCGAGAAGTTCGTCAAGGGCAACCTCGACGCCACGTTCGAAGGCTTCCCCACCGTCGGCAGCGTCACCGCCGGCGGCACCGGCCAGTACCGCATGGTGCTCACCAACCGCGGCAACGTCGGCCTCAACAACATCAGTGTGTACGACATCTTCCCGTACGTGGGCGACACCGGCGTCAGCGACACCCAACTCGCCACGGCCAGGCAGACGCAGTGGGCGCCGGTGCTCACCGCGCCGATCACGGCTCCGGGCGATGCGACGGTCGAGTACTCCACGAGCACCAACCCGTGCCGCAACGAGGTGGCGCCGAGCCGGAGCGCCACCGGCGTGAACGACTGGAGCACCACACCTCCCACCCCGATCGGCAACACCAAGGCCATCCGGCTCCGCTTTCCCGGCGTCACGCTTGCGGTGGGTGCCACCCGCACCTTCGAGTGGAGCGTCAGCGTGCCCTCCGGGGTCACCCCTGGCCAGGTGGCCTGGAACAGCTTCGCCGTGGCCGCCACCCGCGTCGTCACCGGGGCGGCCCTGCTGAGCACCGAGCCGCCCAAGGTGGGCCTCGCCGTGCCGGCCAGCGACATCTCGCTCGACAAGAAGGTGAACTTCGGTCAGGGCCCCGTCAGCGTGGCCGTCGGCGACCTCGTGTACTACGACATCACTGTCAAGCATGACGGCATCCTCACCACGAACGCCAACGGCTCGGTCACCTACACCGGCGCCCCCTCCACCGCCACAGGCGTGAAGGTCACCGACCTGCTCCCGACCGGTGTGGAGTTGGTGCCGGGCTCGGTGGACACATGGGCGGGCGGTTCAGGCACCCTCGCCGGCACGTTCGACGAGGCGACGATGGTGTGGACGATCGGCGAGATGCCGCCCGGCAGCACGTCCACCCTCCGGATGCGAGTGAAGGTGCTGCAGGCCGGCACCATCACCAACTACGCCGAGGTCACCGCCAACGGCGTGGCGGATGTGGACTCCACCCCGGACAACGACTCGATGACCGAGGACGACGACGACACCGCAACGATCATCGCCGGCACGCCGGCGCTGCAGTTGCGCAAGCTGGTGGAGACCGAGCGCGACAGCGGTGTGTTCATCGAGGCCGACGCCACCGACAACCTCACCGGCGTGTATGGCCAGGGCGAGCGAGTGCGGTATCGCTTCATCGTCACCAACCTCTCGCCGTTCCGCTTCACCAGCGTGGTGGTCACCGACCCGCTCGTGGGCAGCCTGTGCCCGCCGATGACGATCACCACCTTGAATGCATACGCGTCCGTCACGTTCAACTGCGACTGGCCGCTGGGCTGGCCCATCGGCACCACGGTCAACACGGCCACGGTGACCGGCACCTACAACAATCAGAAGTACACCGACACCGACCCGGCCACCGTGGTCGTCCCCCAGCCAGCCGTCACGATCGAGAAGCACACCAACGGTGTGGATGCAGACACTCCGGACCTCGCACCCCAGGTGGAGATCGGCGATCCGATCACATGGACGTACGCCTTCACCAACACCGGTGCCGAACCGCTCACCGACCTCGTCCTCACGGACGACATGGAGGGCACCCTCGCCATCGACGCTACCCACTGCACCCGGAGTGATCAGGGTGATGTCGCCGCCGATCTCCCAGTGGGAGTGACGGTCACCTGCACGTACACAGGTGTGGCCTCCGGCGGGCTCTACGCGAACACGGGCAAGATCCTCGGCTTCGGCGTCATCTCGCAGACGCCGGCCAACGACACGGACCCGTCGCACTACCTCGCACCAGTGGCGGCACCCCACATCAACGTCGAGAAGGCCACCAACGGGGTGGACGCCGATCTGCCGGCCGATGCCGTCGTCGTGGCACCCGGCTCCACTGTCACCTGGACGTACGTCGTCACCAACGACGGCAACGCGCCCCTGTTCGACGTGGCGCTGGCGGACGACCTCGAAGGCATCATCGACCTCGCGACCTGCACCCGCAGCGACCAGGGCGACCCGACAGCGATGTTGCCCGCGGGGGTTTCCATCACTTGTTCCCTGACCGGAACGGCGCAGGAGGGTCTGTACGGGAACATTGCGAACGTCACTGCGGTCGACCAGACGAACGCAGATGTCGCTGACGACGACCCGTCGCACTATCTGGGTGCAGTCCCGGGCATCGACGTGGAGAAGGCGGTCAATGGCAGCGACGCTGACACCGAAGAGACCGCTGTGCAGGTCGCGGCCGGTTCGCTCGTCACGTGGACGTACGTCATCACGAACACGGGCAACGTGGCGTTGTCGAACGTGACGCTCGCCGACGACCAAGTCGGTTCGGTCACGGTGGATGCAGCGCACTGCACCGCCTCGCCGGACAGCACGCTCGCATTGCTCCTTCCCGGGGACGACATCACCTGCATCTTCACCGGTTCGGCCGTAGCAGGCGCCTATGTCAACACGGCGCTGGTCGGCGGTGTCGACCCGCTGCAGCAACAGGTGAGCGATTCGGACTCCGCTCATTCGTTCGGCGTGGCGTACGACCTCGCCTTGGTGAAGACGTTGCCTGGTGGGCAGTCGTTCAAGAAGGGTGCCCCGATCAACTTCACGATCACCGTGAAGAACCAGGGCAACGTCGATTCCGGCCCGATCAGGGTGCAGGATGTCGTGCCGGCTGGTCTCGGTGTCGTCACCGCTTCTGATGGCGGTCTCGGTGTCGGTCAGGTCGTGACGTGGGAGATCGCGAACCTCGCCCCTGGTGAGATCAAGATCCTCACGATCACGGTCACTGTGGTGGATGCGACCTTGGCGAAGTACGAGAACCCGGCTGAGATCGTTGTCGATGGCGCCGATCAGTACGACGTGCCGGGCATCGATGTCGAGGACGAGGATTCGATCCCGGACGCCGATGTCACCAACGACACCCTGGTCGAAACCGACGATGTCAACGTCGACCAGATCCCCGGTGACAGCGACGACCACGACCACGCACTGCTCGACCCCGCAAAGGTCCGCTCGGACAACCCGAAGGGTGGCACGATCCCCGGCACCGGTAGCAACACCGAACCGCTGCTGTTCGGTGGCGCCGGCCTGATTGGTGTCGGTCTGCTGGCGCTGGCGGCCCCCCCCCGCCGGGGGCGGCGCGCCGCCGGAGCCCCCCCACCAGCCGGGGCCGACAAGGGTGGGCGCG
>JBPOIX010000409.1:0-11156 GCA_052034175.1 Actinomycetota bacterium
CCGGGCGACAACGTGACGATCACGGTCGAGTTGGGCAAGCCGATCGCCATGGACGAGGGCCTGCGTTTCGCCATCCGTGAGGGTGGCCGCACCGTCGGCGCCGGCCGCGTCACCAAGATCACGAAGTAATCACTCACACGGGGGCGCTCCCCCCGTGGACCCCAGGCACTCTGGCCCGCCACGGGTCGCAGGCCAGGCAGAGTCAGGGCCGAAAGGAAAATCGGAATGCCGAAGAACGACAAGCGGGTGAAGATCACCCTCGAGTGCACCGAGTGCAAGCATCGCAACTACATCACCATCAAGTCCAAGGTCAACGACCGGGAACGCCTGGAGATGAAGAAGTACTGCAACCACGACCGTCGCCACACGGTGCACAAGGAGACCCGGTAACCAACCCGGGGTCTCACCTCCGAGGTCGGCTGGTAGCGTTACCAGCCGTCCCCAGAGGGCAGTAGCTCAGCTGGTAGAGCATCGGTCTCCAAAACCGACGGTCGGGGGTTCGAATCCCTCCTGCCCTGCCCATATCCCACAGAACCGAGTGGACGCATGTCACTGGACGATCTGAACCGAGAGCAGAAGCGCAGCCTCAAGCGCATGGGGGCCCTGAACGACCAGGGTCAGCCCACTCGCGCCCCTGCGCCGGCTCGCCGGGCCAAGGAAGAGCGCGTCGGCGCCGTCCAGTACATCCGTGAAGTGCGCGACGAGATGCGCAAGGTCGCCTGGCCCAAGTGGCCCGAGATCCGCCGCTTCTCGATCATCGTGCTCACCACTGTGGTGCTCTACACCGGCTACGTGTTCGGCCTGGACTCGTTGTTCGGTGTGCTTTCTGGATGGTTGTACGACTGATGACGAACGATTTCGCCCCCGAGACCGACGAGTCGGTCGACACGCTCGATGCCCCCGCGGCCGACGACGCAGCCCAGGCCGACGAGGTGCTGGACGCCAGCTTCGACCTCTCCGCCGACGCCGGCGCCGCGGATGCTGCAACTGAGGACGACGAAGAAGTCGAGATCATCGACGACCCCTGGACGCGGCCCGGTGCCTGGTACGTGGTCCACACCCAGTCGGGCTACGAGAAGAAGGTCACGGCCAACCTCAACGCCCGCATCCAGTCGATGAACATGGAGGAGAAGATCTACGAGATCGTCATCCCCATGGAAGAGGTCGACGAGTTCAAGAACGGTCGCAAGCAGACCGTGCAGAAGAAGGTCTTCCCCGGCTACCTGCTGGTCCGTTGCCAGATGGACGACGACAGCTGGTACTGCATCCGCAACACCCCCGGTGTCACCGGGTTCGTCGGGCAGACCAAGCACGGCCAGAAGCCGACCCCGCTCTCTCGGCGCGAGGTGCAGACGTTCCTCGCCGCCAAGGGCGATGGCACGGGCGGGATGCCCAGCCGCAAGAAGCCCAAGCTCGAATACGAGGTGGGCGAGAGCGTGCGTGTCAAGGAAGGCCCGTTCGCCGATTTCGCCGGCACGATCGCCGAGATCAACGCCGACCACATGAAGCTCAAGGTGCTGGTCAACATCTTCGGTCGCGAGACCTTGGTGGAGATGGACTTCAGCCAGGTCAGCAAGCTCTGAGCAGCACCCACAGGTAAGGAAGAAGAGTCATGGCAAAGAAGAAGGTTGCTGCGATCGTCAAGATCCAGATCCCCGCAGGCAAGGCCACCCCGGCCCCGCCGGTGGGTACGGCGCTTGGCCCGCACGGCGTCGGCATCATGGACTTCGTGAAGCAGTACAACGCTGCCACGGAGTCCCAGGTCGGCACGATCATCCCCGTCGAGATCACCATCTTCGAGGACCGCACGTTCACGTTCCTGCTGAAGACGCCGCCCACCCCGGTGCTGCTGCGCGAGAAGGCCAAGATCGCCAAGGGCTCGGCCACGCCGGGCAAGGCCACGGCCGGCACGATCGGTGAGGCCGAGATCGAGGAAATCGCCAAGATCAAGATGCCCGACCTCAACGCCTACGACCTCGAGGCGGCCAAGGAGCAGGTGCGCGGCACCGCTCGCTCGATGGGCCTCAAGCTCGGCTGAGGCCCTGCGGCGGGGCTGCCCACAGCTGCACCCGCACACCATGTTCACACACCGCTCGTCCGGGACGACCTCGCCCGGCGGCGCAACACACTGAGGGAGACACAACATGTCCGGTAAGAAGTACGCCGACGCGGCGAAGAAGTTCGATCGCGATCAGCTGTTCACACCCACCGAGGCCCTGGCGCTGGTGAAGAGCCTGGCCGGCGCCAAGTTCGACGAGACGGTGGACATCGCAGTCCGCCTCGGCGTCGACCCGCGCAAGGCGGACCAGATGGTCCGTGGCACCGTGGCCCTGCCGAGCGGCACGGGTAAGGACGTCCGCGTGGCCGTCTTCGCCGTGGGCGAGGCGGCGCAGGAAGCCCGCGATGCCGGCGCCGACATGGTCGGTGGCGACGAGCTGGCCGCCGAGATCCAGGGTGGCAACTTCAACTTCGACGTGGCCATCGCCACGCCGGACATGATGCCCCTGGTCGGTCGCCTCGGCCGCGTGCTCGGCCCGCGTGGCCTGATGCCGAACCCCAAGACCGGCACCGTCACCCAGGACGTCGGCCGCGCCGTCACCGAGTTCAAGGGCGGCAAGGTGGAGTACCGCACCGACCGCTACGGCAACGTGCACGTGCAGCTCGGCAAGGTCAGCTTCGAGATCGACGCCCTGGAAGCCAACTTCCGTGCGGTGATCGACGAGCTGCAGCGAGCCAAGCCCGCTGCCGCCAAGGGCAAGTACCTGCGCAAGATCAGCCTGGCCAGCACGATGGGCCCCGGCGTGAAGGTGGACACCAACCGCCTCCGCCCCGAAGTCTGACCAGCCCCGGTCACCCGAAACCTGCGTGCGACCGCCGGTGCCCACCCGGGCCCGGCGGTCGTGCCGTTTTCAGGCTGGGTGGTCGGACGAAGGCCCACTCGCCCCGTTGGGCATGTCGCGGGTCAGTAACCGATGCGTTGGGTGAAGCCGCCGTCGACGACCACGTTCTGCCCGGTGACCCAGCTGGAGGCGGGGCTGGCGAGGAAGGCCACCACGTTGGCCACCTCCTCCGCGGTGCCGAAGCGGCCCTGCGGTTGGCGGGCCAGGTTGGCCTCGTAGTACTCCGGCTTGCGCTGCTGGATGCGATCCCAGGAGCCACCACGGATGAAGATCGGCCCCGGCGACACCACGTTCGCCCGCACCCCGTGCGTGGCCTCCGCCTTCGCCAGCTGGCCCACCCAGTTCACCAGTGCCGCCTTCACCGCGCCGTAGCTCATGCCGCCGCCGGGGTAGTGGTGGTACTCGACGGCGGTGATCGTGCCGAGCTGCACGATGGCCCCGTGGCGCTCGCGTAGCGAGGGGAGCGCCGTCTCCACGAGGGTGACGGCGGACATCACGTCCGTGTCGAAGCTGCGCCGCCAACCCGCGGGGTCGTTGGGGATGCCACCGAGGGCGCTGGCATTGGAGATGACGACGTCCACACCGCCGAGCTCGGCGATCGCGCCCTCGGCCCACTCCGCCAGCGCCTCGTCGTCGCTGGCATCGGCCACTCCGCCGATCGCCCGGTGCCCGAGCGCCAGCTGGGCGTCCTGCACGCCTTCTTCGGTGCGGGCACAGAAGGCGACGGTCATTCCCTCCTCCAGCAACCGCTCCACCACGGCGCGGCCGATGCCGCGGCTACCTCCGGTGACCAGTGCCGTCTTGCCGGCGAGCCCGAGATCCATGGCCTACTCCTTGCGGTGTGCGGCCCGCAGCGCCTTCTTGTCGATCTTGCCCATCGGGTTGCGAGGGACCTCGGCGAAACGGAACTCCTTGGGGCATTTGTAGCCCGCGAGGGTCTCCCTGCACCAGCCCCCCAGTTCCTCGGGCGTTGCGGAGCCGTCCGCAGCGAGCTGCACGATGGCCACCAGGCGCTCACCCATCTCGGCGTCCGGCAGGCCGATGCAGGCCACGTCGTGGACGGCTGGGTGCTTGATCAACGCCTGTTCGGCCTCGGCCGGGTAGATGTTCACCCCGCCGCTCACCACCATGTCGCTGAAGCGGTCGGTGATGTAGACGAACCCGTCGTCGTCCACCTTGCCGATCTCTCCGAGGGTGAACACGCCGGGGGCGAGGTGGGCGTCGGCGGTCTTCTCCGGGTCGCCCTCGTAGATGATGCCGCGGCCGGTGGTGTCGCGGAAGTAGAGGCGGCCTTCGGTGCCGGCGGGCAGTTCGTTGCCGCCGTCGTCGACCACCAGGGCTTCGAACGGGGCGATGGCCCGGCCGACGGAACCGGGGTGGGCCAGCCAGTCCTCCGGGCCGATGCTGCAGGTGCTGCCGCTCTCGGTGCCGCCGTAGCTCTCGTACAACACCAGGCCCCACCAGGCGAGCATCGCCTGCTTCACGTCCACCGGGCAGGCGCCGCCGGTGTGGACCACGCACTGCAGGCTGGACAGGTCGTAGCGGGCCCGCACGTCGTCCGCCAGGCCGAGGAAGCGCACGAAGTGAGTGGGCACCATCACCGAGCTCTCGATGTGATGCTCGGCGATCGCCGCCAGCGCCCGCTCGGCATCGAACGTGCCGTGGACCACCAGCGGCACGCCGGCGAGCAAGAGACGGACGGCGGTGAGCGGGCCGTTGTGGTAGAGCGGGCCGACGACAAGGTGGGTGCCGTACTTGGCCATCCGCTGCTTGGCGTTGAACACCGCGAAGCCGCCGAGGTCGGGGGAGTCGCCGATGGTCTTGGGGGGTAGCTGCACGGCCTTGGGGCGGCCCGTGGTGCCGCTGGTGAACAGCAGGTTGGGGATCACCCGCTGGCCCGGCTGCAGCTCGATCGGTGCGACGTCGCCGAGGAAGGCTTCCAGGTCCTGCCCGTACGCCCCGTCGTCCGGCAGGCGGACCACGGTGACCGGGTGGGGGCTGGCACCAGCGGCCTCCCGTGCAGGGCCCTCCGTGACGGAATCCACGAACATCAGCCGGGCGCCACTCTCGGCCACCTGGTACTCGATCTCGCCGGCCGTGAGGTGGAAGTTCACGGGCACGGCCGAGGCCTCGCCCAGCAGGGCGGCGGCGTGGGCGAGCACGGTGGACGGCCGGTTGCGGGCCACCACCATCACCCGCCTGCAGGTGCCGAGGTCGAAGGTGCGGATGGCTTCGGCGAGGCGGAGCACCACGTCGCCGGCTTCACGCCAGGTGACGGTGCCGAGCCGGTCGGAGCCGATGGCGATGGCGTCCGCAGACGCGGGTGAGCTGACGCGGTCGGTGAAGGCAAGCATGGGGGGTGCTCGCCGTCTACCGGGCCAGCACGGTGCACGTGCTGAGGCCGGGAGCGCCATAGACCTGGGTGAACGCCGTGCGCGGGTCTCCCGGCACCTGCCGGTCGCCGGCGCGGCCCTGCAACTGCAGTGCGCACTCGATGATCTGCCGCAGGCCGCTGGCGCCGATGGGCTCGCCGTTGGCGATGCAGCCGCCGTCGGTGTTCACCGGCAGCCTGCCGTTGATCTCCAGGGCACCGCTCATGATCAGGTCGCCCTGCTCGCCGTGCTCGCAGAAGCCGCACTCGGCCAGGTGCATCAGCTCGGCGCCGGCCTCAGTGTCCTGCAGTTGGGCCACGTCGATGTCCTCCGGGCCGACGCCGGCGGTTTCGAAGGCGGCCTTCGATGCATGCACGGTGGCGCCCTTGGTGATGTCCTCCGCCAGCCACGGGCTGAAGACCTCGAAGGTGCCGAACTTGCGGGTGCGGAACTCGACCGCCTTCAGCTCCACCGACGGGTAGGGGAGCTGGCGAGCCTTCTCCGTGCTGGTGAGCACGATGGCCGCGCCGCCCTCGCTGGGGCTGCAGAACATGTACTTGGTGAGCGGGTCGTTCACCATCGTGCCCTCGGCGATCTCGTCCACCGACAGCGGGTTGCGGCGCCAGGCGTGGGGCGTGATGGAGCCGTTGCGCAGGCTCTTGGCGATCAGCTCGGAGAGCAGGCGCTTGTCCAGGTTGTGGTCGTGGAGGTAGCGCTGCAGCTTGAGCGCGAAGAACTGGGTGGTGACCATCATCCCGGCCTCGGCGTACCAGTCCTGCAGGCCGTACTCGGCGGCGCTGCTGGCGAAGGCGCCGCGGTCGTGCTTGTCGAAGCCGATGGCCATCGCCACCTCGGCGTGGCCGCTCTCGATGGCGTAGGTGGCTGCCAGCAGGGCACTGCCGCCCGTGGCGCAGCCGTTGTACACGCTCATGAACGGGGTGCCGGTGAGGCCGAGCTCGCTGACGAGCGCGTCGGCGTGGCCGCCGTCGCGGCTGCCGCCCGCGGCGAAGTTGACGTCGTCCCACGTGAGGCCGGCGTCGGCGAGAGCGGAGCGGGCCGCGATCAGCCCCATCTCGCGACCGCTGATGGGGAACCGGCCGAATGGGTGCAGACCGACACCGATGATGGACACGCTCACAGTGACGGCTCCTTCGCCTCGAACCAGAACGGAAGATGGGGGTGTTCGCTCCCGGCGACACCGCCGGCGACCAGCTGCACGGGTTCGCCGATGCGCCAGCCGTCCACAGGGTGCCCGAACAGGGGGGACTCGACCTTCACGCCGCCGAGGTCGACATAGCCGACGGTGAACGGCTCGAACGGCTGCGGGCCGGCGTAGGGGGCCTTGACGGCGATGCGCTGCACCGTCCAGCTCCAGACGGCGCCCTCGGTGGGGAGGGCGGCGGCCGCCATGTTCGAACCGCAGCGCGGGCAGGTGGCCTGGGAGGGAAACGTCTGGGTGCTGCAACTCCCGCAGGCGCTGCCGACAAGGCGCGCCGTGCCCTCGACCACCGTGGTGAGGCTGGATGCCTCGGACTCGACGGACATGGGTCTCTCCTTCCCCCTCGGACAGAGCCCGATGGTACTTTCTAACTGGTCAGCGGCTCAAGTAAGTCGTCCGTGGGGAAGAGGTTGCCATGAGTGTGGACATCGTTGCCAACTACACGTCCCTCGGCGCCGACCCGATGGGGTTCGCCAGGGAGGTGGAGGCGCAGGGTTTCGCCGGCGTGAGCTGCGCCGACCATGTGTTTCGCAATGCCGCCTACCCGCACGTGTGGGTCACCCTCGCGGCCATGGCCTGCGCCACCGAGCGGGTGACGATCTCACCCTCGTTCGCCAACAACCTGCTGCGCTCGCCGGTGGAGTTCGTGCAGGCAGGGCTGACCCTGCAGGCCCTGTCCGGCGGACGCTACGAGGCCGGGTTGGGTGCCGGGTGGCTGGCCGCCGAGGTCACCGGTTCGGGCCTGCCGTACCCGCCTCCGGCCGAACGGGCCCGCCGCTACCGGGAGGCCGTGCTGATCGCCCGCGCCCTGCTGCGCGCCGGCCATTGCCGCTTCCAGGGCGAGTTCTACGACATCGACGTGCCGGTCATCGGGCCGATGCCGTCCGATGCAGGGCTGCCGCCGGTACCGCTCGTGGCGTCCCTCGGTGGCCCGTGGACGATCCGCCACATCGCCCCACTGGTGGACCGGGTGGAGATCAAGTTCGGGCGCACGACACGCGATGGCGCCCTGTCGATGGAAGCGCTCGCCTCCGTGACCCGGGACGAGCTGGCGGCGAGCGTGGCCGCCGTGCGCGAGGTGGCGCCCGACGTGCCGATCGGCGTGTTCACGATGATCGCCGTCGGCACCGACGCCGAGGTGGTGCCGCTGCGGGCGCGTGTGGGCGACGAGCTGTACGGCAGCTTCATCGGGTCGCGTGAGCAGGTGCTGGACAGCCTGTACTCACTGGCCGAGTTCGGCATCGACCGGGTCCAGGTCAGCGAGCTGCTGAAGGGCAGCATCGTGAAGCTGGGGCCGTTGCCCTGAGCTCGTGGACCGAGGGGCGTTCGGGGCGTGGGGCGTTCTGCGACATCACAGAACGCCACGTAGCGATCTGTGACATCACAGTTGCTCGCGCAAGGATGGGTCAGTAGCTGCCTTCGGCGTGACGGTCCACGCCGAGGAGTTGCACGAGGTCTTCGTGCAACTCCATCCACACGTCGTGGTAGCTGCCGCACATCACACCCGTGAACATGCGGGTTTCACCGCCTTCCAGCCGGGTGAGCGAGCCGGTGAGGCGGCGTTCGTAGCTGTCGAAGCGAGCCACCGCCGACATGAAGCCGTGCACCACCGGCAGCGACGCCTCGTGCAGGGCGCGCAGCTCGGCGATGCGCGCCGCGTCGTACTCGGCGTCCGTGTGGTCGTTGATGTCGGCGCCCTTGGTCTGCCACGCCGCGCACAGCGCCTTGAAGTCGTTGTTCAGCTCGAGGAAGTGCTCGTAGTGCTCGCGCAACCCGTCCACCTCATGGCCGGAAACCTCGCGCAACAGCTCGGCATGGCGCTCACGGCCGGCGGGGGTGAGCTGCCACAGGTTGCGGGCCGGGATGTGCTTGCACAAGCCGGTCTCCACCATGGCGGGCAGGAGGGCCTCGATGGTCGTCAGCTCCACGCAGGCGATGTCGGCCACCACGTCGGGGTGGGCGAAACCCTTGATGCGCAGCGCGTGGAGCACGACGAACTCGGGGTCGCCCTCGTGGGCGGTGACGAAGGCCTCGGCCACGGCCTCCTCGGCAGCGGCCACCACTTCGTCCACCACGGTGGGGGCTTCGCCGTCGGCGATCGCGAACAGCACGTCCTCGTCCACCGCACCCATCTCCAGCAGGGCCTGGGCCACGGCAAGGCGAGCGATCGGCACCCGGTAGGGGCTGCAGCTCACATAGTCCACCCCGCAGGCCACGAGGAACTTCGCGCTCTTCGGGTCGCCGGCCTGCTCGCCGCAGACCCCGATCTTGATGCCCGGCCGCGCCGCGCGGGCATGCTCGCACGCGTAGCGGATGATGCGGCCCACGCCCACCTGGTCCAGCGTCTCGAAGGGGTCTTCCGCCAGCAGTTCGGCGCGCAGGTACTCGGGGATCAGGCGGCTGCCGACGTCGTCGCGGCTGAAGGCGAACACGAGCTGAGTGAGGTCGTTGGTGCCGAAGGAGAAGAAGTCGCTGACCTCGGCCAGCTCGCCCGCCACCAGCGCGGCGCGGGGCGTCTCCAACATGGCACCCACCTTGAGCGGGCCTTCGAAGCCCACCTCGGCGAGGCTTTCGGCCACCCAGTCGCGGGCCATGTTCATCTCGCTGGGGTCGATGACGAGGGGGATCATCACCTCGACGTCGGGGGTGCGGCCCTGGGCGGAGACCGCGGCCACGGCGCGGAACAGGGCCCGCATCTGCATCTGGTACACGCCGGGCTTGATGACGCCGAGGCGCACGCCGCGGGTGCCGATCATCGGGTTCACCTCGTGCAGACGGCGGACCGCGGCGAGCTCCACCCGGCCCTCGTCGTCGAGCTCATCCAGGGCCTCGGCCACCACCAGCCGCTCGAGGTCGGGCAGGAACTCGTGCAGCGGCGGGTCGAGCAGGCGCACCGTGACCGGCAGCGGGTCCATCGCGTGCAGGATCCCCTCGAAGTCCGCCTGCTGGGCTGCTTCCAGGTCGGTGAGCGCAGCGGCTTCCTCGGAGGGGTCGTCGGTGAGGATGAAGCGGCGCACGAGCGGCAGGCGGTCGTCCGCGAGGAACATGTGCTCCGTGCGGCACAGGCCGATGCCCTCGGCGCCCATGCGGCGCGAGTGGGCGGCATCGGCGGCGTTGTCCGCGTTGGCGCGCACGGCCACGGGCACGTTGGCGCCGGCACGAATGCGGTCGGCCCAGTCCAGCAGGGTCTCCAGTTCGGCGGGGGCCTCCACGGTGGACGTCTCTGCCGCGCCGAGGAAGACCTCGCCGGTGCGCCCGTCGATGGAGATCTCGGTGCCGGGCGCGACCAGCCGGTCGCCGATGTGCAAACCCTCGTCGTCGATGACGATCTCGCCCGCACCGACCACGGCGGGAATGCCCCAGCCGCGGGCCACGACGGCGGCGTGCGACGTGATGCCGCCGCGGGTGGTGAGGATGCCGCGGGCGGACTGCATGCCGAGCACGTCGTCGGGCACGGTCTCGTTGCGCACCAGGATGACGGCCGTGCCCTCGTCGGCGGCATCGATGGCGTCGTCGGCCGTGAGCACGATGATGCCGCTGGCCGCGCCGGGGGAGGCGCCGAGCGCGGTGGTGAGCAGGGTGCGCTCTGCGCCCTCGTCGAACGTGGCGTGCAGGAAGATGCCGATGTCGCTGGCGGGCACGGCCAGCACAGCCTCGGCGATGCTCGGCGGCGCGCCAGTGCGAGCCTGCTGCACGGCTTCTCGAATGACGTTGGCGATCGACGCGCCGTTGGCAGTGCTCACGTGGCCTGAACCCCCTCGGATGTGACCCGGGACACTGTAGTTCGTCACCAGTAAGTCGGTCAGATCGCGTTCAGCCGGCGCCAGGGGCGCGCAGGGCGGCGGCCCGTTCCGCCGCCAGTTGCATCAGCGGGCGGTTGCCTTCCTGCCAGCGCATCACCAACGACTTGCGGCGGATGCGCCACACCCCATCCGCACCGCGCACGAGGCCGTCGTCGTAGTAGCCGCCGAGCGTGTAGATGTCGCCGCCTGGGGCGCCGACCAGCACATGATCAGCGCGCACATACGCCTGGATGCGGGCGGAGTCCCCGTCGACCGTGACCAGCGGGTTGGTGATCGTGTGCTGGCTGGCGTCGAGCCCGGGGAACAGCGAGGCGGCGCGGGCCACCCAGTCGTCCGCCTTCCACGTGCCGACGTTGCCGGCGCGGTAGGACGAGTAGTCGAGGTCGATCTCGTCGGCGAACACGCTGCGGTACCGGGCCCAGTCCTTGCGGTCGATGCCGTCGGCGAAGCGGTACAGCACTTCCTCCACCGCCAGCCGGTCGGCCAGGGCGTGCAGGTCGAGCGGACGTGCCGTCACAGCGACGCCCGCAGCGCCTCGGCCACTTCGCCCGGGTCGGTGCCGGCGGGCAACTGCATCGCCACCAGTTCGCCGTATTCGTCCAGCCCGTGGCGGCCGAGCTCGCGGCCAATGCCGGACTTCTTGAACCCCCCGAACGGGGCGAGCACGTTGAAGCGGCCGCCGTTCAGCGCCACCTGCCCGGTGCGCAGGCGGGCGGCGATGGCGGCCGCGGCCGGAAGGTCGGCTGCCCACACCGCGCCGGACAGGCCGTACTCGCTGTCGTTGGCGATCCGGATGGCGTGCTCCAGGTCGTCTGCCGGAATGATGCTCAGCACCGGGCCGAACACTTCCTCCTGGGCCAAC
>JBPOIX010000046.1:0-6706 GCA_052034175.1 Actinomycetota bacterium
ATCGTCTGCAGGCCGTACCGGCCACCGGTGCGCTCCAGCTCGTTGAGCAGGGTGGTCATCAGGCGGGCGCCGGACGCACCGAGCGGATGGCCGAGGGCGATGGCGCCGCCGTTGACGTTGACCTTGCTCATGTCCGGGTGGATCTCCTTCTCCCAGGCCAGCACCACACAGGCGAATGCCTCGTTGATCTCCACCAGGTCGATGTCGTCGATGGTCATCCCGGCCTTGGCCAACACCCGCTTGGTGGCGGGGATCGGTGCCGTGAGCATCATCCGCGGGTCGTCGCCGGCGAGGGCGAAGTTGACGAAGCGGGCGCGCGGCGTGAGGCCGAGTGCCTTGGCCTTCTCCTCACTCATGATCAACATCGCCGACGCGCCGTCGGTGATCTGCGAGGAGTTGCCGGCGGTGACACGGCCACCCTCTTCCTCGGGGCGGAACGACGGCTTCAGCTTGCCGAGGGACTCCGTGGTGGTCTCGCGCAGGCCTTCGTCCTGGGTGACCATCCCCCCGTCGGCGCCGAGCACCGGCAGGATCTCGGCCTGGAAGCGGCCCTCGGCAGTGGCGCGGGCGGCGTACTGCTGGCTGCGCACCCCGAATGCATCGAGGTCGTCGCGGGTGAGGCCCCACTTGTCCGAGATCATCTCCGCCGAGATGCCCTGCGGCACCAGGCCGCCGACCGCGGCATAGCGGGCGCCCACGGCGGGGCCGAACGGGAAGCCGTACTTGCCGTCGGCCATCGACGAGCCCATCGGCACGCGGGTCATCACTTCCACACCGGCGGCCACGACCACGTCGTACGCGCCGGCCATCACACCCTGGGCGGCGAAGTGGGCGGCCTGCTGGCTGCTGCCGCACTGACGGTCCACCGTGGTGCCGGGGATGTCCTCCGGCCAGCCGGCGGCCAGGACGGCGTTGCGGCCGACGTTCACGCCCTGCTCGCCGACCTGCATGACACAGCCCATGATGACGTCCTCGATGAGGGCGGGGTCGATGCCCGTGCGCGACTGCAGCGCCTTCAGGGTCTCGGCCGCAAGGTCCACCGGGTGCCAGTCCTTCAACTTCCCGTTGCGCTTCCCGAGCGGGGTACGAATGGCATCAACGATGACAGCGGTGGTCATGGCGGGGCTCCTTGCCTCGAGCGTTCTACGAACTGCGGAAAGTCTGCCCGCAGGCCGGCAACATGCCGAAATCGGAGCACACGCCGCTCCGAGGGGCGGCCCCGGCCGTGGGGCCCGGCTCGTGCCCGGCTCGGCCCGGGCCTGGGCTCGACCCGTCGGCTCAGGCGCGCGACAGGTGGAGCGCGGCTGCCTGGCGATAGCGGGCGCGCACCTCGGGGGTGGGCGCGGCGTCGTGCCGCTCCGCGCCGGCCGGTTCGGGCCATGCCGGGGGTTCGCCGCCGGCCAGCACCCACGCCGCCTGGCGGGCCGCGCCGAGCGCCACATACTCCGCGGCCGGCGGCACCACCACGGGCACGGCGAACACCGCAGGGGCCAGCGCGCGCACGGCGGCGGAGCGGGCGGCACCACCGACCAGCCGCACCTGCTCGATTCGAGCGCCCTGGGCTGCCAGCGCGTCCAGCGCATCGGCCATGCCGCACAGCACACCTTCCACCGCGGCGCGGGCCATGTTCTCCGCGGTGGCGTTCTCCAGCGTCAGGCCCAGGAGCGACCCGGTGGCCGCAGGCAGGTTGGGCGTGCGTTCCCCGGCGAAGTAGGGCACGAGGGCCAACCCGCCGGCCCCAGGTGCCGCCGCCAGGGCGAGCTCGTCGAACTCGGTGTGGCTGGCGCCGAGTAGGGCGCGCAGCCGGTCCAACACTTGGGCCGCGTTCAGGGTGCACACCAGCGGGAGGAAGCGTCCGGTGAGGTCGGCGAAGCCGGCGACGGCGCCGGTGGGGTCGTGCGGTGAGACATCGCTCCCGGCGAAGGCGGTTCCCGACGTGCCGAGCGAGACCACGGCGTCACTTCCGGCCCCGAGGCCGAAGCCCGCCGCAGCGTTGTCCCCACCGCCAGGCCCGAGCAGCCACGGGGCAGCGTCGAGGGCCTCTGCAGGTGCAGCCACGCGTGGCAGCAGGACGTCGCGCCCGAAGGCCCGCTGCAGCAGGTCGCGCCGGTACTCGTTGCGGACGCTGTCGAAGTAGCCGGTCCCGGAGGCGTCGCTGCGGTCGGTGACCAGCGCACCCAGGTCGCCCGCGCCACGCAGGCGCCAGGTGAGGTAGTCGTGTGGCAGGCACACCGCGGCCACGCGCGCCGCGGCCGCGGGTTCGTGCTCGGCCAGCCAGCGCAGCTTGGTGATGGTGAACGCGGCCACGGGCACGGAGCCCACGGCCTCCACCCAGGCGTGCGGCCCGAGCTCTGCCACCAGCGCGTCCGCGGCGGCCGCGGAGCGGGTGTCGTTCCACAGCAGCGCCGGCCGCACCACGCTGCCGTCCTCGGCCAGGCACACCATCCCGTGCTGCTGCCCGCCGACGGCGACCGCCGCGACATCGTCCCACCCGCCGGCCGCGGCAATGGCCGCGTGCAGCGCCTGCCACCAGGCATCCGGGTGCACCTCGGTGCCCTCGGGGTGAGGCGCAGCACCGTGCCGCACCACCGCCCCGGTGGCGGCGTCGCACACGACCACCTTGCACGACTGGGTCGACGAGTCCACCCCAGCCACGAGGGGCATCAGCCGCGCGCCCCCATCAGGTGCTCCACCGCCAGTTGTTGCAAGTGCACAAACCCGCAGCCCGGCGCACCCGCGGCGTCGGCGTCGAAGTCCTCGAACGCGGCGCGGTCGGCCAGCAGGTCGGCCAGCTTCTCGCCGTCGGCGAGGGTGGGCGTCTGCAGGGCCTCCACCCGGGCGGCCACGAGCGCAGCCTGCACCTCGGGGTCGGCGCGGAACGCGGCGGCGCGCTCCTTGAGCAGGAGGTACATGCGCATGTTGGCCGCGGCGGACTGCCACACGCCGTTCATGTCTTCGGTGCGCGACGGCTTGTAGTCGAAGTGGCGAGGGCCGTCGTACGCCGGTGCCCCGCCCACGCCGCCGTTCTCCAACAGGTCGACGAGGCTGAAGGCGTTGAAGAGGTCACCGTGCCCGAACACGAGGTCCTGGTCGTACTTCACGCCGCGCTGGCCGTTGAGGTCGATGTGGAAGAGCTTCCCCTGCCACATGGCCTGGGCGACGCCCGACGTGAAGTTCAGCCCGGCCATCTGCTCGTGCCCGACCTCCGGGTTGAGGCCCACCAGATGCGGGTACTCCAGCCGTTCGATGAAGGCCATGGCGTGGCCGATGGTGGGCAGCAGGATGTCGCCGCGGGGTTCGTTCGGCTTGGGCTCGATGGCGAAGCGGATGTCGATGCCGCGCTCGATGACGAACTCGCACAGCAGGTTCATCGCCTCGGCGTAGCGGTCCAGCGCGGCGCGCACGTCCTTCGCATGGTCGTACTCGGCGCCTTCGCGGCCGCCCCAGAGCACGAACGTGCGGGCCCCGAGGTCGCCCGCCAGTTCCAGGTTGCGCAGCACCTTGCGCAGGGCGAAGCGGCGCACACTGCGGTCGTTGCTGGTGAAGCCGCCATCCTTGAACACCGGGTGGGTGAAGAGGTTGGTGGTGATCATCGGCACGGTGAGCCCGGTGGCCGCCAGCTGCTCCTTGAAGCGGCTGATGATGGCATCGCGCTCGGCCGGGCCGGTGCCGAACGGCACGAGGTCGTCGTCGTGGAACGTGATGCCCCACGCGCCCAACTCGGCCAGTTTCTCCACCGCCAGCAGCGGGTCGAGCGGGGCGCGGGTGGGGTCGCCGAACGGGTCGCGGGCCTGCCAGCCGATGGTCCACATCCCGAACGAGAAGCGGTCACTCGGCGAGGGATGGGTGGCGTTCACGGCGGGACCTCCGAAAAAGGGGTTTGTTCGACGAGTCGAAGGCTAGCCGGGCGCCGGGAAATCGGGCCCCTGCCAGGCGCGGCCGCGGTCAGCCGAGCTTGCCCCACACGCGCTGCAGCGCCATCAGGTCGGTCTCGGTCAGGTGTTGGGCGAAGTACTGCTGCACCAGCCGGCGGTAGCGCACGTTGGCGTCACGCCAGATGCTGCGTCCGGCCGGAGTGATGCTGACGGTGACCGCCCGGCGGTCGCCCTCGCGGGGTGTGGGTTGCCGTTCGAGGAGCCCTTCGTCCTCCATCCGCGCCAACCGGCGCGAAAGGCTGCTCGGCACGTCGTCGAGCACCTCACAGAGCTCGTGCACGCGGGCCTCACCGCCCGCGTTGCGCAGTTCGGTCAGCACGTCGTACCACGCCAACGGCAGCGCTTCCTCCTCGGTGAGCTCGCGGTCGATCTCCCGCTGCAGCCGGGTGGAGAGGATGCTGAAGCGGCGCCACTGAGCGATCCGCTCGGCGTCCAGGCGGGGCATCGGGGTGGCCCGCCGCGCCCGCTACGCCGTGGCCTTGAGGGCGGCCCCGAACGCGGCGAGCGCCAACGCGATCTCCTGCTCGTTCACCACCAGCGGTGGCATCCAGCGCAGGCACTTGCCGTAGGTGCCGGCGTTCATCAGGATCAGCTTGCCGTCCTCCAGGCAGTGCTGCAGCACGGCACTGACGCGGGCGGCGTCGTCCAGTTCGGTGCCCACCATCAGGCCCGGGCCGCGCACCTGCAGGATCGTCGGGTGCTCCTGCTGGAGCTCCTCGATCCCTGCGGTGAGCTGGGCGCCGCGGGCCACCACGTTCTCCATGAAGCCAGGCTCCTGCATCAGCTCGATCGTGGCCAGCGCGGCCGCGCAGCCCATCGCGTTGCCGCCGTAGGTGCCACCGTGGCTGCCCTTGGTCCACTTGGCATCGAGGTCGGCGCGGGTGCCGAGCGCGGAGAACGGGAAGCCGCTGGCGATGCCCTTGGCCATGCAGATGATGTCCGGCTCGATGCCGTAGTGGTCCACGGCGAACATCTTCCCGGTGCGGCCGAAACCGCTCTGCACCTCGTCGGCGATGAACAGGATGCCGTGCTCGCGGCAGCGCTCGACCAGGCCGTGGATGAACGCCGGATGGGCCGGGATGTACCCGCCCTCACCCATCACCGGCTCGAGGATGACCGCCGCGGTTTCGTCCGGCGCGGTCATCGCCTTCAGCAGGTGGTCGAAGCCCTTCAGCGCCTTGGCGACCTCGGCCTCCTGGTCCTCCACCAGCGGGTCGGGGTAGGGCGCCACGAACACGCCGGCGGGCAGCGGCGCATGGCCGGCGCGATAGCCGGTCTTGGAGGTGGTCATCGCCATCGCCATGTGGGTGCGGCCGTGGAAGCTGCCGCTGAAGACGACGATGTGCGGCCGCTTGGTGGCCTGCTTGGCCAGCTTCACCGCGGCCTCGGTGATCTCGGCGCCGGAGTTGGCGTAGAAGAACGTGTCGATGCCCGCGGGGGTGATCTCGTCCAGCTTCACCGCCAGCGGCTCCAGTAGGTCGTGGCGGTACACGTTCACCTGGGCGTGGATGAAGCGCTGCGCCTGCTCGGCGATCGCCGCCGCCACCTTCGGGTGCGCGTGGCCGGTGGAGTTCACGGCGATGCCCGCGGCGAAGTCCAGGTACTCCTCCCCGCCGGTGGTGGTGACCCAGCAGCCCTTGCCGTGGCTGACCTCGAGTGGGGTGACGTTGAACCAGACCTGGGAGAGATGTGACGACGCTGTCATGCGCCCAGCCTAGTAACTGGCCATCACCGTGCCGTCCGGGGCGATCTGCACATAGCCGCTGGCGCGTGGGCTGGTGACGTAGACCTTCACCGACAGTGGGTCGGCGTCGATGAAGTACGGCTTGTCGACGATGACATGGCTGATCGTGCCGTCGGCGATGCCGAGGATCGTCGGCGCCTGCTGGATCGTGGCGGCCACCGCCGCCCAGTTGATCTGGTCGATCGTGAACACCTTCAGCGACGCTTCGTCGTCGTTCTGCTCGGGCGTCGGGGCGCTGAGCACTGCCAGGCGCCAGCCGTACTCGTCGAGCTGGTTGGCGGCGGTGGGGTGTTGCGCCGTGGCAAACGAGTAGTCGCCGTAGAAGGACATCTGCACGAAGTTCGTCGGTTCACCCGCGATGCCGTGGTCGAACGCCGCGGCCATCTTCTCCATCCCCTGCCCGTCCCACAGGAACTGTTCACCGCCGGTGAGGCCGAGGGCCGCGCGGTCGGCATCGGAGAGTGCCGGGTTGGTCAGGTCGTCGGCGCGGTTGGTCGCTTCGTTCGCGGTCTGCACCCCCTTCACCGCGGCCCACACGCCGACGCCGACGCCGCCCAGCGTCACGAGCACGATGACGGCCACGAGCAGCGTGCCGCCCACGCTGCGCCGCCGCTTGGTGGTGGGGTAGTTGATCTGCGGCACGCCGGGCATGCCCGCCATCCCGGCCATTCCCGGCATCCCTGGCATGCCGGTCATGCCCGGCATGGCCGCGCCGAATGGGAGCCCGCCGGGGGCGGCGGGTGGCTGCTGCGGCGGTGCACCGGCACCACCGGCGCCACCGAGGAACTCCGCGGGTGTCGGTGGGCTCTGGTCCCAGCCCGTCGGCGCGGAGATCGGGTCGCCGCTGCCGGGGATGGGCGTGGACCGGGGTGGCTGGTTCCAGGGGCCGGGCGCGTTCGTCATGGCGCCATTGTGAACCCACCGTCCAGTGGTGTCGTGAGTAGTGCGTTACTCAGTTTTCGACACTGCCCTCACGGGCCCGGTACGAACAGGTACTGATGCCCGCCGTCGGAGGTGGGAGCACGGG
>JBPOIX010000365.1:0-3222 GCA_052034175.1 Actinomycetota bacterium
GGCCGAGCCGTTCATGCGTCAGTGCTGGCAACTGCTGCTCACGCAGGGCTACGCGCATCCCGGCTGGGCGTTCGCTCGCGGCGACATTGCCGAGACGTTCGCTCGACTCGCTCTCGTCGACGATGCGCGTGCCGTCATCGCTGAACTGGAGACCGGCCCATTCGATCTTGCCTGGGCGCGGGGCGTGGCAGCTCGCGCTCGCGGGTTCCTCGGCGAGCGGGGACAGTTTGAGGTTGCACTGGATTTGTTGGCCGACTCACCCTGGGAGACTGCAAGAACGCAGTTGGCGTGGGCACGGCACATTCGCCGGAGCGACAGCGCCCACAGCCGGGCGCTCGCAGAAGCCGCAGGACACGGCTTCGAGGCCATGGGCGCGCGTCCATGGGCCACGCAGGCCCGGGGAGTGTCGACGCCGTCGGCTGAGACCCCAGATCCGATGTCTGCGCTGCTTCCCGAGCTGTCCGACAGAGAACGCACCGTCGCACTCACCGTCGCGCGCGGTCTCTCCAACAAGGAAGTGGCCGCCGAGTTGTTCATCAGCATGAAGACGGTCGACGCACACCTGCAGCAGATCTACCGCAAGCTCGACATCAGGTCTCGCTCGCAGCTCACTGCGATCGCGCTGGGCGCCACGGTGTAGCCCGCTGACGGCAGCGTGAGGGCGGTCTTTAGGGGGTTTACCCGATAGCGCAGCAGGCGCCTGGCTGGCTGAATGGTGATCATGAGGTCTCTTCGGCGGAAGCGCACCACCCGACTCACGCACCTGCTCACGCTCGCCCTGCTCGCAGGTGCGGTCGCAGTGGCGGCCCCTCTGGCGGCAACGCCCTCACCGGTGGCGGCCGCCAGCGCCGGCGACATCATCGGCCCGGACGCCTCGGTGAGCTTCGGCAAGTACGTACAGGTGCTGCCCAACGGCAACATCGTGGTCACCGACCCCGACTACTCGCCCCGCTTCACCCCGCAGATCGGCGCCGTCCACCTCTACAACGGGCGCACGCTCGCCAAGATCAGCAGCCTCTACGGCGCCACCCCGGGCGACCAGATCGGCTCCGGCGGTGTCGTCGTGGTCGGCGGCAGCAACTTCGTGGTGTCCAGCCCGCTGTGGTCCGACGGCACCAACGTCCACGCCGGCGCCGCCACCTGGATCAACGGGGCCACCGGCCTCGACGGCGAGATCACACCGCGCAACAGCCTCGTCGGCGGCACTGCCGACGACTACGTCAGCAACCAGCCCACGATCGTGCTGTCCAACGGCAACTACCTCGTGCGTACTGACCACTGGTACCGGCCCGGCGTCGGTCACGTCGGGGCGGTCACCTGGGGCAATGGCGCCACGGGCATCAACGACTTCGTCAGCGCGAGCAACAGCCTGGTCGGCGGCACCAGCGGCGACGGCGTCGGCTTCTCACCCTCCGGGTACCAGGCCGTCGTCGCGCTCACCAACGGCACCTACGTCGTCGGCAGCGAGGGCTGGGACAACCCGGTCGGCGGCATCGTCAACGCCGGTGCCGTCACCTGGGGCAACGGCACCACCGGCATCACCGGCACGGTGAGCGCCGCCAACAGTCGAGTGGGCGAACGCACGAACGACCTCACCGGCAGCGGCGGCATCACCCCGATGGTCAACGGCCACTACGTCGTCTCCAGCCCGTACCTCGACTCCGCCACACTCGTCAACTGCGGTGGCGCCACCTGGATCAACGGCACTGCCACCAGCACCGGACCGATCACCGCCACCAACACCCTGCTCGGTGGCGTCGAATGGGATGGCATGGGCGCCAGCCCGGCCACGGCGCTCGCCAACGGGAACTTCGTCGCTCGCAGCACGACTGTGAGCATGTTCCGACTTGCCGGCGCACCCAACGCAATCTCCGATGGCCTGGGACTCCGTGAGGTGTATTGGTCCTACCAAGATGACCCCATCATCATGAATGACGTCGACCGGGTGGTGGCTCTCGCCAACGGCAACTACCTCGGCGGTTCGGAAATACACGACGGCGGAGACCATGCCCAGAACACATTCGTTCTCGGCAACGGCACCACGGGCACCGCGGCGACAGTGAACTGGACCGGCTGCGCCCAGTGCGATCGCAGCATCTGGTCCGGGTCGATTCCGTGGGACCTCGACGGCCCCCGCTACATCCATCCGCTCGCAAACGGCAACGTCGTGATCTTGACCGACACGATGCTGCATTGGGCAAGCGGAACGACACCGATGACCGGCGCCGAGATCACCGCCGCGAACAGCGCTTACCACTACGGGGCAACCCCGAGCGACTTCATCGTCACCCCGCTGGCGGGCGGCGACTACCTCGCGCGCTGGATCCGATCCGACCCGGGCGGCGCGAACGACGCCAGCACCACCGAGTCGGCGAATGTGTGGTACCTCGACGGCGACGTGCCGGTGGCGGGCCCCGACCACGACGGCGTCTGGGGTGGCGAGGTTGCGATGGGCGCGGGTTACAACCCGGCCGGGTCGTGGGGTGCGGACTTCGCGTTGCCGAACGGCAACTTCGTGACGACGTTCCCCTACTGGGATGGTGATCGTGGCGTGGTGTACCTCGGGTCGGGCACCCCCGGCAGCAATCCGCCGATTGCCCTCGTCGGCAACCCGGGCGATCGGGTCGGCGACAACGCCGGTGGGCCGTCGGTGGTCGTGTTCCCGAACTCGACGTATGCGGTGATCAGCTCCTACGTCGATGTGCCCGGCCCGCCGCCGGCCGCCGGCGAACCGGATGTCACGTTCACCGACGCCGGTGCGGTCACCTTCGTCGGTGTCGCCGGCGTCGACGGTGGCCTCGACTCCAGCAACAGCGTGTTCGGCGGCGTCGACGGCGGCGGGGCCAGCCTCACCGTTGCCAAGGACCTGCTGCCCAACGGCTCGATGGTCGTCGGCCGCCCGGCCGAACGAATCGTCACCGTCTTCGCCCCCGAACCGGGGCCAATGCCCGACTACGTACCGCTCGCGCCTGCCCGCCTCGCCGACACCCGCGCCGGCAAGACCACCATCGACGGACAATTTGCCGCCACCGGCATCCAGCCAGCAGGCAGCACCATGGAACTCACCGTCCCCAACCGCGGTGGCGTCGAACCCACCGCCGGCGCCGTCGCATTGAACGTCACCGCAGTCGGCGCGACCGGCACCGGGTTCCTCACCGTCTACCCCTGCGGCACCACCCAACCGACCACCTCAAACGTCAACTACCGCAGCGGCGTCAACAC
>JBPOIX010000165.1:0-13711 GCA_052034175.1 Actinomycetota bacterium
CCAGGCACTCGGGTCAGCGCCGCCACACTCGGGTCAGCGCCGCCACACTCGGGTCCGCAGCACCTCACTCGGGTCGGCCGCCTGGCACTCGGGTCAGCCGCGGCACCGGCCGTTAGCCTCGACCGTATGGAAGGCTCCCACCGGCTGCAGATCGATTACCTGGACGCCCGAGGCCTGCCCACTTCCTCCTCCCCGGAGGCCGCGGCCGCGGTGCTGGCCGCGCTCGGCGACGAGCTGAGCCCGCCCGAGGCAGTCCTGGTGGCGTGGGACGGAAGCGTGGCCGGCGGCCCGGCTGCCCTCCCCGCCGGCACGACCATCGTGGATCACACGGGCCACCCGCTTGACCCCACGGCGCTGCCGCTCGGCTACCACACCGTGCTGCGGGGCGACACCGCGGTTGGCACCGTCATCAGCGCACCCACGCTGGCGCCGGCCACCTCGGCGGGCCGCTGGGGCGTTGCGGCGCCGCTCTACGCCCTGCGCACGGATGCCACCAAGGGCATCGCCACCTACCGCGACCTCACTCGGCTGTTCGGGTGGTTGGGCGGACACGGTGGCGACGTGGTGCTGACCCTGCCCCTCTTGCCGCTGTACCTCGACGAGCCGGCCGACTGGAGCCCGTACTCGGCCGTCACCAGGCGCACGTGGAGCGAGCTGTATGTGGACTACGACGCGCTGGGGGCGCCGGAACCGCTGCCGGTGCCGCCGCTGGCGGACGACGGCCACCTCGACCACCCGGCGCTCGGCCGGTACCGCACCGCACGCCTCGATGCGATCAGCGAGCGCCTCCTCGCCGACCCCGATTTCGTCACGTGGAGATCCGCCAACGCACTCGCCGAGACCTACGCCCGCTTCCGTGGCGCCCAGGCGGTGTTCGGTCGCCAGGCTGCACGCTGGCCCGTCAGCCGCACGGAGGCGCTGGCCGCCGCCGACCCCGTCGCCACCCGTCGCCACCTCGTGGGCGCCTGGCTGGCCGACCGCCAACTGGCTGAGGTTGCCGCCGCGGCACGGGCCAACGGGCAGACGTTGGCGCTGGACGTGGCGATCGGCAGCCACAGCGACGGCTTCGACGTGTGGCACGAGGGCGACCTGTTCGTCCACGGAGTCAGTGTCGGTGCGCCACCCGACCCCCTGTTCTGGGGCGGGCAGAACTGGGGCTTCCCGCCCGTCCACCCGGAACAGTCCCGCCGCACCGGGCACCGCTACTTCCGCGAGACCATTCGTCACCATCTGCGCCACGCCGGCCTGCTGCGCTTGGACCATGTGATGGGCCTGTTCCGCCAGTGGTGGATCCCGCAGGGCGCAGCCGCCCCCGACGGCTGCTACGTGCGCCACCCGCTGGACGAGATGCTGGCCATCGTCTGCCTCGAAGCTCACGTGGCTGGCGCGGTGGTGGTGGGCGAGAACCTGGGCGTGGTGCCACCCGAGGTGTACACGGCCCTGCCGGAGCACCGTCTGCTGGGCATGAGGGTCGGGCCGGACGCCATGCCCACCTGGGGCACCGACCAGGTGCAGGTGGCGCCGCGGGGCACGATGTCCATGCTCAGCACTCACGACACCCCTCCCTTCGCCGGCTGGTGGCACGCTGCGGACCTGCACACCAACCACCGCCTCGGCCTGCTCACCGACGACGGGCTGGCCGCCGCGCTGGAGGAACGCGCCGACGTGCGCGCCCGGGTGGTGGGCCATCTCGTCTGGACTGGTCGCCTGCCGGGCCACGACGAGCCGGAGGCCGCGATCGCCGCCGGCGTAATGGACGAACTGGCATCGCAGCCGGCGGACATCACGGTGTTCAACCTGGAGGACTTCTGGTTGGAGGACCGCCCGCAGAACGTGCCCGGCACCTTCCAGGAGGAACCCAACTGGCGCCGTGTCGCCGCCCGCACCCTGGAGCAGATGGAGGCCGACCCGCAGATCGCCGCCACCGCAGGCCGGATCGCTGCCCGCCGTCACGAAGTCGCCACCCAATCGCCACCCCACTGAGCCGGTGGTCCGCCGGGCAACCGCCTACGATGCTGGCGTGACCGAGCGGACGGACGCCCCCACCCCTCGCCCCGGATGGGGTTGGTCGTTGGCCAGCTCGTCGCTGGCGGTGGGCTTCGTCGCCATCTTCTTCCCCGTCGCCCCGTTCTGGTGCCTGGTGTGGCTGGCCATCATCGCGCTCGTGCTGCGGCTCACCCCGGTGGGCAGCCGCCTGGTCCAGCGGGAACGCTCGGCGCTGCTGTCCGGGCTGGCGGCCAGCCCGCACGTCACCGAACGGCCGCGGCTGGTCGCGGTACTGGCGTTCCTTCCCGTGCCGATCATCGCCGGCAGCCTGGCGTGGGACCTCAGCGACCCGAGCGACCTGTGGAACGGCGGCATCTTGTTCGTGGCCGCGATGTTCGGCTTCCTCGTCTGGACCGTGGTGCAGGAGTTGCGCGGGGCCGGGCAGCCCGCCCGGTGGTGGGCGCCCTGGGTGGTGCTGACCTCCCTGCTCGGCGCGTTCTTCCTGGTCGGCGGCCCGTCGCGAGTGCGGTGGGCCTACTGCGAGGACCGTCTCACCCGCGTGGTCGCTGCGGGCGGGGATGTCACCGAGGCCAACACCGGTTCGGCCTGCTGGCACGACGCCGTGCAACGCGAAGAGGACGGCCAGGTGCGCCTCTACCTCGAGATGGGCGAGCCGGACGGCAGCGGCGGCGAAGGCCTGGTGTACAGCCCGGATCGTTCCGTGGAACAGGCCGGCGGGCTGAGGGAGCTGATCGACCTGGGTGGCGGGTGGTACTGGTTCGAGACCGGTTCCCCGGTGCGCAGCTTCTGGTTCGACGGCTGACCGCCGGGCCAGCGGCTGAGCACCAGCGCCCGGGGCCGGCGCCGCCGCAGCACTATCGTCCGGGTATGCGTCACCGTCTGCTCCCGGGTGCCCTTGCTGTTGCTGTGCTGCTCGCCGCCTGTTCCGGCGACGACCCTGCCGGCGCCCCCACCACCACGGACGCTCCGTCGGCCACGGATGCCGTCACCACCACCACCGAGGTGGTGCCCGGCTACGAAGCCAGCATCACCCGCACCGAGTACGGCATTCCGCACATCGTTGCCGACGATTGGGGCAGCCTCGGCTTCGGCCAGGGCTACGCCTACGCGCAGGACCGTGCCTGCACCTTGCTGGACCAGGTCGTGAAGGTCCGCGGGGAACGGGCGAAATGGTTCGGCGCGGGCGAGGGCGACGCCAACGTGCACAGCGACCTGGCCTACCGCCACCTGCACCTGTGGGACACCGCGGACGACCTGTTCGCCGACCAGCCCGAGCACGTCACCGAGATGGTGGAGGGCTATGTGGCCGGCTTCAACGCCGAGCTCGCCGAGGAAGGCCCGAACGGCTGGTGCGCGGGCGAGGAATGGGTGGAGCCGATCTCGCTGACGGACTTCTACGCCAACCTGCGCGACATCACGCTCTTCGCCAGCAGTGGCGGGCTGATCGACCCGATCGCCACCGCCACCCCGCCGCAGGCGGCCCCGGCCGACACCGTGCCCGCCGACACCGTGCCCGCCGACACCACACCGGACACCACCCTGCCGGACCTCACCGGCACCACCACCACGACCCTCGGGAGCAACGGGTGGGCCATCGGTTCGGCCCTCAGCACCGGCGGTGGCGGCATGCTGCTGGCCAACCCCCACTTCCCGTGGGAGGGCGAGAAGCGCCTGTGGGAGAACCACCTCACGCTCACCACCGGCGAACTGGACGTGTACGGCATCACCCTCACCGGCACTCCCGGCGTGCTGATCGGGTTCAACGATGCCGTGGCCTGGACGCACACGGTGTCCGCCGGCAACCGCATGACGCTGTACGAGCTGACCCTCACCCCCGGCGACCCCACCAGCTACACCTATGGCACCGACACCAAGTCGATGACCTCAGAGGACATCACGGTGGAGGTGTTGCAGGCGGACGGCTCGCTGGCCGAGGTGACCCAGACGATGTGGGCCAGCCACTACGGCCCGATGCTCAACCTGCCGTTCGGCTGGAGCGATGCGAAGGCGTACACCATCCGCGATGCCAACATCGACAACCACACGATCCTCGGCCAGTTCCTCGGCATGAACCAGGCGACGAACATGGACGAGTTCATCGACGCCCACCGTGAGCACAACGGCATTCCGTGGGTGAACACGATGGCCACCTCCGCCGACGGGCGGGCGTGGTACGGCGACACCGCGGCGACGCCCAACCTGTCGCCCGAGGCGATCGCCCTGTGGCAGGGCGCGGTCGGCGCCGGCGGCGTGCCGGCGCTGGCATGGGACAACGGCGCCGTGCTGCTCGACGGCAGCAACCCGGTGAACGAGTGGGTGGACGACCCCGCGGCCTCGCGGCCCGGCATCCTCCCGTTCGCCCAACAGCCCACGCTGGAGCGCGACGACTTCGTGTTCAACGCCAACGACTCCCACTGGTTGGCCAACCCGGCCGAACCACTCACCGGCTTCTCCCCGCTCACGGGCGGCGAAGGCGCCCCGCAGAGCCCGCGGACGCGGATGAACGCGATCCTCCTCAGCGACCCGTCCGTACGTGGCGACGACGGCACGATGACCCTCAGCGAGTTGCAGGGTGCGTGGCTGTCCAACCGGGCGCTGCAGGCGGACATCGCCCGCGACCAGGTGGTGAAGCGCTGCGACGAACAGGGCGTGGTGCTGGTGCAGGACAAGCCGTTCGACATCACCCCGGCCTGCGAGGTGCTGCGCAACTGGGACGGCCGCTTGCACGCCGATTCCCGGGGGGCCGTGCTGTGGCGCGAGTTCCTGACGTCGTTCAGCTGGGCCGACCTCACCGACCGCGGCAGCCTGTACGACGTCGGCTTCGACCCGGCGGACCCGATCAACACACCGAACACCGTCGGCGACGACACCGCGGTGGTGAACGCCTTGGCGCAGGCGATGTTGGTGCTCACCGAACGCGGCTGGCCGCTGGACATCCCCCTCGGCGACGTGCAGTTCGACGGCCGCACCGTGGACGACCCCGTGGGCCTGCCCGGCGGCAACAACCGCGAGGGCGCGGCGTCCATCGTCGGCTGCTGCAGCGGGGCGAACACGATGGGCCCGCTCGGCGACCCGGACGCGCCCGGCTACCCAGTGACGTTCGGCAACAGCTTCGTGATGACCATCGAGTTCACGGCCGACGGCCCCCACGCGGAGGCGTTCCTCACCTACGGCCAGCCGGACGACCCGGCCGACCCGAACTTCACCGCCCAGACCGAACTGTTCGCCACCGGCCAGTTCCGCCCCGTGCTGTTCGCCGCGGCGGACGTGTCGGCGGGCGCGACCGGCGAGCCGTTGGTGGTCCGGGGCGAGCGCGCCTGACGCCGCCCGGGCGCTGCGCCATCAGCCGGTGAGGGTCTTGGACTTCACGGCCTTCTGGCTGCCCTTCACGGCCACCACGTAGTAGGTGTGCGAATACGGGCCGGGGCAGGGGTCGGGCAGGTCGATCGAGCCGCTGAGCGGCAGGCCGCTCTCGAAGGGACCGTCGGGGTTGTCGATGGCCACGTACACACTGTCCGCGCCGGTGGCAGTCCAGGTGACCTTCACCGGCTGCGACGGCACGTCGTACGACACGTCCGGGGAGGCACAGCTCGGCCCGCTGACGGAGAACGACACCACCGCCGGCCCGGGCGCCGCGGTGGCCGGGGGGTTGGTGGCGGGAGGGTTGGTGGCCGGCGCCTTGGTGGTGGGCGACGCCGTCGTGGGCGCGGCGGACGTGCTGCCACCTGCCTCCGTGGTGGACGAACCATCCATGGTGGACGACGTCGTCGTCGAGGACGTCGACGACGGGGTGCCGCTGTCCGCGGCCTCGTCGCCGGACGTCGAGGAACTGCACGCCGCGGCAACCAACAGGGTCACCAGCGCGGCGCTACGAAGAGCAAGGGATCTGGCCATCCGGGCATGGTAGGCCACCCGGCCGACCCGGCCGCGGCGGTTTCGACCGGACGTCAGTGGTAGTAGGGGTTCTCGCCCGAGGAGTGGTCGGTGAGGTCGCGGACTCGTTCCACGCCTTCCACCTGTTCCACCAACATCGTCTGCACCCCGTCGAGCATGGTCATCCGGCTCATGCTGCAACCATGGCATCCGCCGCCCATCGTGAGGTACGCGGTGCCCTCGCCGTCGTGCCCGACATAGGTGACGAAACCACCGTGGGCAGCGAGCGAAGGGTTGACTTCGCCGGAGATGACGGCCTCGATGGCCGCGCTCAACTCGTCGTCGCGCACCAGGCCTTCCACCATCGGCGGCAACGGCTTGTTCGGGTTGCGGATGATCAGGCCGGCGCTGGGGCTCATGTCCAGCGTGGCACCTTCGAGCAGGGCGACCGACTGCGACGGGATGACGACCTTCAGCGCCGCCTCGCCCTCACGATGGGTGCGCACCTCGTCCGTGAACGCCGCCTTGGTGACCACGTCGAAGCTGAGGTCGTAGCGGAAATCCTCGCCCGGCTTGCTGATGATCTCCAGCCGCAGGCCAAGGCGATCCGCATCGGCTTCCTCGTCGCGCAGGCGCACCAGTTCGGCCATGGCGTCGGCCGTGACGGTGACGATCTGGGAGGGGGCGTCGGCGGCGAGAGGGCTCACAGCGGTCACGCTACCGCCGCCCCACCGTCCCGTCCGCCCACGCGCCGAACCCGATGGATGCCACCGAACCGGGCCGGTGCGATGCCACAATCGGCCCATGCGCCCGCACCACCCTCTTGTCGCGCTCGCCGCCGCCGGCGCCCTCCTGCTGGCCGCGTGCAGCGACGGCGACACCACCGCGTCCTCCAGCCCGCCCACCGGCGCGCCGGCCACCGATGCCGCGCCCACCACCGAACCGGCCGCCACGACCACCACGGAACCGGCCACCACCACCACCGAGCCGCCCCCGCCGCCGGTGTACCCGCTGACGGGCCTGCCTGCAGAGAACGTGTTGGCGGCCCTGCGCCCCGTGGTCGTGGTGAAGGTCGGCAACTACGACGCCCACCCCCCGACCGGGCTGAACGCCGCCGATCTGGTGTACGAGGAGCTGATCAACGACAACGTGTCGCGCTTCGCCGCGGTGTTCCAGAGCTCCTTCCCGGAGGCCAGCGTCGGCCCCGCACGGTCCGGCCGCCTGCAGGACGTGGATCTGCTCGGCTCGCTCGCCGCGCCGATCCTCGCCTGGTCCGGCGGCAACGGCAAGGTCACCCGTGCCATCGACGACAGCGACCTGGTGAACCTGAGCCAGAGCTACTGCGCCAACGCCTGCTTCCGCGTGGACTTCGACGACGCGCCGTACAACCTCTACTTCGACGTGCAGCGGTCTCTCGACGTCGGTGCCCCACTCGGGGCCGGCAACCCGATGCCCCAGTTCCAGTGGCGCGAGCCCGGCGCGGAGGCCGAGGGCGACGCGTCCGCGGGTGTGTTCGTGACAATGGACGCGTACGACATCGAGTGGACTTGGAACGCCGGCACCGGCTTCTACGAGCGCAGCCAGAACGGGAAGGTCCACGACGAACGCGACGGCAGCGTGATCACCACCGACAACATCGTCGTGCTCTCGATGGTCTACCTGCCGGGCATCTCCGGCAGCCCGGACGCGCAGAGCCTGGGCATGGGTGAGGCCTGGGTCTTCACCGGCGGCACCGTGGTGCACGGCTCGTGGGTGCGCACCGATCGCCTGCAGCCGTTCACCCTCACGGACGACGACGGCGAACCGATCCTGCTCACGCCCGGCCGCACCTGGGTGGAGCTTCCCCGCGCCGAAGAAGGCACCGTCGTCCTCAAGTAGCACGCCGAGCGCGTGTGGCGTCAGTACCTGCCGCCGCCGTCGACCTCGATGCGCTGGCCGGTGACGTAGCCGCTGCCGGGGCTGCACAGCCACAGCACCACCTCGGCGATGTCCTGCGGCTGGCAGACCCGACCGAAGGGAGACATCGCGTCCATCGAACGCAGGTCTTCCATGTCCCGGTTGCCGGTCATCGCCCGGGCCAGGCGCACGCCCATGTCCGTTTCCACCAGGCCGGGGGCCACGGTGTTGACATGGATGTTGTGGCGGCGTTCCTCCTTGGCCAGGGTGTCGGCCAGCGCTTCCATCGCCGCCTTGCCCATGTTGTACGGCGCGCCGTTGGCGCCCATGTGGCTGGTGGCGACGGAGGAGATCATCACGATGTCGCCGCGGCCGCCGGGGGCCTGCGCCCGGGCACGCATGGACGGCAGCACCAGGCGTGCCATGTGGTGCGGGCCGAAGGCGTGGGTGGTGACGACCCGGATCATCTCCGCCGGGTCGGTGTCCGCCACGCTGCGGCCACGGGAGGCGATGCCGGCGTTGCACACCAACAGGTCCACCCCACCGAAGTCGTTCACCACGGCGTCCACCATCGCCGCGCATTCGGCGGCATCGTCCACATCGGCCGCGTACGCCTTCGCCGCCCCACCGGCCGCCTCGATCGCGGCCACGGCCTCGGCCGCGGCCTCGGCGTCGCGGCGGTAGTTCACGGCCACAGTGGCGCCGTGTGCCGCCAGCAGTTCGCTGATCCCCCGGCCGATTCCCCGGCCGCCACCGGTGACCAGCGCCACCCGTCCCTGCAGTGCACCGTTGCTGTCGCTCATGGCGTCCATTCTCCACGGCGGCATCGCTACGGGCCGGGTCGGAGCGCCGCGCCCACCCGTCGGTAGGGTGGCGGCCGTGCCCGATGGAACACCTGCGGCGGGCAGTGCCGCCCCCGCCCACCATGGGCGCCCTCTCGGCATGCTCGCCCTCGTGGGGGTCATCCTCGCCTTCAGCCTCGGCTCCACCCTCGTGAAACTGGCGCACACCCAGGGCGTCACGATCGCCTTCTGGCGGATGATCCTGTGCTCGGTGATCTGGCTGGTCATCCTGCGGGTGGCGGAGCATCGCTGGCTCAGCTGGGCCGACATCCGCCCGGCGCTCGTGCCCGGCGTCCTGTTCGGGCTGAACATCTGCTGCTTCTTCACCGGTGTCACCAAGACGTCGGTGGCCGCGGCGGAGTTCACCGGCTCGCTGACGCCCCTGCTCGTCGTGCCCGCCGGCGCCATCTTCTTCCACGAGCGGATGAACCCCCGCGCCCTGGCCTTCGGGCTCATCTCCCTCGCCGGCCTGGCCGTGGTGCTGTTCAACGCCCCACCCGGGAAGACGGAGTTCTCCTGGACGGGTGTGGCCTGGATCGCCGTGGCCACCTGCCTGTGGGCGGGCTACCTGCTCACCAGCCGCAACCTGCGCAAAGGTCGTTCTGTGGCGGCGGTCATGGCGGCCATCACCCCGATCGCCGCCGTGGTCACCCTCCCCATCGGGCTGGTGGTCTTCCCAGGCTCGCTCGGCGAAGTGACGTGGCGCTCGGTGGTCTTCATCTCCATCCTCGGTGTGCTCACCGGCACGCTTGCGCACGGGCTGATGGTCTTCGCCCAGCACAGCGTGCCGATCGGGCTCATCAGCATGCTGCAGGTCTCCCAGCCGGCGCTGGCCGTGGTGTGGTCGCTCGTCTTCCTCGACGCCACCGTGCGCGGCATCCAGGTGGTGGGCATGGGGTTGGTGCTGGCCGGGCTGGCAGCCGTCACCCTGGCCACCCAGCGCGGCGCCGTCCTGGCCCGACGCGCCGCGGAGTAGACCGCCGCCACCCGCCCTGGGCGCCGCCGCCGGGCTTTGCGTCGCGGCCGCCCGGGTTTGTGTCACGAATGCCGGCGCGTCACGCCAGGTCATGCTCCGACAGCCTTTACGTAAAGCCGACCGGAGGGGGCGGTAGAGTCGCGTCCGTAACCGAGGGGAGCTCGCAGGCACGGCGGGCTGAGAGGGTGGTCGCCGCCACCGACCCATGAACCTGATCCGGGTAATGCCGGCGGAGGGAGTGCGCATGGCGCAGATGGTCGTAGTGATCGGCGGGGGTCCGCTCTCCCCACGCGCCCTGGACGCGCTGCAGGGCGGCCCGGGTGACGGCCGTGTGGTGATCGCCGCGGACAGCGGGCTGGACCACGCCGTGGCCGCAGGCATCCGCCCCACCCACCTGGTGGGCGACCTGGACTCGATCAGTGCCAGCGGACGGATGTGGGCCTATGCCCATGAGCTGGACATCGACGAACACCCGGTGGCCAAGGACCTCACCGACACCGAACTGGCGCTCGCCACGGCCGTCGCCGCACTGGATGCGGCCGATGCTGCTGGCGAATCCGGCGACGGGGGCGACACGCGCACCGAACTGCTGCTGCTCGGCGGCTTCGACCCCGCGGACCTCCGCCTGGACCACTTCCTCGGAACCCTCCTGGCGCTCGGCCACCCGGCCCTCGCCCGGTTCCACACCGTGCACGCGATCATCGGCGTCACCGAGGTGTTCACCGTGCACCCCGGCCACACGGTGCACCCACCGCTGGAGACCGGCCAGACGTTCTCCCTCCTCGCCCTGCACGGCCCGTGCTGCGGCGTCTCCGTGCGCGACGCGGCCTGGGAGCTCGACGCCGCCGAGCTGGCTTCCACCGAGGCGCGCGGCCTCAGCAACATCGCCAAGGAGCAGCTGATGATCACCGTCACCTCCGGTGTGCTCACGGTGGTGGTCCCGTGAACCGCCGCCACACCCGTGCCCTGCGGGTGGCCGGTGGCCTGCTGGCGGGCGGGCTGCTGGCGGGCGCGTGCGGCGACGACGCCCCCACCTCCGCCACTCCCGCGACGCTCACCCTCGTGGTCTACGACTCTTTCCCCGCAGAGGGCACCCCGCTCAACGACGCACTCGCCGAGTTCACCACCGACACCGGCATCGCGGTGAAGATCGTGGTGGCGGGCGACGCGGGCACGATGGTCACCAAGGCCGTCCTCACCGCCGGCAACCCCGAGGGCGACGTGATGTGGGGCGTGGACAACACCCTGCTCTCCGCTGCCGTGGACGGCGAGGTGTTCGAGGGCGCCCCGACCGCGGTGGACACCGGCGACGTGTGCGTGAACTACGACATCGCCTGGTTCCAGGAGAGCGGCATCGCCCCGCCCGAAACCATGGATGACCTGCTCGAACCGGCGTAAGCGGGCCTGCTGGTGGTGGAGAATCCGGCCACCTCGTCGCCGGGGCTGGCGTTCCTGCTGGCCACGGTGGCCCACGCCGGCGAGGACGGTTGGCAGGCCTACTGGGCGGCGCTGCGGGCCAACGGCGTGGAGGTGGAGGACAGCTGGACCACCGCCTACTACGAGCGCTTCAGCGGCGCCGGCGGCGGCTCCTACGGCGGCGACCGGCCCCTCGTGGTCAGCTACGCCAGCAGCCCACCCGCCGAGGTGTTCTACGCGGACCCGCCCCGGGCGGACTCCCCCACCGGCGTGGCCACCGGCACCTGCTTCCGCCAGACGGAGTACGCCGGCGTGCTGCGCGGCACGAACCACCCCGCGGCGGCGGCGCAACTGGTGCAGTTCCTCACCGGCGAACGGTTCCAGCGCGAGTTGCCGCTCACCCTGTTCGTCAACCCGGTGAACACGGCCGTCGTGCTGCCCGACGTGTACCTCGAGTGGACGGCCGTTCCGGCTGCCCCGTACACCCTCGACCCCGCGGTCATCGCCGCCAACCGCGAGCAGTGGCAGGACGAGTGGAACTCGATCGTGCTCCGCTGAACGACCCGAACCGCCCGCCGCGCTGGCTGGTACCGGCCTTGGCCGCCGTGCCCGGGCTGGTGCTGGGGGCGTTCTTCGCCTGGCCCGTCGGCACCCTGCTGGCCCGCGTCCTGCAACCCGGCTCGGTGGCCGACACCCTCGCCTCGCCGGGGTTGACCCGCGTCCTGTGGTTCACCCTGTGGCAAGCGTTGTTCAGCACCGCCCTCACGCTGGCCCTCGGGTTCGCGCCGGCGTACGTGTTGGCCCGCTTCCGCTTCCCCGGCCGGCGAGCGGTGCTGGCATTGGTGACCGTGCCGTTCATGCTGCCCACCGTCGTGGTCGGCGCAGCCTTCCTGGCGCTCCTGCCCGCCGCCTGGCACGGCACCGCGAGGGCAGTGATCGCCGCGCACGTCTTCTTCAACATCGCCGTCGTCGTGCGCCTTGTGGGCGCGATGTGGGCGGTGATCCCCGCGGATCTCACCGGCGCGGCGCGCACCCTTGGCGCCGGCCCGCACCAAGTGCTGCGGCACGTGGTGCTCCCTCTCCTGCGGCCGTCCCTCATCGCCGCGGGGACGGTGGTCTTCCTGTTCACGTTTACCTCGTTCGGCGTGGCCGCCCTGCTCGGCGGTGCCGCGAACCCGACCCTGGAAGTGGAGATCGCCCGCCGCGCCACCCAGCTCGGGGATGTGGACGGGGCCGCCGTGCTGAGCGTCGTGCAGCTGCTGGTGCTCGGTGGCGTGGTGTGGTGGAGCGCCCGCGCGCAGCGCCGCGCCGCACTCGGCCTGGCCGGCGCAGCGACCGCGCGGCGACGACCGCGGGCCCGCGCCGAGCGCCGCCTGGTGGCCGCAGTCGCCGCGGTGACAGGCGTGGTGATGGTGGCGCCGCTGACCGGCCTGGTGCTGCAGTCGTTCCGGCTCGGCGGGCGCTTCACGCTCACCGCGTGGCGTCGCCTCGGCGACTCCTCGGGAGGCACAGGCGGCAGCCGGCCCGGCGCGGGCGGCGGCAACCGGCCCGGCGCGGGCCTGGGGGTCGACCCGCTGGCATCGTTGTTCGTCTCGCTCCGCTACGCCGTCGTGGCCACCGCGCTCGCCGTGGCGCTGGGCGGGTTGGCGGCGCTGGCCATCGCCACTGCCCGCCGCCACGGCCGCCTTCTGGACGTGGGGATGATGCTGCCCCTCGGCACGTCCGCCGTCACCCTCGGCCTCGGCCTGCTGATCACCTTCGACGTCGCCCCGGTGGACTGGCGCGGCGAGTGGTGGCTGGTGCCGTTGGGGCACGCGCTGGTGGCTTCCCCGTTCGTGGTGCGCGCCGTGCTGCCGGTGCTGCGCGCCATCCCGCCGGATCGCGCCGCGGCCGCGGCCACCCTCGGCGCCTCCCCGCTGCGTGCCTGGTGGTGGGTCACCGCCCGTGCGGCGACGAGGCCGGTGCTGGCAGGTGCGGGCATCGCCGCGGCCGTGTCCCTGGGCGAGTTCGGTGCCACGACGTTCCTCACCCGCGCCGGCCGCGAGACCATGCCCATCGCCATCGGCCGGCTGCTCGGCCGCGCCGGTGCCATCCCCCGCGCCCAGGCCTTCGCCCTGGCCACCATCCTCCTGGTGGTCACCGCTGCGGTCATCGCCCTCGCCGACCGGGAGGTGGCTGCCGATGCTGGCCGTTCGTGACATCACCGTCCGGTTCGGGCCGCGCACCGTGCTCGACGCCGTCGACCTCGACGTGGCCGCCAGCGAGGTGGTGGCACTGCTCGGCCCGTCCGGCTCCGGCAAGAGCACTCTGCTGCGTGTGATCGCCGGCCTGCTCGTGCCCGACGGTGGCAGCGTCACCGTGGACGGCAGGGCCGTCACCTCGCTGCCGGCGCACCAGCGCAACATCGGTCTCGTGTTCCAGGACGAGCAACTGTTCCCCCATCTCTCGGTGGCGCAGAACATCGGCTTCGGCCTGCGCATGCAGGGGGCTGCCAAGGCCGCCATCGCCACGCGTGTCGCGGAACTGCTCGCCCTCGTCGGCCTGCCGGGCTTCGCCGACCGCAGCGTCGGCCGGCTGAGCGGCGGCGAGGCGAAGCGGGTGGCACTGGCCCGCTCGCTGGCCCCGCGCCCGGCCGTCCTCCTGCTCGACGAACCGCTCACCGGGCTGGACCGCGACCTCCACGATCGCCTCGCCACCGACC
>JBPOIX010000405.1:0-4832 GCA_052034175.1 Actinomycetota bacterium
CGCAGGGCCAGCCGCTGCTCGTGGGTAGCAAGCCGGCGCGACCTCCCCATGTCGAGCACGACGCTGTCGCCGCCGAGCACCACCGGCAGAATCCCGGCGTCGCACGCCAACCGACGCACCGTTTCAATCGGCAGGTCGACGGGCCCGGCGTCGACATGGCTGGCCGAGTGCAACCCGGACCGCAGCGACGCCTCGTCGATCACCACCACCAACTCGGTGGCCCATGGGTTCGCCCCACGCTCGGACCCCCCGAACGGACCTGCAGCTGCCGCCGCGCCCGACACCGCCTCGGCCCACCCGACCGCGGTGAGGTCGTACAGGGCGACCGCGCTCAGGTGCTCCCAGCGGAGGTCCCCCTCCGGGCAGTCTGCGGGCTCCCTGCCGGCGGCCACGATCGCCTCCCGCTGCAGCCGGATGCGATTGAGCAGCCGCTGCCCCCGCTCGGGGTCGTAGCGGGCGCGCAGGTTCACCATTCCGGCGTCGTCGACCCAGTGAGTCAGCGAGGTGGAACGCCGCTGCTTCGACAACCGGTCCACCCCATCGCGCTCCCGGCGTCGATTCACCTCCGCCGCCACCAGCCGACGGAACCGCTCCGGGTCGTGGACCGTGGCCAGTTCCACGAGGCGGGTGTCGAGCTCCATCAGGCGGTGGCGATCCTCCAGTTCCATCTGCTGCCACAACCGGCTCAGCACCGCCAGGTGGCTCTGCGCCACAACCGACCGGCGAAGCGCCGCGGCGAACTCCGGGAAGCGGCCCAGCAGGCGAGCCAGCGCAACCTGACGTGCCGCCTCACGGTCGCTGATCCGCCCGGCCTCGGCCAACTCCAGTTCCGTCGGCTTCGGCGTCCCTTCACCCGGCAGGCCGCCTCCACCGCCCGGAGAACCCTCGCCGCCACCGCCTCCACCGCCCGGAGAACCCTCGCCGTCGCCGCCTCCTCCGCCGCCGCAGCCGGAGCCGCCACCGCCACCGCCGCCTTCTCCGCCACTCATCAGCCCGTCCAGGCGCCGCACCACGTCGGCACGCACTGCGGCCGCCCAGTTGTCCACACGGGCAAGGGAACGCAGCGCGGCCCGTGCGGCACCTTCATCAAGCGCCATCGGGTCGACGGCTTCAAGGCGTTGGACAAGGGTGCTGATGGTGAGAGCGGCCATGCCCTCATCATCGCGAGGGGGTGCCACACGGTTTCCCCGTCGGCAACTACAGCCGGATCACCGCATCCAGCGCCAGGTCCAGCAGCCGGTCCCGGGCGCCCTGCTGGGTGTCCCAGTGGCGATGGTCCCACTCCTCGGCGCTCACGTCGTCGCCGGCGTACAGCAGTTGGCCGTACACGGCTCCGCGGAACGCGGCGCAGGCGAACATCGCTGCCACCTCCATGTCCACCGCCAGGCAGCCCTGCTCCCGGCGCCGTGCCACCTTGGCAGGCGTCTCGCGGAAGAAGGCGTCCGTCGTCCAGACCAGCCCTCTGTCGTGGGGCACCCCGGCCTCGGTGAGCGTGTCGTCGATGGCGGCCAGCGCACGTGGGTGCGGTGCCACCTCCGCGTCTGCGGGTGCGTAGTGGTAGCTGGTCCCCTCGTCACGCACCGCGCCCGTGGGCACGATCACATGGCCGACGTCGAAGCCCGGCTTGACGATGCCCGCGCCACCGCAGGCGATGATGTGCGTGGCCCCGAGCGCCATCACCACTTCCAGCGAGGTGACCGCTGCCGGCGCACCGACACCCGGCGACACCAGCGCCACCGGCACACCCTTGTGCTGCACCACACAGATCGGATGGTCGCCGTGCTCGAACGGCACATGGTGCACGGGCTCGATACCTGCGGTGCGTTCGCGCACCACGTTGCCGAACCAGCACATCACCGCGTGGCGCGGGAACCCGAGCCGCGGCGAATGGATGGACGGGTTGATCACCGCGTCGGGCGACGGGTCGAACTCGAACAACGGGATGTGGAAGCTCATTCGACGACCTCTCAGCCCTCTGCCACGGTGCGGCGGATCTCGACGATCTTCTCCATCGACCTGTTGGCGTCGAGGCCCTTGTCGTCGAGCAGGGCAGAGCGGTCCTTGGCAGCCTCGCGCTCCGCGAGCGCGGTGTCCGCCCGGGCGATCGCCGCGTCGACGCCATGCTCGTTGATGAACTCCGCCCACTCCACGAGCGCGTCGACCATGTCCTCCTCCTTCACCACGGCCACGTTGCGGCCCTTGACGAAAAGGTGGCCACGCTTGTTGCCGGCGGCGATCCCCAGGTCCGCTTCCCGCGCCTCGCCCGGCCCGTTGACGACACAGCCCATCACGGCCACCTGGAGCGGCAGCTTGCGTTCACCGAACGCCGCCTGGGCACGCGTGGCCACGTCGATGACGTCCACCTCGGCGCGCCCGCAGGACGGGCAGGCGATGAGGTCGACGTTCTTGCGTTCGCGCAGGCCGAGTGCTTCCAGCAGCTGCCGGCCGGCACGGGCTTCCTCCACGGGGTCCGCGGTTAGGCTGTAGCGAATCGTGTCGCCGATGCCCTCCAGCAGCAGGGTGGCGATGCCCGCAGTGGCCTTCAACAGGCCACCGGGCAGCGGGCCGGCCTCGGTGACGCCGAGGTGCAGAGGCGCATTGGTGGCGTCGGCCAGCTGCCGGTAGGCATCCACCATCAGCGGCACGTTCGAGGCCTTGACGCTGATCTTGTAGTCCGTGAACCCGACCTCGTCGAAGAAGGCGATCTCCTGCAGCGCGCTCTCGACCATCGCCTCGGCCTTCAACCCGTCGTACTTCTCGTACAGGGCAGGGTCGAGCGAGCCGCCGTTCACCCCGATGCGGATCGGCAGCTTGCGATCGCGGGCCTCGCTGGCCACGGCCTTGATGTGCTCCGGCCGGCGGATGTTCCCCGGGTTCAGGCGCAGGCCGTGCACCCCGGCTTCCATGGCTGCGAGTGCCATCTTGTACTGGTGATGGATGTCGGCGATGACCGGGATGGGGCTGCGCGGCACGATCTGCGCCAGGCCCTCCGCGGCCTCGGCCTCGTTGCACGTGCAGCGCACGATGTCGCAGCCGGCCGCGGCCAGGGCGTAGATCTGCTGCAGGGTGCCCTCGACGTCCGCCGTCTTGGTGGTGGTCATCGACTGCACCGTGATCGGCGTGCCGGCGCCGACCGGCACCTTGCCGACGTGCAGGAGGCGGGTGCTGCGTCGTTCGAAACTCACGGCCACCAGTGTGCCAGCGCCGCACGCCGGCGCGCGGCCACGAGGGTGTTCAGCCGCCGACCGTGTCCAGATACAGCCCGGTGAGGAACATGAAGGCCAGGAGCATGATGCACATCGCGGCCACCGGCATCAGCTTGGCGACATCGGCGTAGTAGCGCCGCCCCTTGCGCGACCGCAGCCGCTCGTAGGTGGCGATCGCCGCGTGCCCGCCGTCCAGCGGCAGCAGCGGGAACATGTTGAACACGCCGACCGACAGGTTCACGAGTGCAATCAGGGAGATCATCCCCGCCCACCCGTCGAACTGGCCGATGTCGTCGCTCATCTTCGTCGCCCCGACGATCGTGCCCGGCCGGGAGCTTTCGTCGGTGTTCGTGCCCATCAGGTGGCCCCAGACGCTGACCGGGTTGAGCACCTTGGCAACGCCCACCGTCGCCTGGCCGACCCCTTCGAGAAGGTCCTTCGGGCCCTGGGTGAACGCCGCCCCGAGGGAGCTCATCGGCAGCCGATCCACCGAGCTGCTCCGCACGCCCAGATAGCCCTGCACCTCGTCCTCGACGTCCGGGTGTTGGACCATCGTGGCCGTGAGCACCGTCTCCGTGCCATTGCGCAGCACCGTGAACTCGTGGTCCGTTCCGGGTTTGGCGTCCGCCAGCAGCGCGCGGAAGTCGTCCGCGGTGGCCACGGCCTTGCCATCCACGGCCAGCATGATGTCGTCGGCGCGCAGGCCGGCATCTGCCGCAGGGCTTCCCGCGACGACCTCCTTGATCGTCACCGAGCCGCTCTCGCGCACCTCTCCCCACACGGCGTAGACGAGCGTGATCAACACGACCGCGAGGATCATGTGCATCACCGAGCCGGCGGTGATCACCCACATCCGCCGCGGGTAGCTGCCCTGGCGGTAGGTGACGGGCTCGTCCTCCTCAGGCACCTCGTCGAGGTTGGTCATGCCGATGATCTTGACGAAGCCGCCGAGCGGGATGGCCCGTACGCCGTACTCCACCCCGTTGCGGTGCGTGCTCCACACGCGGGGCCCGAAGCCGAGGAAGAACTGGGTGGCCTTCATGCCGCTCTTGCGGGCCGTCCAGAAGTGGCCGAACTCGTGCAGGATGATGGACACCGCGAGGGCCACCACGAACACCACCATCCACGGGCTGACCACTGCCAGCACCGCGAACAGGCCGATCCATGCCAGGGTGCCGATGATCATCGTGCTGCGGTCGGCCTGCGCGGGCGGTTCCACGGCCTGGGTGCCCCCCGAAACCACCTCGACCTTCATCCGATCAAAGCGGCTGCGTTGCTCGACCTCGCTCATGGGTGCAGACGGTATCGCTCCGCCGGGCCGCCGCGTTGTCGGCTTGCCGACGTCGCCTCACCCGGGCAGCAGCGAGGTGGCAACCTGACGGGCCCTCTCGTCGGCCGCCACGACGTCGTCGACGGTGGTGCCCGCCGACGGCTCGTACCGCTCCAGTGCGTCCGAGTTGCAGTCGGCGATCTGCCGCCAGGTGAGGCGGCCGGCGAGGAAGGCGTCCACCGCCACCTCGTTCGCCGCGCTCAACCAGGCCGGCGCGGTGCCACCCATCCGCCCAGCGGCGTACGCCAGGTCGAGGCAACGGAAGGTTGCCGTGTCCGGTTGCTCGAAGTCCAGCC
>JBPOIX010000071.1:0-5918 GCA_052034175.1 Actinomycetota bacterium
CCCGTGCACTCGCATATGCACCCGTGCACTCGCATGTGCGCCCGTGCACTCGGAGAGGCGGCCGTGCACTCGGGTCGTGGGCGGGAGCGAGACGGGTGCGGGTGCGCGCGGGCTCAGGCCGCGGCGACGGCGGGCGCGGCGACCGCGGCGCGGATCTCGGCGGCAGCGGCGGCCACTCTGAGCACGGCCGACACCCCGACGGCCAGCAACGCCGGCGCCAGGTCGGGCAGCGCCACACCGGCCACCACCACACGCGGGGCGGCGACGCGGCGCTCCAGCTCGTGCAGCACCATCGACGACAGGTGCGCGGCGTACTCATTCGGCATGGTCAGTACCACCACGTCCACCCGGTCGTCCGCCGCGGCGGCGGCAGCCATCGACGGGGTCCGGCCGATGGCGCTGAACAGCACCTCGTGGCCGGCGTCGCGCAGCACACGGGCGATCACCGTGGCGCCTCGGTCCGCGCCATCGAGGCCGACCTTCGCCACCAGCACCCGTAGCGCCTCCATGGTGAAACCTTAGGCCGCTCGCGCCGTGCATCCGGTACCTTCCTGTACGGCTTGTACAACCCGTGAGAGACCGATGACCGACACCACGAACGCACCCGACACCCCCGCTGCGGCCAATTTCGTCCGCGACGTCGTCAAGGCCGACTTGGCCGCGGGCACGTTCCAGCGGGTGCAGACGCGGTTCCCACCCGAACCGAACGGCTACCTGCACATCGGCCACGCCAAGGCCATCAGTGTGGACTTCGGCATCGCCGAGGAGTTTGGGGGCGCGTGCAAGCTGCGCTTCGACGACACCAACCCGATCACCGAGGAGACCGAGTACGTCGACGCGATCGTCGACGACGTGCGCTGGCTGGGCTTCGAGCCCGCCGAAGTGGTGTACGCCAGCGACTACTTCGAGCAGCTGTACCGCTGGGCCGAGCACCTGGTGGAGCACGGCCACGCCTATGTCGATGATCAGGATGCGGAGACCATCCGCGAGCAGCGCGGCGGCTACGGCAAGCCGGGCATCGAAAGCCCCTTCCGCAACCGCACCGTGGAGGAGAACCTCGCTCTCTTCCGCGCCATGCGCGCCGGCGGCCTGCCCGACGGCAGCCATGTGCTGCGGGCGAAGATCGACATGCAGCACGAGAACATGCAGTTCCGTGACCCGATCATGTATCGCATCCGCCACGAGCACCATCACCGCACGGGCGACGAGTGGTGCATCTACCCCACCTACGACTGGGCGCACGGGCAGAGCGACGCCATCGAAGGGGTCACCCACAGCCTGTGTTCGCTGGAGTTCGACAGCCACCGGGCCCTGTACGACTGGTACCTGGAGCACCTCCCCCTGCCGGCGGAGCAGCCGCAGCAGACGGAGTTCGCGCGGCTGGAGCTCACCTACACCGTCACCTCCAAGCGCAAGCTGCTGCAGCTGATCACCGACGGCATCGTGGAGGGCTGGGACGACCCTCGCCTGCCCACCCTGCGCGCCCTGCGCCGCCGCGGCTACCCCGCCACTGCCCTGCGTGCCTTCTGCGATTTCATCGGCGTGGCGAAGACGAACAGCCGCCACCAGATCGAACTCCTCGAGTGGTTCATCCGCAACGAACTGAACCGCACCGCGCAGCGGCGGATGGCCGTGCTCAAGCCGGTGCTCCTGCAGATCGACAACTGGCCCGAGGGCCACGTGGAGATGGTGGAGGTGGGCAACAACCCGGAGAACCCGGCCGACGGCACCCGCCTGGTGGAGTTCACGGGGCAGCTGTTCATCGAGGCCGACGACTTCATGGCCGAAGCCCCGCCGAAGTACTTCCGCCTCACCCCGGGCGCGGAGGTGCGCCTGCGCGGCGCGTTCTACGTGAAGTGCACGGGCTACGACACCGACGCCGATGGCAACGTCACGGTCGTGCATTGCACCTACGACCCCGCCACCCGCGGCGGGCAGGCGCCCGACGGCCGCAAGGTGAAGGCCACCATCCACTGGGTCAGCACGGCCCACGCGGTGGACATCGAAGCCCGCCTCTACGACCGTCTGTTCGCCGCCGAAGTGCCGGGCGAACGAACGGGCGACCCGTTCGACGACCTCAACCGGGAGTCCAAGACGGTGCTCACGGGCAAAGCCGAGGCCGCTCTCGCCGCCGCCGCGCCAGGCGCGGTGGTGCAGTTCGAGCGCCTCGGCTACTTCGCCGCGGACTCCGCGCAGGCCGGCGTGTTCCACCGCACGGTCGGCCTGAAGGACGACTGGGCCAACGTGCAGAAGCGGGCCAAGTAGCGCCTCAGCGCACCGCTCGGCGGCGCCGTGTGGCGAGCACCAACGCCGCACCCGCCACCAGCAGCGCGAAGGCCGCACCCACACCCGACCCGGCGTTGCCGCCCGTCTCGGGGATGCCTCGCGGGCGGGTAGTGGTCGGCGCGGCGATCACCTGGATGCTCACGGTGCCGTCGGCGGTGGCGGCCAGCGAGCCTGCCCCGTCACCAGCGGCAACGGCCGCGGTCACCTCGGCCACCCCGTCGGTGACGGTGAAGGTGAACGAGTCCGCCCCGATGTAGCCGCCCGTCGGCGTGTACGTGCACGTCCCCGTGGCGGTGCAGGTGACGCTGCCGTGGGCCGGCTGGGTGTACGACGCCACCGTCAGCACGTCGCCGTCCACGTCCGTGGCGCCGTTGAGCACCTCGAACGTCAGCGCCGAGCCGGCCGTCACGGTCACCGAGATCGGCGCCGCGGCGGGCGGGTCGTTCACGGCCGTCACGTGCACCGTCACGGTGGCTGTCGCCTCCAGGGTGCCGTCGCTCACCGTGTACGTGAACGTGTCGTCGCCATGGAAGTTCGCCGCCGGGGTGTACGTGCAGGAGTCCGCGTCGCAAGCCACCGCGCCGTTCGCCGCACCCGTGTGCTCCACGATCGTGAGGCCGTCGCCGTCGTCGTCGGTGTCGCCGAGGAGCACGTCGAGGTCGTGGGTTCCGCTGTCCTCGGCGAGGGTGAACTCGTCGTCGTCGGGCACCGGCGTGGCGGTGACCTCGACGCCGCTCTTGCCGATGGAGGCGTTGTTGGCGGCATCGCCGGAGTAGGCGACGTTCACCACATAGAACCCCTTGGTGAACGGCCCGACCACCACGGAGGCCTCCCCGCCCACGAGCGCGACCGGGCCGCCCACCGGGTCGCCTTCGACGGAGAACTGAACCGTGCCCGTGGGCGAGCCGTCGCCGCCCGTCACCGTGGCGGTGAGGGTGATCGTGTCCGCGTCGCCGGCGGGGTCGGGGGTGGCGGTGACGGTGACCGACGTGTCGTCGTCCGCCACGTCCACCAACACGCTGGCTCCCGCGAGCGCGTCGTAGAGCGGGTCGGTGCTGGTGACGTTGTGCGTCACGGTGGCGCTCTCCACCGGGGTCTCGACGTCGGTGTCGTCGACTGCCGTGACGGTGACGGTCTGCGGCGTGTCCCAGTTCGCCGGCGTGAAGGCGAGCACGGTGGCGACGGTGATGTCGGCGGAGACCGTGGCCACCGCGATGTCGACGTCGCCCGTCGGCTCGCTGTTCAGCACCACGTCGTAGGTGTCCGACGTGGCGCCGTGCTCGGCGACGTTCAGCGCACCGCCGGGCACGGTGATCGTCACCCCGACGGTGTCGTCATCGACCACCTCGCCGGCCACATCGGTGGAGAGCGTGTCGTAGTTGGCGTCACCGCTGACGGCCTGCAGCGGCAGCGTGCACTGTTGCGCATGATCGATGTCGTCGGCGAGGCCGGTGACGGTGACCGTCTGCGGCTGGTCCCAGTCCGCGGCGGTGAACGTCAGCTGGGCGGGCGAGGCGTCGCACAGCCCGTCGTCGCCGACGTTCACGTCCACGTCCGCCACCGGCTGCGACGTGAGCACGACGGTGAACGTGTCCGTGCCGCCGTTCTCCGCCGCGGCGAGCGGGGCACCCTGCACGTCCAGCCCGGCCGTGTCGTCGTCGGCGATGTTCGCGGTCACCGTGTCGCCGACCACCGAGTCGACGAAGATGATCGGCGCGGTCGAGTAGCGCAGGGCCGTCGACGACACGCTGACGGTCAGCGACGACGCGTGCGGGTCGGCCTCGTCGACGAAGTCGTCCAGCGCCGCCACCGTGACCGTCTGCGGCTGATCCCAGTTGGCCGGCGTGAAGGTCACATCGGCCGGATCCGCCAGCTGCCCGCCCGGCACGGCGAACTGCACCGTCACGTTCGCCGACGGCGTGGCCGTCAGCACGACCTCGAAGGTGTCGGTGTCGCCGGCTTCGGAGAGCAGCAGCGGGGCACCCGCCGTGATCTCCACGCCGGCCACCTCGTCGTCGTCGACATCGATGTCGAACGACTCGTCGAGCACCTCGTAGAGCAGATCGTTGCTCACGACCTCCACGTCGACGGCGCACGGGTGGGGGTCCTCCTCCAGCAGGTTGTCGTCGACGGCCACCAAGGTCACGGTCTGCGGCACGTTCCATGCGGCCGCGGGGAAGGTGAACACGCTGCCGCCCTGGCTGGCGCACTGGCTGTCCGTGGTCACCATCAGCGTCACCGAGGCGTAGGGGTGGGTGGCCAGCGTGAGGGAGATGGTGTCGGTGACGGCGGGCTCGGCCACGACGGTGGTGCCGCCGGATGCGGTGTACAGCACCTCACTGGTGTCGTCGTCGGTGATGTTCACCGGAACGGTGCCGGTGTCCGACGACTCCACACCGTCCACCACGATCTTGCGCAACGCCGCACTGGAGAAGCCCGGCGCGGTGCTGATGATCCACACGTCGACCATCGCCACGTGTGTGTCCAACTCGTCGTAGTCGTCGTCCACCGCGGACACCTGCACGGTCTGCGGGACGTCCCAGTTGGCAGGCGTGAAGACCAACGCTCCGAAGTTGCCGAACGGCCCCCCGGTGGACACCTGCACTTGGCGCCCGCTGATCAGGCCGTCGATCGGAGCAGCGAACTCCACCTCGACGTCGGACGTGGGCTGGCGGCGCAGCACGACGGAGAACGAGTCCGCGGTGCCCGGCGTTGCCTCGCTGACGTCGACGGAGACTGCCGTGATGTCCACGAACGGAGGGTCGTTGGTGACGGTGGGCGGGTCGTAGTCCTGGATGTCCACCGTGAGCGTCGCCGGTGTCCCGCTGAACACCGGGGCGTCGTCGAGGTTGGCGTACACCGGGTCGGGGCTGCTGATCGAGCTGTTGATCGTGCACGTGTGGTCCAGCTGCACGGTCATGTTGTCCACCGGGGTGATCGTCAGCGACTGCGGGGTGTCCCAGGTGGCACCGGTGAACTGCAGCGTCACGTTGGCCTGGCCGTTCACCAGGCAGTCCGCGCCGGCCTGGAACAGGACATCCGTGGGGCCACGGGGCACCACAGGCAGGGGCTTACCGGGGTCAGGTGGTGTGTCGAGCGTGACGTGGTACACGTAGGCGTCGGCGGAACCCTCGGGCAGGACGCCGGTGCCGCTGACATAGTCGACGTTCACGCCGGCGACGTCGTTGTCCGTCACGTCGACCTCGTAGGCGTCCTGCGTGGCGTCGTAGAGGGGGTCGGCGCTGGCGAACGTGAACCGCAACTCACACGTGTGCGGGGCCGCCTCGTCGCGGAAGTCCTCGTCCCACGGGTCGTCGACCGCGAACACGGTCAGGGCCATGCCGGCCTGCCAGTTGGCATTGAGGATCGTGGTCTCCAGCGGCGAGGCGGAGGTGCCGGTGGTGCTGCCGTCGAAGATCGTGCAGTCGCGGCCGGGGGTGATCGTCATCTCGACATCCGCCGGGTCGCCGAACGCCGCCCGGTCGGGAAGGAGCAGCGCGTTCACGAGCTCCAGGTTGGGGCGCGACTGGAGCGCGACCGTGATCGTGTCGCCCGTGCCGGGGGTGGCCTCGGAGACGGCCGTGGCGCCGCCGCTCTCGGTGACGAGCACACCGGGCTGGTCGTCGTCCTGG
>JBPOIX010000023.1:0-3749 GCA_052034175.1 Actinomycetota bacterium
TGGCACCACCACCATCATCGACATGGCGGTGCAGCGCTACGGCGAGAACGTGCACGAGGGCCTGGCCGAATGGCACCGCAAGGCCGAGGGCAACTGCAGCATCGACTATGCGTTCCACCAGATCATCGGCGGCGTGGACGACCAGTCGCTGCTGGACATGAAGTACCTCGTGGAGCACGAGGGCATCTCCAGCTTCAAGCTGTTCATGGCCTATCCGGGTGTGCTGTACAGCGACGCCGGCCAGATCCTGCGGGCGTTGCAGAGGGCCGCGTACTGCGGCGCCACGATCATGATGCACGCCGAGAACGGCATCGCCATCGACGTGCTGGTGAAGCAGGTCATCGCCCGTGGCGAGACCGACCCGAAGTACCACAGCTACACCCGCCCGTCGCCGCTGGAAGCGGAGGCCACCCACCGCGCCATCGTGCTCAGCCATGTGGCCGGCAACGTGCCGCTGTACATCGTCCACATGAGTGCCGGCGACGCGCTCAACGAGGTCGCCGCCGCCCGCCATCACGGCCGCAACGTCTTCGCCGAGACCTGCCCGCAGTACCTGTGGCTGACGGTGGAGGACACCCTCGGCCAGCCCGGCTTCGAGGGTTCGAAGTGGGTGTGCAGCACGCCGGTGCGCAGCAAGGCCCACGACCCGCACTACATCGGCCAGATGGGCCACGGCCACCAGGCCGACCTGTGGAAGGGCCTGCGGATGAACGAGCTCGCGGTCGTCTCCACCGACCACTGCCCGTTCTGCTTCAAGGACCAGAAGGAACTCGGCCTCGGCGACTTCTCCAAGATCCCCAACGGCATCGGTGGCGTCGAGCACCGCATGGAGCTGATCTACCAGGGTGTGGTGGCCGGCGAGCTCAGCCTGCAGCGCTGGGTCGAGACCTGCTCCACCACCCCCGCCCGCATGTTCGGCATGTACCCGAAGAAGGGCGTCATCGCCCCCGGTAGCGACGCCGACGTCGTGGTCTGGGACCCCAACTCGAAGACCAAGATCGGCATCAACGACAAGCACCACATGAACATGGACTACTCGGCCTGGGAGGGCTGGGTCATCGACGGCAAGGTCGACACCGTGCTCAGCCGTGGCGCCGTGCTCGTGGAGAACGACCAGTACGTCGGCCGCACGGGCCACGGGCAGTACGTGTCTCGCGGCCTGTCGCAGTACCTGGTCTGACGTCGCCCGGCCTGGCACCCCTTCATCCCGCCCACCGTCACCCCACTCGTAGAACGAAAGCATGCTCATGAATCGCATCTCCCACTGGATCGACGGCAAGGTCGTCACGGGCACGTCCGGCCGCTCCGGCGTGGTCTTCGACCCCGCCACCGGCCTGCAGCAGGCCGCCGTCGACCTGGCCTCCGTGGAGGAAGTGGACCACGCGATCGCCGTGGCCAAGGCGGCCTTCCCGGCGTGGCGGGCCACCAACCTGTCGCGGCGGGCGGAGGTGCTGTTCCGCATGCGCGAGCTGGTGGATGCCAACCGCAAGGAGATCGCCACCCTGCTCACCAAGGAGCACGGCAAGGTGCTCGGCGATGCGCTCGGTGAAGTGGCCCGCGGCCTGGAGAACATCGAGTTCGCCTGTGGCATCCCCAACCTGCTGAAGGGCGGCTACAGCGAGCAGGCCAGTTCGGGTGTGGACGTCTACAGCATCAAGCAGCCGCTCGGTGTGGTGGCCGGCATCACCCCGTTCAACTTCCCCGCCATGGTGCCGATGTGGATGTTCGCCAACGCCCTGGCGTGCGGCAACACGTTCGTGCTCAAGCCGAGCGAGAAGGACCCCACGGCCAGCCTGTTCATCGCCGAACTGCTGAAGCAGGCGGGCCTGCCCGACGGCGCGTTCAACGTGGTGAACGGGGACAAGGTGGCCGTCGATCGCCTGCTGGAGCACCCGGACATCCAGGCCGTCAGCTTCGTCGGCAGCACCCCGATCGCCAAGTACATCTACGAGACCGGCACGAAGAACGGCAAGCGCGTGCAGGCCCTGGGTGGCGCCAAGAACCACATGCTGGTCCTCGCCGACGCCGACCTGGACATGGCCGCCGACGCCGCGGTCAGCGCCGCCTACGGTTCCGCCGGCGAGCGCTGCATGGCCATTTCCGTGGTGCTCGCCAGCGACGCCATCGCCGACGATCTCGTGGCCAAGATCAAGGACCGCATCCCCAACATCCAGGTGGGGCCGGCCACCGACCCCTCCGCGGAGATGGGCCCGCTGATCACCGGCGAGCACCGGGACAAGGTCAAGGGGTATGTCGGTGGCGCCGAGGGTGAGGGCGCCACGCTGGTGGTGGACGGCCGCAACGACGTGCCGGCGGACGGCTTCTTCCTCAACCCCAGCCTGATCGACCATGTCACGCCGGGCATGAAGTGTTACGACGACGAGATCTTCGGGCCGGTGCTCTCCGTCACCCGCGTCAAGGGTTACGACGACGGGCTGGCGCTGATCAACGACAACCAGTACGGCAACGGCACGGCGATCTTCACGCGCGACGGCGGCGCGGCTCGCCAGTTCGAGTTCGACGTGCAGGTCGGCATGGTCGGTGTCAACGTGCCCGTGCCGGTGCCGGTCAGCTACTACAGCTTCGGTGGGTGGAAGGCCAGCCTGTTCGGCGACGCCCACATGTACGGTCCGGAGGGTGTGAACTTCTACACCCGCACGAAGGTGGTCACGAAGCGCTGGCCCGACCCGCGCACCAGCAAGGTCGACCTCGGGTTCCCGCAGAACCGCTGACCGACGACATCGACAAGGGGGAGACCGGCATGGAGTTCGGTGTTGTATTGCAGACCACGCCGCCGTCACGGCGCGTGGTGGACCTGGCCAAGCGCGCCGAGAGCTATGGCTTCGAATACGTCTGGACGTTCGACAGCCACATCCTGTGGCAGGAGCCCTACGTCATCTACAGCCAGATCCTGGCCGAGACGCGCAACGTCGTCGTCGGCCCGATGGTCACCAACCCCGCCACCCGGGACTGGACGGTCACGGCCAGCCTGTACGCCACGCTGAACGAGATGTTCGGCAACCGCACCGTGTGCGGCATCGGCCGCGGGGACTCCGCGGTGCGGGTCACCAATGGTGCCCCGACCACGCTGGCCACGTTGCGCGAGAGCGTCCACGTCATCCGCGAGATGGCCAACGGGCGCACGGTGGACTACAAGGGGTCGTCGCTGTGCCTGCCCTGGGCCGGCAAGAGCCGGCTGGAGATGTGGATCGCCGCCTACGGGCCCAAGGCGCTGGCGCTCACGGGTGAGGTGGGAGACGGGTTCATCCTGCAGCTCGCCGACCTCAGCATCGCCGAGTGGACCATCCGCGCCGTGCGCGACGCGGCGGCCAAGGCCGGCCGCAACCCGGACGACATCACGATCTGCGTGGCAGCGCCCGCCTACGTCACCGACGGCACCGAGGCCGGGTTGGCGCATGGGCGCGAGCAGTGCCGCTGGTTCGGCGGGATGGTCGGCAACCATGTCGCCGACATCGTGGCCCGCTACGGGGACGACGCCCCGGTGCCCGCGGCGCTCACCGAGTACATCAAGGGCCGCCAGGGCTACGACTACAACGAGCATGGCCAGGCCGGCAACAGCCACACCCAGTTCGTGCCGGACGAGATCGTGGACCGCTTCTGCATCGTCGGCCCGGTCGAGACCCATGTGGAACGGATGCGCCAGCTGAAGGATCTTGGGGTGGATCAGTTCGCGATCTATCTGCAGCACGACGACAAGGAGCACACGCTCCAGGCGTACGGCGAGAAGG
>JBPOIX010000427.1:0-5344 GCA_052034175.1 Actinomycetota bacterium
GTTCGGCGACGGGCGCGGGTGCGGGTGCGGGTGGCGCAGCGGGGGCCACCTCGGCCACCGGCGCCGGTGCCGGTGCGGCCACGGGGGCCGGCGCCGGTGCGGGCTCGGCAACCACCGCAGGGGCAGCAGCCGGTGCGGCCTCCACGGGCTCGGCCGCGGGGGCATCCGGCTTGGCGCTCTTCTTGGCCGCCTTCTTGACCGGCTTGGGCTCCTCGGGCTGTTCAGGGCGCGTCAGACCCTCGCGCTCGGCGCGGCGGCGGAGACGGTCTGCCTGCTGCTCAATGAGCGTGCTGGAGTGGGTCTTCACGCCCACACCCATCACTTCGCAGAGCGACATCATCTCTGCGTTGGTCATCCCGAGCGCTTTTGCGAGCTCGTGCACCCTGATGTTCTTCGCCAAACCCTTGTCAGCCTTTCATCGGCCCTGTGTGCCAGCGGGGGAAACCCCGCCAACGGGCAATTCTTCCATGTTGGTGATAACGCCTTCGAATGCGATCCGCAACGCTTCCAGCGTGGCGGAGGGCATGGTTGTTCGCCACGCCCGGTCGAAGCCCTTGCGAGCCAGCGCCCGTTCGAGGCACTCGACCGAGCACACCCATGCGCCCCGACCCGGGAGGGCTCGGCCGATGGCCGGGCCTTCAGGGGTGAGGACGCACCGCACCATTCCCGCCGGCAGCCGTCGTTGACGGCAACCGACGCAGGTGCGGATGGGCCTGCGGGTGGTCTCAGGCGTTGTCACCACCTGCTTCCTCTGCGGCCGGTGCAGCTTCGTCGCCACCGGCCTCGTACTGCTGCTGGGTGATCACGGAGCCGTCGGCTGCGTGCCATTCCATCTCACCGGTCTCGGTGTTCTGGACCCATTCACCTTCTTCGTAGTCCGCGTCGTCGAGCCCGTCCTCGGGCTGGCTCTCGCCACGGATGTCGATGCGTACCCCGGTGAGGCGGGCGGCCAGGCGGGCGTTCTGCCCCTCCTTGCCGATCGCCAGGCTGAGCTGTGCGTCGGGGACGATGACATCGGCCTGGGTGAGGTCGTCGGAGATGATGACCTCCGTGACCTTGGCCGGCGACAACGCCTTGGCGACGAAGTCCGCAAGGTCCTCGCTGAAGGGGACGATGTCGATCTTCTCGCCGCGCAGCTCGTTGACCACCATGCGCACGCGGCCGCCACGGGCACCCACGCAGGCACCGACAGGGTCCACGTTGTGGTCGTTGCTCCACACGGCGATCTTGGTGCGGTGGCCTGGCTCGCGAGCGCAGGCCTTGATCTCGACGATGCCGTCGGCGATCTCGGGCACGTCCAGCTCGAACAGACGCTTGATGAGGCCCGGGTGGGTACGGCTGACCACGATCTGCGGGCCCTTGGCCGTCTTGCGCACTTCGACGATGTAGGCCTTCACCCGGTCGCCCGGAACCGGACGCTCGAAGGGCACTTGCTCCGCCTTCGGCATGAGGCTCTCCACCCGACCGAGGTCGAGCAGGGTGTAGCGGTCGTCGGCCTGCTGGATGATGCCGGTGACGATGTCGCCCTCGCGGTTCGCGTACTCCTCGAACTTGCGATCGCGCTCGGCTTCACGGATGCGCTGGCTCATCACCTGGCGGAACGTCTGTGCGGCGATGCGGCCGAGTTCTTCCTTGCGCGGCGTGTCGTCGCGCTCGTTGACCCAGTTGCCGTCCTCGTCCACGTCGTAGGCGAGGAAGGTGAACTCGAACGTGTCCGGGTTGACCTCGACGACGACCTCGTCGGCCGCGCCGGGGCGACGCTTGTACGCCGTGGCCAGGGCATCGACGAGCACGTGCAACAGGGTGTCGACGGAGATGTTCTTCTCGTTGGCCAGCATTCGGATGGCTTCGCCCATGTCGAGGCTGCTCATCTCATGACTCCTTCCGGGAAGCGGTGCGTGCGGGGGACTTCGTGCCGGCGGCAACCTTCTCGGCGTTGGCTTTGGGGGCCTTGGCCTTGGCTGCGGAACCGGGCTTGGGCGCCGGGCCCCACACGAACACCGTGCGGGCGCGGTCGATCTGGTTGAGGGGAACGGTGCGCTCCAGGGCGCCGTCGGCGGCCGGTTCGTCCAGCAGCACCGTGGCGTCGGTGGCGCTGGCGGCGATGAGCACGCCCTGCAGCCGGCGAGCGTCGCCCGCGGTGTCGCGCAGGCGGATGGCAACCGTCTTGCCGATCTCGCGCTGGAAGTGCGCCGGGGTGCGCAAGGTGCGCTCCAGGCCGGGGCTGGTGACTTCCAGCGTGTAGTGGCCGGCCACCGGATCGTGATGATCCAGGTCGCGGCTGATGAGGCGGGTGGCGAGGGCGATCATCTCCAGGTTCACGCCGCCGTCACTGCCGGGGGGCGTGTCCAGGGTGACCCGCAGGGTGCCGCCGCGGAACTCCAGGTCGTAGAGGTCGAGCTTGAGGTCGGTGACGATGGGAAGCACCAGCGTGCGCACCTTTTCGATCGTGGCATTGTCGCTCATTGCTCCAGCTCACCTCCTCTTTCTCGGCCGGTGACCCGGCCCCTAGTAGTACAGAAGGCGTGGGCCGCGAGTGCCCACGCCTTCGGTTCGTCGAACGTCAAAGGACCCAATGACTATACCGGGCGGCGGGTAGCCTTCGGCCGAACGCTTTGCGGTGGCGCGCCCTGGCGCCCCGCCGCCAGAACCCCCGAGGTGAGATCCGTGCTGCGAATGTCGACGTTGTTCCTCCGCACCCTGCGCGAGGACCCCGCCGATGCCGAGGTCGCCAGCCACCGGCTCCTCGTGCGCGGCGGCTACATCCGTCGCGCCGCCCCCGGCGGGTTCACCTGGCTGCCGCTCGGCTGGATGGTGTACCGCAACGTCGAGCGCGTCATCCGCGAGGAGATGGACCGCGAAGGCTTCCAGGAGGTCCACTTCCCCGCCCTGCTCCCCCGCGAGCCCTACGAGGCCAGCGGCCGCTGGACGGACTACGGCGACAACCTGTTCCGCCTCAAGGACCGCAAGGGGGCGGACTTCCTCCTCGCCCCCACCCATGAGGAGATGTTCACCCTGCTGGTGAAGGACCTTTACAGCAGCTACAAGGACCTGCCGCTGGTGATCTACCAGATCCAGACGAAGTACCGCGACGAGGCTCGCCCCCGTGCCGGCCTGCTGCGCGGCCGCGAGTTCGTGATGAAGGACTCCTACTCCTTCGACATCGACGACGCCGGCCTGCAGGCCAGCTACGACAAGCACCGGGTGGCCTACCAGCGCACATTCGACCGCCTCGGCCTCCCCTACGTCATCGTGTCCGCCATGAGCGGCGCCATGGGCGGCTCGGCCAGCGAGGAGTTCCTCGTGCCGATGGCTGTCGGCGAGGACACCTACGTCCGCTGCTCGGCCTGCGACTACGCGGCCAACACCGAGGCCGTGCAGGTGGCCCCGCCCTCCCCCATCGCGTTCGACGGGCTGCCCGCGGCGCAGGTGATGGACACCCCCGACACGCCCCCCATCCAGACCCGGGTCGACCTGTTCAACCAGCGGCCCGAACGGCAGCGGGCCGACCGGCAGTGGACCGCCGCCGACACGCTGAAAAACCTGGTCGTCAAGCTGAAGCACCCGGACGGCCGCATCGAGCCGCTCGCCATCGGCGTGCCCGGCGACCGCGACGTGGACATGAAGCGGCTCGAGGCCCAGGTCGGCCCCGCCGAGATCGAGCCGTTCTCCGAGGAGGACTTCGCCGCCAACCCGGCCCTGGCCAAGGGCTACATCGGGCCCGGCGCGCTCGGCCTGGAGAACGCCAGCGGCATCCGCTACCTGGTGGACCCGCGGATCGTGGCCGGCACGGCCTGGATCACCGGCGCCGACCAGCCGGGCAAGCACGTGATGCACCTCGTGATGGGCCGGGACTTCACGCCCGACGGCGTTATCGAGGCAGCCGAGGTGTTCGCCGGCGACCCCTGCCCGCGGTGCAGTTCGCCCCTGGAGATCGCCCGTGGCATCGAGATGGGTCACATCTTCCAGCTGGGCCGCAAGTACGCCGAGGCGCTCGGCCTCACCGTGCTGGACGAGAACGGCAAGACCCGCGTGGTCACCATGGGCTCGTACGGCATCGGCGTGTCCCGGGCCGTGGCCGCGATCGCCGAGATGAACTGCGACGACAAGGGCCTCATCTGGCCGCGCGTAGTGGCCCCCGCCGACGTGCACATCGTGGCCACCGGCAAGGCCACCGACCCCCAGCTCCCCGCCGCCGAGGCCTTGGCCGCGGAGTGCGAGGCCGGGGGGCTGCGAGTGCTGCTGGACGACCGCGTCGGGCCCGGCCCGGGCGTGAAGTTCAACGACTCCGAGCTGGTCGGCGTGCCGCTGATCGTCGTCGTCGGCCGCGGCCTGGCCGACGGCCTCGTCGAGCTGAAGGACCGCCGCACCGGCGAGCGCCGCGACGTGCCCCTGGCCGACGCGGTGGAGCTGCTCCGCACCCTGTAGCGACGGGTTGGCGGCCGACACCCTCTTGGTGGGCCGGCCAGTGGGAACCACCGGTAGGGGCGCCGGCGTCGAAGTGTCGGCTCGCTTCGGCGCGCCGTCCCACGTCCGCCGAATCAAAGGAGGCGCCATGCCCCGCCCACCGTCGCCGCGCGCTGTGCGTTCCACCCTCTCCGTCACCCTGCTCTGTGGGGCAGTGGCGGCCATCCTGGCAGTCCCTCCGGCGATGGCAGCGCCGTCCTCGCCGAACTCTCCGGTCCGCCACGCGCCGTTGGCCACGGACTGCGCGTCGCGAACCGGCGGGGCGTTCGTGACGCTGACCTCGGAAAGCCGCCCGGACGTGTCGATCACCCTGTGGTTCACGGACTCCGCCTTCATCGACCGGGCGATCGCCGGCAAGGGCGCTCACAACGGGATCCCGATCCTGTTGATGCGCACCGGCACCGACTGCGACCAGAACCATGCCTGGCATGTGTCGCCGGTGGCCACGTGGGCCGATGCTGCACGCGAGGAATGCGACGGCAACATCGCCTGGCTCGACGAGAACCTCGACCAGTGGATGCAGCGCGTGGTGCCGGACTGGTGCCCATGGGGTGTGATCGTCACGGCAGTCGACGACCGCCGCGCCGCTCCCGGGCCTGGGCCCGGGCCCGAGCCCGAGCCAACGCTGCCGCGCACCGAGTAGCACGCCCGGGCTGGCGCCGCGCCGGGACCTTCGCCCCTGGCCCGGCGTGGGCATGGGCGGCTGACATTGCTGACATGAAGCTGCTGCTCATCGAGTCGACCCCCGGCAACGCCACGGCTATCGCCGGAGACCTGGTGGCCAACGGCCACGAGATCATCACCTGTGCCGACGACAAGGGCGGCCCGTGCAAGGGCATCGCCCAGCACACGGACTGCCCGCTCGACGGTTTCGTCG
>JBPOIX010000180.1:0-20445 GCA_052034175.1 Actinomycetota bacterium
TTCTTGCGCGCCTCGCCCAGGCCGGGAATGCCGTCGAGCGACGACGTCGTCATCCGCTTGCCACGCAGCTCGCGGTGGAACGTGTTGGCGAAGCGGTGCGCTTCGTCGCGAATGCGTTGCAGCATGAACAGGCCCTCGCTGCCGCGCGGGATCGCCACCGGCTCGGAGCGCCCCGGCAGGTAGACCTCCTCGAAGCGCTTCGCCAGCGACGCCAGCGGGATCTCGTCGGCCAGGCCAAGCGCACGAACCACCCGCTCGGCCACGGCCAACTGGCCCTTCCCGCCATCTACCAGCAGCAACTGGGGTGGGTAGGCGAACTTCTTCGGCCGCCTGCCGCCCTGGCCGTCCACGAGGTCGGTGTCGAGCGGCGCATCGCGCTCGTTCAGATACGCCTGGAGGCGGCGCGTGAGCACCTCCTCCATTGCCGCGTAGTCGTCGTTGCCGGGCACGTCGCGCACCTTGAAGCGACGGTATTCGCGCTTGTTCGGCAGGCCGTCTTCCAACACCACCATCGAGCCCACGTAGTCCGTGCCCTGCAGGTGCGCCATGTCGTAGCACTCGATCCGCAGTGGCGCTTCGGGGAGGCCGAGGAGGTCCTGCAACTCGGTCAACGCCCGGCTCCGTGCGTTGTGGTCGCCGGCGCGGCGCAGGCGGTGTCGCACGAACTCCTCCCCGGCGTTGCGGGTGACGGTCTCGTGGAGGGACTTCTTGTCGCCGCGCTGGGGAACTCGAACTTGCACCCGGCTGCCGCGCAGGTGGCTCAACCACTCCTCGTACGTGGGAAGGTCGTCCGGCTCCACTGGTACGAGCACCTGCTTGGGCACGCCCGCAGGCGGCTCGTCGCCGTACAGCTCTTCGAGAATGCGGTCGATCAGACCGCCAGGGGTGAGCGCCTCGACCTTGTCGAAGACGAACCCCTTGCGGCCCACGACCCGGCCCTTGCGCACGAAGAACACCTGCACGGCCGCTTCCAACTCGTCGTCCGCCAGGCCGATGATGTCGATGTCCTCGCTTCGTTCGGCCACCATCTGCTGCTTCTCGATGGCCTTGCGCACCGCCAGCAGCCGGTCGCGGACCCGGGCGGCGCGCTCGTACTCCAACGCGCCTGCCGCGGCCGCCATCTCCGTCTCCAGACGGGTGACGATCTCGTCGGTGTCGCCGTCGAGGAACTCGCAGAGCTCCTGCACCAGTTGGCGGTACGGCATCTCCTCAATCTCGCCCACGCACGGGCCGCTGCACTTCTCGATGTGGAACAGCAGGCACGGCCGGCCGAGGCGCTGGTGCTCGTTGAACTTGCCAGGGCTGCACGTGCGGATCGGGAAGCTGCGCACCAGCAGGTCGAGCGTGTCGCGGATGGCGTAGGCGTGGGCGTACGGGCCGAAGTAGCGCGTGCCCTTGCGCTTGCGCCCGCGCATCACCATGGCTCGCGGGTACTGCTCGTCCATGGTGATCGCCAGGAACGGGTAGCTCTTGTCGTCCCGGAGCCGGAGGTTGAAGCGCGGCCGATGCTGCTTGATGAGGGAGTACTCCAACATCAGCGCCTCGACCTCGTTGCGCACCTCGATCCACTCGACGGTGGCGGCGGTGGCCACCATCTGCGCGGTGCGGGGGTGCAGGTTGCGCGGGTCCTGGAAGTAGTTGGAGAGACGCTGGCGCAGGCTGGATGCCTTGCCGACATAGATGACGCGCCCGTCCTTGTCCTTGAACTGGTACGAACCCGGTGTCTCGGGAATCGAGCCGGTAGGTGGGCGGGCAACCATGCCCCGACTCTACGGGACGCTCCGGCAGACATGCCGAGTGCGCGGGTAGGGTTGCCGGCGATGTCAGGTCGCTTCGAGTTCTCCCGGCCCGCACGGCGCGGACAGGCCTCTGGCCCGTGGTTCCGCATCGGCAGCGTCGACTTCGGCTCGGTCGGTGTCTTCTGCCTCCTGGTCGCGTTGTCCGTCGTCGTCTACACCGTCGAGCCGCTGGACAAGCCGATTGGCACGGGGCTCGCACTGTGGCCGGAGAAGATCTCCTCCGGGCAGATGTGGCGCCTCGCCACCTGGCCGTTCGCACTGGTTCCTGGAACCCGCCTGTTCAGCGTCGTCATCGCCGTCGTCGTGCTGTGGTTCTCCGGCAGCCGCCTGGAGGAGCTCACCGGCCGCGTCCGGATGGCCTGGCTGCTGGCGGCCATCGTGGTCATCCCCGGCATCGCCACCTGGATGCTGGACTATGTCGCCTTCGGGCCGCGCTCGGTGCAGTTCGCCATCCTGCTGCTGTTCATCGCCGAGTACCCGCACATCCGCTTCTTCTTCGGCATCAAGGCCTGGATCCTGGGCGTCGCCTTCGTGGCCATCGACGTGTTGCAGATGGTGGCCGACCGCTCCGGCGCCCAGCTCGTGCTCTATCTGTTCACGCTTGCCGTCGCCGCGATCGCCGCCCGCACGGTCGGTTTGCTCGGCGACTATCCCTGGATCCCAGCCGTCCCGTTGCCGGGCCAGCGCCGCACCAAGAAGCAGAAGCGGGCCAAGGGCGCGAAGGTGGTCGAGGGCCCCTGGGGCGGCGCTCCCTCCGGCGGCCTCTCCCCCACCGAGCACGCCGAGCTGGACGACCTGCTGGACAAGACCAGTGCCGGCGGCCTGGACTCGCTGTCGAAGGCCGAGAAGGCCCGTCTGAACGAGCTGAGCAAGAAGCTCCGCGGCTGAGCCGACAAGGCCGGCAAGGCCGGCAAGGCTGGCACGACCAGCAGGGCCGGCAAGGCCGGCAAGGCAGACGCTAGGCCGCCACCAGCCGCTTGTTCCGCAGCGACTGCGCGTACGCCATCACCAACAGAACGCCGGACACGGCGGTGGCCGCGTCGGCCAACACGTGGAAGCCCCACTCCTGCTTGATGAAGCCGGAGGCGAACGCCGCGGTGCCGCCGCAGAAGCTCATGGTCAGATCAGCGGTGCCCTGCACCTCGACCCGGGTGTGCTCGGGTACGGCGTTCGTCAGCAGCGCCGACCCGGCGATCAGGCCGACGTTCCAACCGACTCCGAGGAGCCACAAGCCGACGAACACCAGCCACGGCACATAGCCCCCGAGCACCGCCACCACCGTGCCGGCGCCGGTGACCGCCGCCCCGACCATCACCGAACGGACATGGCCCACCCTGGTGACGAAGCGGCCGATCCAGGGGGCGAAGAAGTACATGCCGACGATGTGCAGCGCGATCACGTAGGCGGACAGGTCGGCGTGATCGTGGTCCTTCATGTGTGGCGGGGTCATCGTCATCACCGCCACCATCACCGTCTGCGAGATCACCATTGCTGCCAGCCCCAGCGGTGCCAGGCGGCTGCGGCGGATGACGATCGCGGACAGGCGCACCTGGGCGAACGGGTTCACACGGCGGGCGTTCGGGTCGAGTTGGCCGTTGACGGCGAGCGGGTCCGGACGCAGCCTGGTGGCGATCACCACGAACGCCACCACGAGTAGGGCGGAAGCGAAGAAGAACGGCCCGATGAACTCGTCCAAACCGAGCGCCTTCCCGGCGCGCTTCTCCCACGGCGTCAGCAACGGGCCGAAGATCGCCCCCAGCGTGCCCACCCAGACGATGCCGGCGATGGCCTTCGCCCTCCCTTCGGGCGGGGCCAGGTCGGCGGCGACATAGCGACCCTGCAGGGTGGCCGCTTGCGCGCCGCCGAACAAGGCCATCCCGACGATGAACAACGCGAAGGACCGTGCCTGCCCTCCGACCCCGGCCACGGAGGCTCCGATCGCCCCGAGCCCGAACGCGACCATCAAGCCCGCACGGCGGCCACGCCGTCGCATGTACGCGGACAGGGGCACGGCGAGGAACGCCGAGCCGAGTGTGAAGGCCGCACCACCCGAACCGGCCAACTGGTCGTCGCCACCCAACAGGTCCTTCGCCAGCAGCGCGACCACCGCGACGACCCCGGCCACCGCAGCCTGCCCGGGAATCTGCCCGAGCCGCAGGACGGTCATCGTGCGCCGCTGCAGGGCCGGCCACTCGTGTTCGGGCAGCCCGTCGGGGTGAGTCACGGGCGACACACTACGGCTGCGGTTGGCTCACAGCCCGAGCAATGGGCGCAGGAAGCGACCGGTGTGGCTACCGGCGACGCCAGCCACGTCCTCCGGGGTGCCCTCGGCCACCACCATGCCGCCGCCGCTGCCGCCCTCCGGCCCGAGGTCGAGAATCCAGTCCGCGGTCTTGATGACATCCAGGTTGTGTTCGATGACCAGCACGGTGTTGCCCTGGTCCACCAAACGGGACAGCACCGTGAGCAGCCGGCGGACGTCCTCGAAGTGGAGGCCGGTGGTGGGCTCGTCCAGCAGGTAGATGGTGTGGCCTGTGCTGCGCTTGGCCAGCTCGGTGGCCAACTTCACGCGTTGGGCTTCGCCGCCGGACAGGGTGGGGGCGGACTGGCCGAGCCGCACGTAGCCCAGGCCGACGTCCATCAGGGTCTGCATGTAGCGGCCGATGGCGGGCTGATTGGCGAAGAAGCCAACGGCCTCGGCCACCGGCATGTCCAGCACCTCGGAGATGTTCTTGCCCTTGAACTCGATGTCCAGGGTGTCCCGGTTGTAGCGGGCGCCCTTGCACACCTCGCACGGCACGTAGACATCGGGCAGGAAGTGCATCTCGATCTTGATCGTGCCGTCGCCGGCGCACGCCTCACAGCGGCCGCCCTGCACGTTGAAGCTGAAGCGGCCGGGCAGGTAGCCGCGGACCTTGGCCTCCGCCGTGGTGGCGAACAGCTTGCGCACATTGTCGAACACGCCGGTGTAGGTGGCCGGGTTGCTACGCGGGGTGCGCCCGATGGGCGACTGGTCCATGTCGATGACCTTGTCTAGGTACTCGATACCGCGGATGGTCTTGTGCTTGCCGGCAGCATCCTTCGACTTGTAGATCTTCTGCATCAGCACCGGCAGCAGGATGTCCCGCACGAGGGTGCTCTTGCCGCTGCCGCTGACCCCTGTGACCGCCACGAAACAGCCCAATGGCAGGCGCACGTCGAGGTTGCGCAGGTTGTGCTCGCGCGCCCCCACCACCTCCAGCCACTCCAGGCCGGGTGCACGCCGGTGCTCGGGCAACGGGATGCTCCGCTTGCCCGCGAGGTACTGCCCGGTGACGGATTCCTTGACCTTGAGGATGCCCTTCACCGGCCCGCTGTAGATCACCGCGCCGCCATGCTCGCCCGCACCCGGCCCGATGTCGACGATCCAGTCCGCCTCGCGGATGGTGTCCTCGTCGTGTTCCACCACGAGCACCGTGTTACCAAGGTCGCGCAGCCGGATGAGCGTGTCGATGAGACGGCGGTTGTCCCGCTGGTGCAGGCCGATCGAGGGCTCGTCGAGCACGTACAACGTGCCCACCAGCCCGCTGCCGATCTGGCTGGCGAGGCGGCTGCGCTGCGCCTCGCCGCCGGCCAGCGTGCTCGCCGAACGCGACAGGGAGAGGTAATCCAGCCCGACGTCGAGGAGGAACCCAAGGCGGGCGTTGATCTCCTTGGTGACTCGCTCCGCAATCATGCGATCGCGCTCGCTGAGCTCCAGGGCACTGAGGAACGCCGACGAGTCGGCGATGGCCATCTCGCAGATCTCGGCGATGTTCTTGTCCCCGACCGTGACGGCCAAGGTGGCCGGCTTGAGGCGGGCACCGGCGCATGTGGGGCACGGCACCTCGCGCATGTACCCCTCGTACTGTTCGCGGGCCCAGTCGCTCTCGGCGCCCTCTCGGCGACGGTTGAGCCACGGGATGACGCCCTCGTAGGCGGTGCTGTACTCGCGGGTGCGGCCGTAGCGGTTCTTGTACTTGACCTTGAGATTGCCGTCTACACCGTGGAGGATGACCTTCTGCTGCTTCGTCGTGAGGTTGCCGTACGGCGTGTCCAGGTCGATCTCGTAGGCGTCGGCGACGGCTTCCAGCATGCGGGCGAAGTACTGGGTGCCGCTCGTCTTCCATGGGGCGATGGCCCCACCGTTGATGCTGAGGTCGTGGTCGGGCACGATGAGCTCGGGGTCCACCTCGAAGGTGGTGCCCAACCCGTCGCACGCTTCACACGCGCCGTACGGCGAGTTGAAGGAGAAGTTGCGGGGGGCGGGCTCCTCGAAGCTGGTGCCGCACTTCGGGCAGGCGAGGTGCTGGCTGAACGTCAACGTCTCCGCCGGCGGCTCGCCCTCCTTGGCCACCAGCTCCACCTCGGCCACACCGTCGGCCAGTTTGAGGGCAGTCTCCAACGAATCGGTGAGGCGACGCTCGATGCCGTCGCGGCGCACCAAGCGGTCGACGATGATCTCGATCTTGTGTTGCTCGTAGCGGGCGAGCTTCTCGTCGCGCTTGAGGAACTCGGCCATGTCGACGACCTCGCCGTCGATGCGGGCGCGCACATAGCCTTGCGAGACGAGGTCTTCCAGGAGCGTGCTGTACTCGCCCTTGCGACCGCGCACGACGGGTGCCAACACCTGGAAACGAGTTCCATCGGGCAGCAGCAGGATGCGATCGACGATCTGCGACGGCGTCTGCCGCTGCAAGCGGGTGCCGTCGTTCGGGCAGTGCTGCACACCGATACGTGCGAACAGCAGGCGCAGATAGTCGTAAACCTCGGTGATCGTGCCGACGGTGGAGCGCGGGTTGCGGCTGGCGCTCTTCTGGTCGATGGAGATGGCTGGCGACAGCCCCTCGATGACATCGACATCCGGCTTGTCCATCTGGCCGAGGAACTGCCGGGCGTAGGCGCTGAGGCTCTCCACATAGCGGCGCTGACCCTCGGCGTAGATGGTGTCGAACGCCAGGCTGCTCTTCCCCGAACCCGAGAGCCCGGTGAACACGATGAGCCGATCGCGCGGGAGATCCACGCTGACGTTCTTCAGGTTGTGCTCGCGCGCGCCGCGCACGATGATCGTCGGTTCCTGGTGGGAGCCAGTGGCGGGCCGGGAGGCCCGCGCGGCCTTAGGGGCGGGAGGCATGGGGCGAGGCTACCGAGGGCAGACGGCGGGCGAACCGGGCAGGTCAGTCATCGAACAGCAGCGTAGCACGTGCGGACGAACGCATGTTCGTTGCATCCACGTCGCTCCGGCGAACCGAGTGATGTGCCAGAGTAAGCGCCGTGGCCGAGGCCGACCCTGCGACTCCCTCCCAACCGTTCCCTGGCCGTTGGGCGTTGCTGGCCGTCGGCCTCGTGCTGGCTCTGGCCGCCAGCGGTGCGGGTGTCCTCAGGGGTTTCCAGCGCTCGGAGCGCGATACCGGCGCTGCCGTGCAAGGTGCGTTCGTCGGGGCACTCCTCGGAGCCGCAGTCGCGGCGATGCTGCTGGCCGTGCTGGCGTGGCACCGCCGCCGCCACGGTGTGGCGATCAAGGCGCTCAGCGGTGGGGCCGTGGCGGCTTTGCTGGCCATGCTGATCGGCGTAGCGGCCACGCTCGGTGCGTCGACGGCCCCTCCTGCGGCACCCGCAGCCTCGACTCCTGCGGGAGGCAAGGTCTCTCCTGAGCCAACGGCCGCCCCCTTCGGTGCCGTCATCGACGCCGCCTCGGGCCGGGTGTACGCCGACCGAAACGGGGACGGCCTGCCGGACTACGAGCTGGTCCGCTGCCCGCCGCGCACGGGCGCCTCGCCGACCGACGAGACGGACGCGCCGCGCCCCACGTATCGCGTCGGTGACGTGGTCCAGATCGCCATCGACGACGACTGCGACGGCACGATCGATTCGTGGATCGAGGCCAAGGTTCTGCCAGAAGTGCAGCTCGGCGCCCCACCGGCGAATCCACCCGCCGAGCCCCAGGAGCCAGAGGGCGGCGGCGACAGCGGCGGCTTCGGCCCCGTGCTGCTCGCCATCCTGCTGCTGATCGCCGCCGCGGCCGTGGCCGCGGCGATCATCGCACTGGTGCGCGGCTGGACCCCGCTCGGCCCCCGGCAGGCGCCCGAGCCCCCTCCGATGCCGCTGCTGCCGGAACCGGCGATCGATGAGGCCGCTGCTGCGGACTCGCTGGCCGAGAGCGCACGCCGCTTGCTGCACGACCCCGACCCTCGGCGGGCGATCATCGCCGCCTACGCCGAACTCCTCGACGGCCTGGCCGCCGCGGGTGCGGCCCGCGCTGCGCATGAGGCGCCCGAGGAGCACCTGCAACGGTCTCTTCGCCAGTTGGGCATTCCTCCCGCTCCGCTGAGTGAGGTGACGCGCCTCTTCCTCGTGGCCCGCTTCAGCAACCACCCGCTCGGGGAGACCGACCGGCAGCAGGCGTTGCGTGCGCTCAACGACGCCGAGCGAATCCTCCGCCACTCCATCGCCGAACGCCAGGCCGTTCAGGCTGCGGTCGAAGCAGCCGCGGCACCGGCGCCGCCGCCGCCTGCTGGAGTGCGCCGGTGAGGGCCTCGATCGCCCTCGTCGTCACGGCCGCCATCACCGTGGTGGTTGCAGTCGCACGTCCGGATGTCGCTCACCTGGCGCTTCAGGCGCTGATGGTCGCCGGTGCGATGGTGGTCCTTGCGGAGCTGGCCCGCCGGGTGGTGGCGGAGCTTCCCCGCAGCCGGTGGGCCACAGGGTGGCGGCCCACCCGGCGCCCCCGAGCAGCGCTGCCCTCCGAGCTCGCCTTCGCCGCCGACGTACTGCGGGAGCGCTCCAACTTCGTCCCGTTCCGCACGGTCTCCACGATCTCAGGGCTCTTCCAGGATCGTCTCCGCGCCCACTTCGGCCTCGACGTCAAGAACCCCGCCGATCTGCCCCGGATCGAGAAGGTCCTGTCCCCTCATGCCATGTACCTCCTCGCCAACCGGCAACGGGGCTGGGTGGACGGGCACCATGTGCTGGAACGCATCCCCCGATCGTGGCTCGTTCCCCTCATCTACGAACTGGAGCATCTGTGAACGACCTACATCCGAGCGCCGCCGCACCACTGATCGGCCGCCTGGTGGACGAGGTGTCGAAAGCGATCGTCGGCAAACGCCCGGTGCTCGAGCTGATCGTCGCCGGGTTGATCGCGGATGGCCACGTACTGCTCGACGACGTGCCAGGGGTCGCCAAGACGCTGACCGCCCGATCCATCGCAACCGCGGCAGGCCTCTCGTACTCCCGGGTCCAGTTCACTCCCGATGTCCTTCCCGCCGACATCACCGGCGCCACGGTGCTCGACCTTGCAACCCGTGAGGCCGCCTTTCGTCCAGGCCCGATCTTCGCCTCGCTCGTACTGGCCGACGAGATCAACCGTGCCCCGGCGAAGACACAAGCCGCCCTGCTCGAGGCCATGCAGGAGCGTCAGACCACCGCTGATGGCACCTCTCACAAGCTGCCCATCCCGTTCCTGGTGATCGCCACGCAGAACCCGATCGAGTCCGAGGGCACCTACCCGTTGCCCGAGGCCCAGCTCGACCGTTTCATCCTCCGAACGTCGATCGGCCTGCCCGAACGGGACGACGAGATCGAGATCGTCCGCCGCCGCCTCATCCGAGGAGTGGACGACGTGGCGCTCACTCCGGTGATGGATGCCGACACCTTCCTGGCGGTGCAGCGATCCTTGGAGCACGTCCAAGTCACGCAGGTCATCGGCAACTATGTCGTCGACCTGGTGCGTTCCACTCGCGGCGCCGCCCAGCTCTCGGTCGGGGCCAGCCCGCGCGGCACACTCGCCGTGCTCAAGCTCAGTCGCGCCCGCGCCGTCATCGCCGGACGCGACTTCGTCACCCCGGACGACGTGCGCGCTGTCGCCGTGCCGGCGCTGGCTCACCGTGTGGTCCTGACGGCAGACGCCTGGGCTCGGGGCACCGACCCCAAGGACGTCGTGGAGCAGGCGATCTCCGGGGTGGACGCGCCGTCGTGGCAGTAGTCGCCCCTGTCCGGGACTCCCGCCTGGTGGGCTATGTCACCACGAGCCTGGCGTTGCTGACGGCAGCACTCGTGCTCGGCCGGCCCGTCCTGGTCGCCGGGGCCCTGCCCTTCGCCACGGCCGTTCTCCTCGGCACCAGCATGCGCCGGCCCATCGAGATCGAGGGGCGCTTCGCCGCGTCCACGATGACGCCACTCGAGGGCGACGAGGTCGAGATCACCGTGGAAGTCCCTCGGCCGCCGGGCGTGACGACCCACCTGCACCTGGCGCTCCTGCCGGCGTGGACCGTGGAGGAACCGGACGACTTGCACGTCATCGCACCCGCCGACGGGTCCACGGCCGTCCTCCACGCGAGGATTCGCCCGATCTGGTGGGGACGCCTTGCACCGGGAGAGCTCTCCGTGACCCACCGCGGGCCGGGCGGCTTGGTGATGTGGGAGCACGTCGCCAAGCTCCCCGTCTCGTTTCGCGTGCTGCCACCCCCGGAACGTGTGCGCGAACTCCTCCCGCCGCCGGCCTCGCACGCCCTCATCGGGGCGCACTCGTCTCGTGTGGTCGGCGACGGCTTCGACTTCGCCGAGCTCCGCCCATACCAAGCCGGGGACCGGCTGCGGGATGTCAATTGGCCGGCTACCGCGCGGTACGGCGACCCACACGTGAATCGCCGTCATCCGGAGCGCAACGGAGAAGTGGTCCTTCTGGTGGACACGTTCGCGGACGCCTCCGGCGGCCACAGTGAGGTCCTGCAGGTGGCCTTGGCACGTGCAGCGCGGGCCGCGTGGTCGATCTGCCGGTTGCACCTCAACGCGCACGACCGCGTCGGCCTTGTCGCCCGCGGCCGGGTCAGCCGCTCCGTACCACTGGGCGGCGGCGACCGCGCTCGCTACCGGTTGTTGGAGGCGCTCCTCGATCTCGGCGGCCATGTGGCCACCGGCCGCGCAGAGGGGATTCCGGTCGGTCAGCTCCGAGTCCCGCCGGCGGCCTTGGTGATCGCGCTGACCACACTGGTGGACCCGAGAATCGTGGGCGATCTCACCGCGCTGAAGGCCGGCGGCCGAAGCGTGGCGGTGGTGGTCATCGACATCGTGGATGTGCTGCCGCCGGTGGTCGATCAGGCGGATGACATCGCTCGACGATTGTTCCGCCTGCGGCTGGACCAACAACGGGAACGGCTGGTCGCTGAAGGCATTCCGGTCACGATCTGGGGCGACGGGGGTTCTCTGAGCCATGTGATCGCTTCGCTCCGGCACCTGCAGCATGCACGTCTGGTTCGGCGATGAGCGCGCCCGGGCGCCTGCTGACACCCATCCGCTTGGTCAGCCTGGGAGCAACGGCATTGGCCGTGGGACTGAGCGCCCTGTGCGGGGCGTTGGGAACCGGCCACCTCCTTGGCGCCCTCCCCGCGCTCCTGATCAGTCGCTGCGTGTACGCGGACGCGGAAGGCGTCCTCACGGCCGCGCTGCTGACGATGGTGCTGATGGTTTCCATTACGAACCCTCCGGCCCTCGGCGCACTCGTCGCCTTGTTGGGCACCTTTCTCGCGGCCGAGGTGGCAGGGGGCGCAGTGCGGGTTCGCCGCGCAGGTTCGCTGCGTGTCCTCCCTGCCGTGCTGGAGTCGCTGCGCTTGCATGCGTTGGCGACCCTCGGTGCCGGGAGCATCGGTGCACTCGCTGCGGTGCTCGACGCACCGGGGGCGGTGTCGTTGACGGCGTCGATGCTGGCGATGACGCTGATCATGGTTGGTGTCGGGCGAGCACTCACCCGTACGCCTGCAGACCGCGGCGGACGATGAGGACCATCGAGGGCCACATCGCCGCCTCCTGGCGATTCGTCAAGATTTGCTGAAGCTCCGACCATTTTGGGCCGATACACCAGCCATGACGTTCGGCGACGACCACGCCAGCCAGTTCTCGCGAGTGGCACATACTGCCCTGCGACACCTGTCTGCCACCACAGGGCTGCCGACGTGCGTGCTGATTCGCACCGAGGGAGGCAGCAGCCATGCCCTCGTCGCCCACGACGTGACCGGCATCGTGCGCGCCCCGCAAGTCGTGTCCGCAGACCTCGGGCTGACCGCACCATGCCGAGTCGCAGCCACCGTGACGCTGCCGGACGACCGCCCGTTCGGGCACATCGTGTGCTTCGGCTCCATCCCCGCCATCTCCACCGTCGAAGCGCAACGCCACGCTGATGTCGTGGCGGACGTGCTCGGTGCATTGGCCGGCAGCGAGCTGGCGCTGGCCAACCATCGACGGGTCACCGAACAGGAACATGCGATGGCGGACCCGTTGACGGGTCTCTCCACCCGACATGCGTGGGAGAAGCGCCTGCGGCGCGACGAGCGCTACTGCGCTGAGTTCGGCGAGAGCGCGGCCGTGATCGTGGTCGAGTTGGACGAGTTGAAGCAGAACAACGAACGCCACGGGCACTCCGCCGGCGACGAACAGCTGCGGCTGGCAGGCACCCTGTTGCGCGACGCGGTTGGCAGCCGGCACCACGCGGCGCGGGTCACCGGCGATCGGCTCGGCATCCTGATGATCGGCATCGGCGCCCACGAGGCCGGCGAGCTGGAGCGGACCGTGCGCCAGGCGTTCTCCGCCGCCCAGATCTCCGCCGCAGTGGGCGTCGGCCATCGCCAGCCCGAGCACGGCCTGGAGCAGGCGCTCCGCGACGCCGAGAGCGAACTGGTGCGCACCCACTCCGCCCGGGTGGCACGCCTGGCCGACGCCAACGAGGCCGCGGCGATGCTCGGGGCGATCGAGCGCGGTGAGATCGTCGCCTACTTCCAGCCCGTGGTCGACCTGCGCAGCGGCGAGGTGCTGGCGGTCGAGGCCCTGGCCCGCTGGTGCACACCGGAGGGTGTCCGCGAGCCGGACCGCTTCCTGCGCCCGCTGCAGCAAGCAGGGCTCCTCGGCGCTCTCTTCGATCGCATCCTCGACGACGGGCTGGCCCGTCTGGCCCAGTTCCGGGCCGTGTCCCCGCAGCTCAAGCTGGCGGTGAACATCGAGTTCGACACCAAGGCGGACAGCAGCCTGCTGCAGTCGGTGAAGGATCGCCTGCAGCGCCACGGCCTGCCCGCATCCGCGCTCTCGATCGAGCTCAGTGAGCGCCAGACGTTCGATCTCCCGCAGTCCGTGCGTGCCGACCTGCAGGCGGTGGCCGACCTCGGCGTGCAACTGATGTTGGACGACTTCGGGACCGGTTTCGCCTCCCTGGAGACGCTGACGACCCTGCCGATCAGCGGTGTGAAGCTCGACCGGCGCTTCACGAGCCAGGTCGTCTCCGGCGACCGCGAGCCGGTGGTGGTGAAGGCGATGATCGCCATGGCCGCCGAGGCCGGGCTGTCCGTCATCGCTGAGGGCATCGAGACCCAGTTGCAGTGCGACCGGCTGGTCCGGATGGGCTGCCGCCTCGGCCAGGGCTACCTGTTCGCACTCCCCCAGCCGGCCGATGCCGTGGCGGCCGTGCTCAGCGCGCCACTCGTCAGCCTGTTCTGAACGGTGACCGCCGAGGACATCGGCGCCGCCATCGTCGTCAGGGAAGGCGAACCACGGCGAACTGGTACACCCAGTCCGAACGATGGTCCGGCCAGGTGACGAACTGCGTGATCGTGCCGATCGGTTCGAGCCAGCTCTTCACCTGTTCGTGGGTGCGCAGCCGGAAGTAGCGGCGCGGCTGGATCGTGTCGAACTCGCCCAGCAGTTCACGATCGTGCCCTCCCCACAGCCCCACCGCCATCAGGCCGCCGGGCACGACGGCCGCCGACAACGCGTTCAGCGACGCACCCAGGTCGGCATCCGGGATGTGCAGCAGGGTGCTCATGCACCACACCGCATCCACCGACTGGGGGCGGACCGGCAACGACGGCAGCATTCCCTGGGCCGCACCTGCCCCGTTGGCACGGGCGAGCACCGCATGCGCGTGGGCGAGGTCGATCGCCACGGGATACAACCCGGCGGCGACGAACGCCGCGACGTCGTGCCCTGCACCACACCCGACCTCGAGCAGTACGGTACGCCCCTCCCGCTGCAGTTGGGCGACGAACTCGGCGCGCTCGGCCACACGCCGCGGCTCCGGCGGCTGCGTGGCCCGCCCCGCCGCCGCCTGCTCGTAGTGGGTGCGGAGCGTTCGGACGAGTTCGTTCATCAGCCGGCGTCGCGCAGCTCGCGGCGCAGCTCGTTGACCTCGTCGCGCAGGCGTGCGGCATACTCGAACTTCAGCTCGGCGGCGGCCTCGTGCATCTCTTCCTCCAGCGTCTGGATGAGACGAGCGAGCTCTTGCTGCGGCAGGGTCTTCAGCTCGCGCTGCACCTTGTCCCGCTCCCGGTTCCGCCGCTGACCCTTGCCGGGCACGGGTGCCGTGTCGTCGGGCCGGAGCAGCGACAGGATGTCGCCGACGGCCTTGCGGATGGTCTGCGGGTTGATGCCGTGCTCGGTGTTGTACGCCAGCTGCCGCAGCCGCCGTTCGCCGGTGGTGGCGATGGCCTTCTGCATGCTGGGGGTGACCTTGTCCGCGTACATCACCACCTGGCCGTCCACGTTGCGGGCGGCGCGGCCGATCATCTGGATGAGCGACGTCTCGCTGCGCAGGAAGCCTTCCTTGTCCGCGTCGAGGATGCACACCAGCGAGACCTCCGGCAGGTCCAGCCCCTCCCGCAGCAGGTTGATGCCCACGAGCACGTCGAACTCGCCCAGGCGCAAGGCGCGCAGGATCTCGATGCGCTGGATGGTGTCGATGTTGCTGTGCAGGTACCGCACGCGCAGCCCCTGCTCCAGCAGGTATTCGGTGAGGTCCTCCGCCATCTTCTTGGTCAGCGTGGTGACCAGCACACGGTCGCCCCGGGTGATGCGATCGTTGATCAGTTCGATGAGGTCGTCGATCTGCCCTTTGGTCGGCTTGACGATGACCTCAGGGTCCACCAGGCCGGTGGGCCGCACGATCTGCTCCACCACCTGGCCGCTGTGCTGCAGCTCGAACGGCGCCGGAGTGGCCGACAGGAAGACGCACTGGTTGATGCGCTCCATCACTTCCTCGAAGCGCAGCGGGCGGTTGTCCCGGGCGCTGGGCAGGCGGAAGCCGTGCTCGACGAGCTCGTCCTTGCGGCGCAGGTCGCCGAGGTACTGGCCGTGCAGCTGCGGCACCGCCACATGGCTTTCGTCCACGACGAGGAGGAAGTCTTTCGGGAAGTAGTCCAGCAAGGTGAACGGGGGCTGCCCGGAGCTGCGGCCGTCGATGTGCATGCTGTAGTTCTCGATGCCGTTGCAGTAGCCGACCTCCTGGATCATCTCCAGGTCGTACTGGGTGCGCATCCGCAGCCGCTGCGCCTCCAGCAGCTTGCCGTTGGCCTCGAACCACGCCAGGCGCTCCTGCAGTTCGGCTTCGATGCCGAGCACGGCCCGCCGCATCCGCTCGTCGCCCGCCACATAGTGAGTGGCCGGAAACACGAGGATCTCGTTGTGCTCGTGCAACGTCTCCCCCGTGAGCGGGTCGACCGTGGTGATGCGATCCACGGTGTCGCCGAACATCTCGATGCGCAGCACGCTTTCCTCGTACGACGGGTGCACCTCGATGGTGTCGCCACGCACCCGGAACTTGCCGCGCCCGAGCGTGGCATCGTTGCGGTCGAACTGCAGGTCCACCAGGCGGCGCAGGATGCTGCGCATGTCGTAATCCACCCCGGTGTGCAGCTCCAGCAGCTGGCCCTTGTACTCCGCGGGGTCGCCCATGCCGTAGATGCAGGAGACCGAGGCCACCACGATCGTGTCCCGGCGGGTGAGCAGCGCCGCCGTGGCCGAATGGCGCAAGCGGTCGATCTCGTCGTTGATCGAGGAGTCCTTCTCGATGTAGGTGTCACTGGAGGCGATGTAGGCCTCGGGCTGGTAGTAGTCGTAGTAGCTGACGAAGTACTCCACCCGGTTGTTGGGGAAGAACTCCTTCATCTCCTGTGCCAGCTGGGCTGCCAGCGACTTGTTCGGGGCGAGGATCAGGGTGGGCCGCTGGACGGCTTCGATCGTCCAGGCCACCGTGGCGCTCTTGCCGGAACCGGTGATGCCGAGCAGGGTTTGGAACCGCTCGCCGCGATCGATGCCGGCGGACAGCTGGGTGATGGCCGTCGGCTGATCGCCCGCAGGCTGGAACGGTGACACGACCTGAAAACGGGGGGCATCGGCAGGCACGATCGGGAGTCTATCAGTGCAGCGGAATGTGCCGAACGCATGTTCGCCATGCGGTCCAGTAGGGTCAGCAGGTGCTTCCGATTCGCACCGAACGCCTCACGATCCGCCACCTGCGGGCCACCGACATGCCCGTCGTGGCCGCCTATCGCAACGACCCGGAAGTCGCCCGGTTCCAGGACTGGGCCCTGCCGTACGACCAGCAAGCGGCCATCGAGCGTTTCGAGGCCCGGGCTGCCGAGGGCGACGACCTTGGCCGCGGGACCAACCTGGCGATCGAGGAGGATGGCTCGTTGGTGGGCGACCTCTACGTGCGCGCCCACGAGGGAATTGCGGAGGTCGGGTGGACCCTGGCCCGCTCGGCCCAGGGGCGCGGCCTGGCCACCGAGGCTGCGACGGCGCTGGTGCAGGCGCTGTTCACCACGGTCGGGGTTCACCGCATCGAGGCCAGCATGCACCCGGAGAACACGGCCTCGGCCAGGGTGTGTGAAGCCGTCGGCATGACCTTCGAGGCCCTCACCCGGTTGAACTTCGCCGGCCGGGAGGGTTGGGAGGACGACCTGCGGTATGCCCTGCTGCGAGCGGACTGGGAGGCCTGGCTCGGACGGCCCCGCCACCGCCCCTCGGCGGTCACCCTGGTCGAACTCGGGCCGCACAACGTCGGCCCGTACCGCCGCCTCCGGACCCACATGTCGCAGGAGCGTCTGGTGGCGCCGATGGCCGCCTCGTTCACCGACGCCTTGTTCCCGGAGGTCATCGACGGTGCGCCCGTTGCGCCCTGGATGCGCGGCATCGAGGCGGACGGGGCCGCGGTCGGTTTCGTGATGCTGGCGGCCGCCACCCAGCACCACCCCGAGCCGTATCTGTGGCGGTTGTTGATCGACCGGATGCATCAGCGGCGAGGCATCGGTGATCGGGCGCTCGGCCAGGTGTTCGAACTGCTGCGGGCGGCGGGGCACCTCAGCGTCACCGTCAGCTGGGTGGATGGGCCAGGAAGCCCGCGCCCCTTCTACGAACGGCTCGGCTTCGTGCCCACGGGGGAGATCGACGACGGGGAGATCGTGGCGCGCCTGCGCTGGTAGCGCCTCTCAGGCCGTGGGAGGAGCGCTGTCGGCCGGCGGCTTGCCGCCGAACTGGAAGTCGGCCGGCAACTGGGGAAGCGCCTGCAGCCATGCCCACAGCTCGACGATCTGGGGCTCCAGGTCCTGGAGCGTGCCGCTGTTGTCCACCACGAAGCTTGCACCCTCGAGACGTTGCTCCCGGGTGGCCTGGCGGGAGATGCGGGCTCGGGCATCCGCTTCATCGAAGCCACGAAACCGGACCAACCGCTCCACCTGGGTCTCGACCGGCACGTCCACCACGATCTTGCCCTGCAGGCCGTCGCGGGGGTTTTCGGTGAGCAGCGGGATGTCGAGCACCACCACATGGTCGGTAGCCACCTGCTCGCGGACTCGGCGGTTGATCTCCGCGCCGACTGCAGGGTGCACGATCGCGTTCAGGGCAGCGAGCGCCTCGGGGTCGGTGAACACGATGCCCGCGACCTTCACGCGGTCGAGCGAGCCATCTTCCGCCAGCACGTCCGCTCCGAATCGTTCCGCCATCGCGGCCAGCACGGGCGACCCCGGCTGTTGGACATCCCGCGCCACGGCGTCGGCATCGACGACGACCGCACCCCGCGCCGCCAGTGCTGCGCTCACGGTCGATTTTCCGGAGCCGATGCCACCGGTGAGCCCGACGAGAATCATGCGCAGACGGTAGCAACGCAGCGGTCACGCCGCCGCCTCGGCAGGGGTCGTTAGCATCAGCCCGTGGTCGATGACACGGACGAACTGCCGGACGGCAGGGCCCAGAGCGCTCCGTCGGCAGACCCGGCCACCGAGGCGGCGCCACCCGCGCCGGCGGCCCCTGGCGGGAGCGCATACCAGCGGCGCGCCACCGACAGCACCAGCCCTTCATCGTTGAGCTGGCCGCTGGTCGAGCGGCGCAGCTCCAGCCGCACTCCCCCTGGCGGGGTGGACCGGCGCGCCCCCAGGCCGCCGACCCAGACCGTGGTGCCGACACTCAGCGCCGCTCCCCTGTGGCCGTTCCGCGCGGCTGCCCTCGCCGGCGCCGTCTTCCGTGCGGCGCCGGACTTCTCGCTGTCCAGTTGGCACCTCCCCGCGATCGCACTCTGCATGCTGGCGTACACGATCCTCAGCTGGGCGCGGCCGGTTCCCTATCGCAACGACCCCGTGGTGCGCCAGCGGATCCTGGCAGAGCAGGCGTTGAACACTGCGGCAGTCCTGCTCACCGGCGCGTGGGCATCGCCGTTCGTGCTCTTCCTCATTCCTACGGGAATGCTCGCCGGCTTCGCTGCCGGGTTCGTGCAGAGCGCCGCCGTCTCGGCCTTCAGCGTCGCGGTCATCACTGGCCTTCATGTGGCCAAGGTCGGGAGCACCACCGGCCTGCAGGACGGCCTGTTGTGGGCCGGGCTACTGGCCCTCGTGGCGTTCACCAGCGGCCTGGCACACCGGGCGGCACACGACGCCGCCCGACAGCAGCAGGTGGCCCTCGATCGCGTCAGCCGACTGGCGGAAGCCAACTCCCTGCTGTTCGCGCTCCAGCGTGTGGCCCAGTCGCTGCCGGCCTCGCTCGACTACGACGAGGTGTTGGACTCCACCGTGGGGCGGCTGCGCACCATGTTGCGCCACGACGCCCTGGCCGTCTACCTCGTGGAACCCACTACCCGGCGTGCGGTCCCGGCCCGGACGAACGGGGTGCCGCAAGCTCGGGCGTTCCCGCTGGACCGCTTGCCGCACGGGCTGCGCACCGCGGTGGAGTCTCCGAAGACGGTCCGCGTGGACGACATGGTCCCCGGGTCGGGGATCACGCCGACGGCTCGCTCCGGCCTCTACTCCGCCCTGCGCGCCCGCGGCGCCCTGGTCGGGATGGTGGCGGTGGAGTGCAACGAGCCCGGCGTCTTCGGCCAACAGCAAGCCGAGGTCGTCCACGGCCTCAGCGAGCCCTTCGGGATCGCCATCGACAACGCCCGCATGTTCCTGCGCATCCGCACGCTGGCCGCCGATGAGGAACGTTCGCGCATTGCCCGCGACCTGCACGACCATGTGGGCTCGTCGCTGGCGCTCATCGGTTTCGAGGTGGATCGGGCGCTGTCCGTGTCGGCCGACGCCGGTGAAGTCGAAACGGTGCTGCGCGATCTGCGCAAGCAGGTCTCCGCGGTCGTCACCGAGGTGCGCGACACCCTGTACGACCTGCGCACCGAAGTCACCGACCACCGCGACCTCACCGCTACCACCGCGGAGTTCCTCAAGCGGGTGGAACAACGCAGTGGCATCCTCACCCGCTGCGACGTACGCATCCCGGGCCGGCTCCCCATGCTCGTCGAGCGGGAGGTCTGGCAGATCCTGCGCGAGGCCATCCTCAACGCCGAGCGGCATTCCAAGGCCACCCATCTGATGGTGGCAGCACGGCAGACGTCCTCCTCGCTGACGATCACCGTGCGCGACGACGGTGTCGGCCTGGACGCCACCACTGCCCGGCCCGACAGCTACGGTCTGGTCGGCATGCGCGAGCGCGCCCATCGCCTGGACGCCGAACTGGCCCTGCAGTCGTTGCCGACCGGGGGCACCGAAATGCGCCTCGAACTCCCGAACGAAGGAAGAACCCCCTGATGGCCCTGTCCGTCGTGCTTGTCGACGATCACACCATGCTGCGCCAGAGCTTGCGCCGCGCCCTGGAGAGCGAGGGTGTCACGGTCGTCGGCGAGGCGGCCGATGGCGCGCACGGCGTGCAGGTGGCGCTCTCCACGAAGCCGGACGTGGTGCTGATGGACGTCTCCATGCCCGGCACCGACGGCATCGACGCCACGCGCCAGCTCACCGCAGCGGATGCCCGCATGCGGGTCGTGATGCTCACGATGCACATCGACCGCGATGTCATCGACCGGGCCATCAAGGCCGGCGCCGTCGGCTACCTCACCAAGGACTCCTCGATCCGCGAAGTCGTCGAAGCCATCCATCTCGCGGCCAACGGTGACCGGCCGATGTCCCCCAACCTGGCGTCGGCGATGCTGCACGAGGCTCGCAACGACAGCGAGGCGATCATCTCCGGCCGCGAGGAAGAAGTCCTGCAGCTGGTGGCCGACGGCCTGGGGACCACCGAGATCGCCGAGAAGCTGTACATCAGCCAGAAGACGGTGAAGAACCACCTGGCCTCGATCTACGAGAAGCTCAACGCCCGCGATCGCACCCAGGCGGTGCTCATGGCCGTGAAGATGGGCATCGTCAAGCTGACCTGAGCCGGAAACGGCGAGAGGGGCGCCGTAGCGCCCCTCTCGTACGGATCAGTTCGATCGCACCGGCCTCTCGACCGTGACGATTCAGCCCTCGGCCGGGGCCTCCGGAGCCTCCGTGGCCTCGGCAGCGGCGGCGGCTGCCGCCTCGGCGGCCTCCATCGCACCAGGGGCCTCGCC